>JAUNHU010000076.1 GCA_030523825.1 Lautropia sp. | reverse complement strand
AAGGAATTGCGGGCGATGCTGTCGCCGCTGGGCGTGCAGCTTTCCAGTCAGGCCGAGCTGGGCATTGCCGATGCCGACGAGCCGTGGCCGGGCTTCGTGGAGAACGCTCTGGCCAAGGCACGGCACGGTGCGCGCGCAAGCGGCCTGCCCACGCTGGCCGACGATTCCGGCCTGTGTGTGCCCGCGCTGGGCGGTGCGCCGGGTGTGCGGTCGGCGCGCTATGCGCTGGACGTGATAACGGATGCGACCGAGCGCGAGCGTCTGGCTGGTGGTGGGCGTGCGTTGCTCGACCCGGCCAACATCGCGCAGTTGCTGGTCCAGACAAGAGCTTTGCCGCAGCCAGTGCGCGCCTATTTCTACAGCGTGGTGGTGTGGGTGGCATCGCCCGATGACCCGCGCCCGCTGATCGCCGAGGGCCTGTGGTGGGGCACGCTGCTGCCGGCCCCGCGCGGCGAGGGCGGCTTCGGTTATGACCCCATCTTCAAGCCCGATGAATTCGAGGTGTCGGCGGCCGAACTCACGCCCGAGCAGAAGAACGCCTTCAGCCATCGCCGGCGCGCACTCACACGCTTTCAGACCCTGCTGGCCGAGGCGGGGTACGACATGGGTGTTGGGGTGTGAGTGTGAGGTTGGCGCTTGAGGGGCTCATGCCCTGCCGGGTGAGGAAGGTTTGCGGCCGCGCATGCCGGGGTGGTCTCGGTGATCTGCCCGGGCCTGGATCTGCAGCGGGGCTCGGGGAGGCTCCTTGGGCATGAAAGAACCGGTCAACCCTCCTGTTTCGCAGCCACTGGTGTGGCAGCCCCCGAAAAACGACAGCACGCTGAAGGCTGCGCCGATACGCCTGCATTCCAGCCGGCAGGTGCAGCTCTCCGCGCTGCCGCCGCTGTCCCTCTACGTGCATCTGCCCTGGTGCATCCGCAAGTGTCCGTATTGCGATTTCAACTCGCATCAGGCGCCGGAGGGCGGGGTGGACGAGAATGCCTACCTGTCTGCGGTGGAGGCCGATCTGGATGCGGCCTTGCCGCTGATCTGGGGTCGGCGGGTCGTCACGGTGTTCATTGGTGGCGGCACGCCCAGCCTGTTCAGCGGCGAGGGCATTGACCGGCTGCTGTCGTCGATCCGTGCGAGGCTGCCACTGCTGGCCGATGCTGAAGTGACGATGGAGGCCAACCCCGGTACCTTCGAGCGGGCGCGTTTTGCGGATTTTCGTGCGGCTGGCGTGAACCGGCTGTCGCTCGGCATCCAGAGTTTTTCCGATGAGCGCCTGAAGGCGCTGGGTCGGGTGCATGACAGCCGGCAGGCGAGGGCGGCGGCTGAGGCGGCAGGCGAGCTGTTCGAGACCTTCAACCTCGACCTGATGTATGCGCTGCCGGGGCAGGATCTGGATGGCCTGAAGCGTGATCTCGCCGAGGCACTGGCTTTCGAGCCGCCGCACATGTCGTGGTATCACCTCACGCTTGAGCCGAACACGCTGTTTGCGCGCTTTCCGCCACCGGTGCCCGACGATGATCTCTCTGCGGAGATGCAGGATGCGATCGTGGCGGCGCTCTCGGACGAGTACGAAAATTATGAGGTTTCGGCCTGGGCAAGGTCGGGCCATCGGGCGCAGCACAACCTGAATTACTGGACCTTTGGCGATTACCTGGGCATTGGCGCCGGTGCGCACGGCAAGATTTCCTTTCCCGACCGGATCGTGCGCCAGGCGCGCTACAAGCACCCGCGCCGCTACATGGAGACGGTGCTGGCCGGCAATGCGCTGGAAATCGACCAGACGGTTGCAGGGCGTGACCTGCCCTTCGAGTTCATGCTGAACGCGCTGCGCCTGCGGGAGGGCGTGCCGGTGAGCTTCTTCGAGGAGCGTACCGGGCTGCCGCTGTCGGTCATCCGTGCGCAGTTGCGCCAGGCGGTGGAGCGTGGCCTGCTTGAAGATCGCCTCGATCAGCTGGTGCCCACCGCGCAGGGGCGAAATTTTCTCAACGATCTGCTGGAAATCTTCCTGCCGGAAAGGTGAGCTTCGTCGGGCGTGGGGGCATGCCGGGCGGCTGCGCATTGCCGGCAGGGGCGCGCCTGACGTAAGCTGCCCGTGCCTTGTTCCTGCACCTTGATGGTGCGTTTTTTGCGGGATTCGATAGACTGCACCATTGTGGTGCGTTTGCTGCCGCTTTCAGGGGGCGAGGTCTCTGGCGGCAGCGTCCCCCGTTGTGTTGAAAAGGGGCGGCGGGCTGTAACCACATTCTGCCGGGCCGGAGAGGTGATCGGTGCGGTGTGGCGTGCGGATGTCCGGCTTTTCGTTCCGCAATGTGTGCCGACGGTAGGGCTTCGGTGCCGTTCTGTCGTCAGATCGCCGCATCATGCGCGTTTCGACGAGGGTTTTTACGGATTTTGTCCGGAAGCAGTCAGACAATAGCGGACATGCCGGCTGGTGGTTGCCAGATTTTTTGTGGCGATCTGCCCGGGTTGGCACGATTCATGCTTACTGAAAGATAGTATCGACGGGAAGTTGCCAGGGCGGTAACGGCATCTTCGGAGAAGGATTTTTGACAGGTTGCCTTTGACTGGCAGCAACAGGAGAGAAGAAATGGCGAGCCCCAAGGATGTGATGAAGAAAATCCAGGACAACGAAGTCAAGTTCGTTGATCTGCGTTTTTCGGATATTCGAGGTCGGGAGCAGCACATCACGGTGCCGATTTCCCATTTCAATGAGGACACCTTCGCCGACGGGCAGGCCTTCGACGGCTCATCGTTGGGCGGCTGGAAAGGCGTGCAGGCGTCCGACATGCTGCTGATGCCGGATCCCAGCACCGCCGTGATGGACCCCTTCCGCGAGGAGGCCACGCTGATCGTGACCTGCGACGTGGTGGAGCCGGGTGAGGGCAAGGGCTACGACCGTGACCCGCGTTCGCTGGCGCGCCGTGCCGAAGCCTATCTGCAATCGTCGGGCGTGGGTGATGTGGCCTTCTTCGGCCCCGAGCCGGAGTTCTTCATCTTCGACTCGATCACCTGGCAGCAGGACATGTCGGGTTCGATGGTGCGGATCGAGTCCGAGGAAGCCCACTGGTCGAGCGACAAGAAGTTCAATGGTTTCAACAGCGGTCATCGTCCGGGCATCAAGGGCGGTTATCTGCCGGTGCCGCCGATCGACTCCTTCCAGGACATGCGCTCGGAAATGGTGCTGCTGCTGGAGCAGATGGGTGTGCCGGTGGAAGTGCACCACCACGAGGTGGCGGGTGCGGGCCAGTGCGAGATCGGCACCAAGTTTGCGCCGCTGGTGGAGCGTGCCGACTGGCTGCAGCGCATGAAGTACGTCATCCAGAACGTGGCGCATGCCTATGGCAAGACCGTCACCTTCATGCCGAAGCCGCTGGTGGGTGACAATGGCTCGGGCATGCACGTGCACCAGTCGATCTGGAAGGATGGCCAGAACCTGTTTGCCGGCGACAAGTACGCCGGGCTGTCGGAGTTCGCGCTCTACTACATTGGCGGCATCATCAAGCATGCCCGTGCGCTGAATGCCATCACCAACCCCAGCACCAACTCGTACAAGCGGCTGGTGCCGCACTACGAGGCGCCGGTGAAGCTTGCCTACTCGGCACGCAACCGCTCGGCCTCCATCCGCATCCCCTTCGTGTCCAGCGTGAAGGCTCGTCGCATCGAGGCGCGCTTCCCCGATCCGGCCGCCAACCCGTATCTGGCCTTTGCCGCGCTGCTGATGGCCGGTCTGGACGGCGTGCAGAACAAGATTCACCCCGGCGATCCGGCCGAGAAGAACCTCTACGATCTGCCGCCCGAGGAAGATGCGAAGATCCCGACCGTCTGCCATTCGCTCGATCAGGCACTGGAGCATCTCGACCGTGACCGCGAGTTCCTGACCCGCGGCGGCGTGTTCAGCAACGACTTCATCGACGCCTTCATTGCGCTGAAGATGGACGAGGTGACACGCCTGCGGATGGTTCCGCACCCGGTCGAGTTCGACATGTACTACAGCTGCTGATCCGACCGTTCGGCGCCGCGCGCAGACCAGCGCGCGCGGCCGGCTGACCGGCGGGGCATCTGGCGTGCGGGCGTTGCGTGCGCGTCAGCGCCGGGGAATACATCGGCGTTTTTTGCCGGTAGACTGCCCCTGTCCCGAACCCGGCGTGCATCGACGATGCCGGCGCCTGCCGATCATGCAGGGCTTGCCGGTGCTGGTTCAGGGCATCCGTGTCTGGAACCTTTTCGGGTATCGCCGCATGAATCGCCTCTCACGCTCCGCTCTGCAACGCGCTTCTGTTCATCCTGCCCCTGGCTGGGTGATGTCGGCAGCGCTGGTCTTCTGCCTTGCTTCTTCTGTCGCATCGCTGGCTTCGGCCCAGTCGGCCACGCGCGTCTATCGCTGTGACGGCCCCAACGGCACGCCGCTCTACCAGAATTCGCCGGGCAAGGGCTGCGAGCTGCTCGATCTGCCGCCGATCAACAGCGTGCCGGCTGCAAAATTGCCCGAGGTTCTGCGCAATGGCAGCACGTCGGGGGCCTCGTCGGGTGCCCGTGTCAGCCAGAGCCAGCAGCGCGGGCGTGACTCCGACCGCCGCCGGATTCTCGAAACCGAACTGGCCCGCGAGCAGAGCCGTCTGGAAGAGGCTCGCAAGGCATACAACGACGGCGCGCCCGAGCGGCACGCCGATGAACGCAACTACCAGAAGTATCTCGACCGGGTCGAGAGCCTGAAGCAGCAGGTGACGCAGGCAGAACAGAATGTCTCGTCGCTGCAGCGGGAACTCGATTCGCTGCGATGAGGCTTCTGCCTTACTGAGTGAATGCTGTCGATGTCTGGCGAAGAAGAAGATCGGAACCCCTTTGCCGGACTCGACCTGTTGGGATCGGGCGCGCTGGTGCTCGATCCGCATGGCCAGGTGATGTTCATCAACCTGGCTGCCTGCCAGCTTTTCGGGCTGGATGCCCGGCGCATCAGGGGCATGAATGTCGATGCCTTGTTCAAGGACGCGCAACCCCTGCATGCCCTGCTGGAAGAACTGCGTCAGCAGCGCTTCGTGCAGCATGGACTCGATCTGGCGCTTGCCATTCCCGGGGCAGATCCGGTTCCGGTGCACTGTCTGGCCGTGATGCACGAATCTCCCGCCGAGCTGATGCTGCTGGAGCTGCATGACACCCGTCATCGTCGCATCGACCGCGAGGAGCAGCAGCATGATGCCGCCCGTGCCCATCGGGAGGTGCTGCGCAATCTGGCGCACGAAATCCGCAATCCGCTGGGCGGCATTCGCGGTGCAGCGCAACTGCTGGAAACCGATTCCGATTCCGCTGCGCTGCGCGATTACACCGGTGTCATCATCCGTGAAGTGGACCGGTTGCAGAAGCTGCTCGACCGTCTGCTGGTGTCGGGCCGGCCGATGCAGCCGCTGGAAACCATCAACATCCATGAAGTCTGCGAGCAGGTGCGGCTGCTGGTGCAGGCAGAGTACCCGCAGGCGCTGCGGATCGAGCGGGACTACGACGCCAGTCTGCCCGAGTTGCAGGCCGACCGTGAGCAGCTTATCCAGGCACTGCTGAATCTGGTCCGCAATGCGGCGCAGGCCATGAACGGGCAGGGCAGTATCATCTTGAAGACGAGAATTGCCCGCCATGTGGTGCTTGCGCGTGTGGGGTATCGGCTGGCGCTGGCCCTGCATGTCATCGACGATGGTCCGGGTGTGCCGCCAGCCCTGCAGGATCGCATGTTCCTGCCTCTGGTCAGTGGCCGCGAGGGAGGCAGTGGTCTGGGGCTGACGCTCGCACAGGCATTCGTCGAAAGGCATGGGGGCAGCATCGAATGCGAGAGTCGGCCGGGGCGGACGGATTTCCGCATTCTGTTGCCGCTGGTATGAGGGAGAGACTGACTATGTCGGGGATGAATGCGATAAGCGCGCCAGGCAGGCAGGGAGGGCCGGAAGTCTGGGTCGTGGATGATGACCAGTCGATCCGCTGGGTGCTGGAGCGTGCGCTGGGACGTGCGGGGCTGCGGGTACGCAGTTTCCCGCAGGCGGCCGAGGTGCTGGCAGCACTGGGCGAGCATGAACCGGCGGTGCTGGTTTCCGACATCCGCATGCCCGGTGCCAGCGGCATCGAATTGCTGTATCAGGTTCGGCAGCAGCATCCGGCCCTGCCGGTCATCATCATGACGGCCTATTCCGACCTGGACAGCGCGGTCTCCACCTTTCAGGCAGGCGCCTTCGACTACCTCCCCAAGCCTTTCGATCTGGTTCAGGCGGTCGACATGATCCAGCGTGCGCTGCGCACCCGTGCAGACGCCGTGCGCGCCACGGAAGATGTGGAGGTGCCGGCGGGCGACTTGCTGGGGCGGGCGCCGGCCATGCAGGTGGTCTATCGTGCCATCGGGCGGTTGTCGCAATCTGCTGCCACCGTGCTCATCACTGGTGAGTCGGGCAGCGGCAAGGAGCTGGTGGCCCGGGCCTTGCACGAACACAGTGTCCGGGCGCGCAAGCCCTTTGTTGCGCTCAACATGGCGGCGATTCCGGCAGATCTTCTCGAATCCGAGTTGTTTGGGCACGAACGAGGTGCCTTTACCGGGGCGCAGGCGGCACGGCAGGGACGATTCGAGCAGGCCGAGGGGGGCACGCTCTTTCTCGACGAGATCGGCGACATGCCGGCCGACATGCAGACGCGATTGCTGCGGGTGCTGTCGGAGGGCAGCTTCTATCGGGTGGGGGGCAATCAGTCGATCCGCTGCAATGTGCGGGTGGTTGCCGCCACCCATCAGGATCTGGATGCCCGCGTGCGGGAAGGGCGTTTTCGTGAAGACCTTTTTCATCGCCTGAACGTGATTCGCCTGCGTTTGCCACCGCTGCGCGAGCGGGCCGAGGACGTGCCGGTGCTGGCTGCACATTTTCTGGCGCGCAGCGCTGCGGCGCTTGCCACCGAGCCCAAGCGGCTGAGCGCCGATGCGCTGCAGATGCTTGCCTCCTTCCACTGGCCGGGCAATGTGCGCCAGCTGGAGAACGTCTGTCAGTGGCTGACGGTGATGACGGCGTCGTCGCTCATCACGGTGGCCGATCTGCCGCCGGAAATAACGGCCGGGCAGGGTGTGGCATCGGTTTTTCCGGGGGATGCCGATCCGCAGAGCGGGCAGGGTGCGGTCGCTTCGCTGCTGCCCACGCCGGCGTCCTGGAGCGGGTTGCTGGCGATGCGCCTGCGTGACCTGCTTGCCGACCCGGAACGCACCGACCTGATGCCGGCGCTGACGGCCGAGTTCGAGCGTGTTCTGGTGGGGGAGGCGCTGCGGCATACCGCCGGTCATCGCATCGAGGCTGCGCGTCGCCTGGGCATTGGCCGCAACACCATCACCCGCAAAATCCGTGAACTGGACATTGCCGACAAGGCGGGCGGGACGGATGATGCGGGTGAGGTGTTGCGTTAACATCGTCCTTTTTGTTTACCCGGCTGGCGTCATGGCTTTTTGCAGGCATTGGCGGCCCGGACAGGCGAAGTGATCCCTGTCGCAGCGGCCTGCTGCCTGGAGGCTTCCTGCGCCAACCATCGGGAGAATCAAGGTGTCTGAGACTGGCTCGAACAGTCCGTTGATCCGGCTTGAGAACCTCTGCAAGACCTTCCATCTGGCAGACGGCAAACGTTTCGAGGCCGTGCGCAATGTGTCGCTGGAAGTGAATCAGGGCGACGCGCTCGGGCTCATCGGCCGAAGTGGGGCGGGCAAGTCCACGCTGCTGCGGCTCATCAATCTGCTGGAACGGCCCGACAGTGGCCGGGTGGTGGTGGCAGGTGAGGAACTCACGGCGCTGGGCAAGCGCGATCTGCGTGAAGCCCGCCAGAAGATCGGCATGATCTTCCAGCAGTTCAACCTGTTGCAGAACGCCACTGTTTTCGACAACGTGGCCTTTCCGCTGCGCATCCACGGCCGTCATGGCCGTGCCGAGATCGAGCGTCGCGTGCGCGAGTGCATCGAGGTGGTGGGGCTGGGCGACCGGCTGCAGCACTATCCGGCACAGCTTTCGGGCGGCCAGAAGCAGCGGGTGGCCATTGCCCGGGCACTGGCCCCGTCGCCCAGCGTGTTGCTGTGCGACGAACCCACTTCGGCGCTGGATGCCGAGACCACCCGCTCGGTGCTGATGACACTGAACGACATCAACCGCAAGCTGGGTGTCACCATCGTCATCGTCACGCACGAACTGTCCGTGGTGCACGCGCTCTGCCGTCAGGTAGCGGTCATCGAACAGGGCGTCATGGTCGAAAAGCTCGACCTGTCCAGCCGCGAGCCGCTGTCGCCGGTATCGGCGCTGGGGCGCGAACTGGCGCTGATGCGTCAGGCCGATGCCGAACACGTCACCCTGCGCCGCGCTGCCGGCGTCGAGATGGAGGGCTCCCACGGTGTTTGAATCGCTTCTCTCTGCCTTGCCGCCGACCATCGTCGACGTGCTGCCCGAACTCTGGACGGCCATCGGCGAAACCTTTCTGATGCTGGGTATCGGCCTGTCGGCTGCCGTGCTGCTGGGCGGGCCGCTCGGCATCTGGCTGTTCCTGCTCAGTCCGGGTCAGTCACTGCAGAACCGCTGGCTGTTTGCGGTGGTGGGCTGGGTGGTGAACATGGTGCGTTCCTTCCCCTTCATCATCCTGCTGGTGGCGCTGGTGCCCTTCACGCGCTGGCTGGTGGGCACCTCCATCGGCCCGCTGGCGGCCGCCGTGCCGCTGTCGTGTGCGGCCATTCCGTATTTCGCGCGTCTGGTCGAGCAGAACCTGCGCGACGTGCCGCGCGGTGTCATCGAGGCGGCACATGCAATGGGTGCGAGCGAGCTGCAGATCATTTTCCGAGTCCTGCTGGTGGAGGCGCGCTCCGGCCTCGTGCAGGCGCTGGTCGTGCTCAGCATCAGCTTCCTCTCCTACACCGCCATTGCCGGCGTGGTGGGTGGTGGTGGCGTGGGCGATCTGGCCATCCGCTATGGCTACCAGCGCTTCCAGACCGACGTGATGCTGCTCACCGTCGCCATTCTGGTCGTCATGGTCCAGCTCATCCAGGTCATCGGCAACCACATTTCCCGCCGGCTGGACAAGCGCTGACTCAACCCGGCCGTCGCCCCACGAAACGGATGACGGCGCCGGTGCCGTTGTGCAGCAGCCCTTCGTGCAGCGTGATTTCCTGCTCTTCAAGCAACAGCACATCGAGGCTGTCGAAATCCTGACGGATTTGTTCCCGGGAAAAGAGAGACTCCAGTTTGTCCGGGCCTCCGATGCGGCTGTCGTGTTGCTGGTCAGCCAGATGGTTCGTTGAAAAGGGCGCAATCGCTGTCGCCATCGTGCGATGGGGAGCACCAGGGCATCGGCTGTGGCATGGGGTAGCATTGGGGCAAGCCGCTTCCAGCTCCCGTCGGGGCAGGCACGCCGCCGACGGGGATGGTCCACTTTCAACGTTCAGGAGCAGACATGGGCTGGTTTTCACGCAAGGACGACAAATTCTTTCTCTCGACCATTCCGGCAGAGCCGGGCACGGTCGAAACCTATCTGGGCATCGTCAGTGGCGAGGCCGTGATCGGGGCCAACATCTTCCGTGACATGTTCGCCTCGGTGCGTGACGTGGTGGGTGGTCGCGCCGGTGGCTACGAGCGCTCGCTGGCCGGTGCCCGGCAGGCTGCACTGGATGAAGCCATCGAGGCTGCGAAGCAGCTGGGTGCCACCGGCATCGTCGGCATCGACTTCGACTACGAAGTGATGGGCGAAACCAACGGCATGATGATGGTGGCCGTGAGCGGCACCGCCGTGAAGATGCGCTGATGTCTCGGGGGCAAGGCGTTGTGCAGCCCGGGATGAATCGCCGGGGTGCCGGATACCCGCATGTTCCCCGTTCCGACCTTGTGGCCGGATGAAGAAAACCGGGATGCCTGTCGTGTGCGGGCTCCCGGTTTTTTTGTGGCTGCGTTGCTCGTCCCTTGAAACCATTCCAGGATTCTTGCGGGGTGGGGCGTCTCGCCCCCGCACGTCTGGACAGGCTTTCGCGGGAATGCCTGATTGCATGCGCTCTATTTTGGCGCCTGTGTCTTCAGCGGTACGTTCGGGCGGATGACACGGTGCTTGCCGGTGCCAGGCATCTCGTCGATGCGGGGGCGGATGAGCATCGGGATGAATCGCCACAGGTAGACACCGAAGCACAGCATCCAGGCAAGCCCCGAGGTGTGCAGCAGCGGCGTGGTGAAGGGGGGCTCGGCTGCCAGTGCCAGCATGCGCAACACGGCCGATACGATCAGCGCCCAGTAGCAGAACACCATGCTGCCGTCGGTTTGCAGCGGGCGGCCCAGGTGGCCCAGTGCCGTGCGCGTGACCATGCCGATGATGAGTACCGAGAAGCCGGCTACGCCGATGATGTGTACGAACCAGACGGGGCGTGCGATCCAGCCGGCTGCCCAGATTGCAGCCACCACCAGCCCCAGGCCCATGCCGGCGTAGCCGGCGTAGAGAATCCACAGGATGGGCTTGTGCAGCACGGCCTGTGGCTTCCAGCTGAGCAGTTGCCACAGCGCGATGACGCCCGAGAGTGCGAGGCAGACTGCTGCAGCCAGCTGGAGGTCGAGAGCAGTGAACAGGATGGCAGCACCGCCAGCAGAGAGTTGCCAGCGGCCGCTTTCCAGGTGCATCGGAATTTCCAGCCCGCTGACGGCACGCATCGCAAAGAAGGGAATCACCCGTCGTGCCACCAGCAGCGCCACCACCGCCATGCCCACCATGCCCGTGCGGAAGTAGCGCATGATGTCGTCATACTCTCCTTCCCAGATGGAAAGCAGGAACAGCAGGTTGGCTGCGCCCATTGCCAGCACCAGCAGCGGCACGCCGTAGTTGCGCTTGCTTTTTGCACGATAGATGGCGCTGGCAAGCACCACCGTGGCCCAGCCGAAGAAGGCTGTCTCTGCTGCCACGCCCACCCAGAAGGCGGCATCATGAGGCAGCAGATAGGCCACGCGCGCCACGATCCACAGCACGCAGGCCCAGCCCAGCGCCCGGCCTTTCAGCGGGTTGATGCCGGTCCAGTTGTTGCCGGCGGTGAACAGGAAGCCCACCGCAATGGTGATGATGAAGCCCCAGAGCATTTCGTGCGCGTGCCAGAAGACACCACCCAGCGGCGCCGACAGCATGCGGGGCATGTAGACCCACAGCAGGATCGACACCAGTGCCCAGGTGCAGCCCAGCAGGTAGAGGGGCCGGAAGCCCAGTTCGAGAAAGGCGCGCCACTGCGGGGCTGCCGAGGCGGGGGCGGGTTCTTCGATGGAGTGCAGCATCGTCTGGTTGCACCGGCTTGCCCGGCGTCTTCTGGTTGTGGTTTCGGGCTGCGCACCGGCCGGCATTCCTGCAGGGCAGGCAGGCGCGCCATCCGAAGTGGAAGCGGACGAAACGATGTTAGCGCCGTGCCCTGCCTTTCCCCCTTGACCATCGTCATGAAAGAAAAAGGGGGCTGAAAGCCCCCTTGGTGCGGATTGCCGGCAAGGTCTGCATGACAGGTCGTGCGCGTCATGTTGCCGCGAAAATCGCGCCTTGCCCGGATGGAGACGCGATTTGGGCCACCCGTGTGGTGGCGTCGCGCCGGGCTTGTCGCGAGACTGCGCCCGGTCGCGTTGCCCTGCGGCACTCAGTGTGCCGGTGTGTCGGGCGCCTTCGCCTTCTGACGGCGCGCAAGGAACATGCCGATGGCCAGCACCAGCAGCGCGCCGATGGCCTCGGCAATCCACTTGATGTGCGGCATGTGCGGCGTGGTGTACTCGACCACGAAGGGGTCGGTGACCATCATGCCGCCGGCGATGTAGCCCAGCAGCATGCCGCCGATGGTGATGACCATCGGGAAGCGATCCATCAGCTTGATGACCAGCTGGCTGCCCCAGACGATGATGGGCACGCTGACGACCAGGCCGAAGATGACCAGCGGAATCTCGTGGTCGCCGCCGGCGCCCTGGGCGGCACCGGCAATGGCGATCACGTTGTCGATGCTCATGACCAGGTCGGCCACGATGATGGTGCGGATGGCGGCCCAGAGCTTGTCGGCGCCTTCGATGTTGCCGTGCCCGTCCTCATGCTCGGGGGCCAGCAGCTTGATGCCGATCCAGAGCAGCAGCACGCCGCCGACCAGCTTCAGGAAGGGAACGGACAGCAGGGTGAGCGCAAAGACGATGAGGATGACGCGCAGGCCGATGGCACCGGCGGTGCCCCAGATGATGCCGAGGCGGCGTTTGGCGGGGTCGAGCTTGCGGACGGCCAGCGCGATCACGACCGCGTTGTCGCCACCGAGCAGGATGTCGATGAGCACGATCTGCCCAACGGCGACCCAGAAAGCGGGGGATGAAAAGTCCATGAAAAGATTACTCCGGGCAACGGCCCTGATATTGAATAGCGGAACCCGGGAAGTTTACCTGCATACGCCGGGCAGACGGTGTCTGCTCAGCGCAACGGAGCGCGTTTTTCAAGCCAGGTTTTCAGCAGCAGGGTGAGGATGGCCATGCAGGCCAGGATGGCCGCTGCGGTGAATGCCGCTGCCGTCTTGTAGTCGTTGTTCAGCTGCTCCACCAGCAGCGGCAGTGTCAGCGTCTGGTTCATGGTGGCGCCCGATACCACCGACACCGCGCCAAATTCGCCGATGGCACGTGCGTTGGTGATCATGATGCCGTAGAGCAGTGCCCAGCGGATCCTGGGCAGGCTCACTTTCCAGAAGATCTGCCAGCCGCGCGCGCCCAGGAGCAGTGCGGCCTGTTCTTCCTCGTCGCCCTGCGCCTGCATCAGCGGAATCAGCAGCCGTGCCACATAGGGGGAGGTGACGAACACCGTGACCATGATGATGCCGGGCCAGGCAAACATCAGCTGGATGTCGCGGTCCATCAGCCACTGGCCCACCACCGACTCGGCCCCGTAGAGCAGCAGATAGCAGAGGCCGGCCACCACCGGCGAGGTGGCGTAGGGAATGTCGATGAGGGACAGCAGCAGGCGCCGGCCGCGAAAGCGATAGTGCGTGACGCACCAGGCAAACATCAGCCCGAACACCAGGTTGATCGGGATGGTGGCCAGGGTGGCCATCAGTGTGAGCCCGAGGGCATGTTGCAGGAAATCGGCCGAGAGGTTTTCCAGCAGCAATGCCCAGCCGCCGCCGATCACCTGCGCGAAGATCATTGCCAGTGGCAGCACCAGCAGCAGGACGGCGCAGGTCACTGCCAGCAGGACCAGTGTCCAGTGCAGCGGTGTGCGGGGTGTTTGGCGGCGCATGGTCTGACTCATGCTGCCTCCCGGCCCTCGTGCCTTGCCGACCGGCATGCGGTGGATGCAGGCAAGAGGATGCGCTGTGGGGAAGCCAGACGATGCCGGGATGCGCTGGCACAGGGGCGGGTGCGTCGGGTCACGTCGTTGCTCCTCATCACGGATTGCGCTGCCATTTCATCAGGCGTGCCTGCAGCAGTTGCAGGCCAAAGAGCAGCACGAGCGAGGTGATGAGTACCACCGAGGCGATGGCTGCTGCTGCGGCGTAGTCGAATTCCTGCAGGCGCACGAAGATCATCAGCGAGGTGATCTCGGTCTTGAAGGGGATGTTGCCGGCAATCATCACTACGGCGCCAAATTCGCCCAGGCTGCGGATGAATGCCTGGCTGGCACCGGCCAGCAGTGCCGGCATCAGCGTGGGCAATATCACCCGCCAGAAGATCTGCTGCCGTGAGGCCCCCAGCGTGCCGGCGGCTTCTTCGACCTCGCTGCCCAGGTCCTCGATGACCGGCTGCACGGTGCGCACGATGAAGGGAATGCTGGTGAAGATCATCGCGATCACCAGCCCCGGAT
>JAUNHU010000270.1 GCA_030523825.1 Lautropia sp. | reverse complement strand
TGGGTGCGTGCGGTCTTGCCGGCGGGCTCGGCCACCACCGCCATGCGCAGGCGGTTGCGCTCGTCGCGGCCGATGCGGGCGTCCACCGTGCCCTGTGCCGGCGTGATGCCGCCAGCGATGGCCAGGTAGCGCCGGCCCATCTGTCGCTGTTCCAGCTGGCTGACGAGGCTGGCAAAGGCGCGCTCGCTGCGTGCGCAGACCAGCAGTCCGCTGGTGTCGCGGTCCAGCCGGTGGACGATGCCGGCACGCGGCAGCCTGGCGGCCTTTTTGTCGGCATGCAGCAGGCCGTTCATCAGGGTGTTGCGCCAGTTGCCCGGCGCAGGGTGCGTCACGAGCCCGGCCGGCTTGTTGATGACGACCACATCGTCATCGCGGTAGACGATGTCGAGCGGTACCGGATCGGGCGCAAAGGCGTTGTCGCTGTCGTGGGGCTGCGGGCTCACCTCGATGCGCTCGAAGCCGTCGAGACGCTTTGCCGGCAGTCGCAGGCGGCCATCCACCCGCACGGCGCCCAGCTCGATCCAGCGCTGGATGCGGGTGCGCGAGACCCCATCGAGGCGCTTTGCCAGAAACTGGTCGAGCCGCTGGCCGTGGCCGCCGGTGGCGTCGATGACGAGGGTTTCCGCAGCAGCATCGGTGCTGCCGGGTTCGTGGTCGTCATCATGATCCGGCTGGGTGGCAGGAGGCAGGTTGCTGGTCTCGGTGAGGGGCATGGGCTGTGTCGGGGTTCGGGTGATGGCGTTGTGCCTTGAGGGCAGCCGGCTTCCTTCCGTCTGAGCATCTTCCCTGCCCCTGTCTATAATCGGCTTTCTACGGAGGAATCCAGCGGATGTTGCAGAGCAGAGACCGGGAAATCCATCAGCAGGGCGATCAGGGCAAGCCGAGGCGCGCGGCCGCGTGGCTGGGCGTGCTGGCAGCGGGCGTGCTGCTGGCTGGCTGCGGGAGCATCGAGAAAGACCCCACCGCCAACTGGAGTGCCGAGCAATTATATGCAGACGCCAAGGAAGACCTGGATGCCGGCAACTGGTCCAGCGCCATCAAGGGCATGGAGCGGCTGGAGTCTCGCTACCCCTTCGGCCGCTATGCACAGCAGGCGCAGCTCGACATTGCCTGGGCGCACTACAAGGAAGGCGCCCGTGCCGAAGCCCTCACGGCCATCGACCGTTTCATTCGCCTGCATCCGGCCAACGAGAAGCTGGATTACGCCTGGTATCTGAAGGGACTCATCAACTTCAGCACCCGCGACGGGCTGCTGTCACGCTGGGCCGGGCAGGACAGTTCCGAGCGCGACCTGCAGGCCAGCCGCGAGTCGTATGACGCCTTCCAGCAGCTGGTGAATCGCTTCCCGAACAGCCGCTACCGGGCCGATGCGCTCGACCGGATGCGCGCGCTCGTCAACAGCATGGCCTCGGGCGAGGTGCATGTGGCGCGCTATTACCTGAGCCGGGGGGCCTATGTGGCTTCGGCCAACCGGGCGCAAGGGGTGCTGGCGCAGTATCAGGGCACGCCTGCCACCGAGGAGGCGCTGAACATTCTTGCCACCTCCTACGACCGGCTGCAGCTGCATGACCTGCGTGACGGTGCCGTGCGGGTTCTGGCACGCACCTTCCCCGAGAGCGAGTATCTGGCCGATTTTCCGAAGCCGGCAGAGCCAGCCCCCGATGCCGACCGTCCGGCCGATGCCAACAACCAGCGCACGCAGAACCTGCCAGGTGGCATGAGCCTGCCCATTCCCGAAAGCATGACGGCGCCTTCGCCGGTGGAAGGCAGCGGCGAT
>JAUNHU010000005.1:13427-60815 GCA_030523825.1 Lautropia sp. | reverse complement strand
CAGCAGTACGCGAAGGGCGGTGACGATCATTTCGCCGAAGGCGAGGGCGCCCACTGGGTGGTGGCCTTCACCGAGGCCGGGCAGCTCGCACGTGAATCCTACGTCAACCTCATTCCCACGCCGGCCGGTGGCACGCACGAATCGGGCCTGCGTGAGGGCATTTTCACGGCCATCCGTGGCTTCATCGAATTGCACGGCCTGCAACCCAAGGGCGTGCGCCTGATGGCCGAAGATGCTTTTGCACGCGCCAGCTTCGTGCTCTCGGCGCGTGTGCTCGACCCGCAGTTCCAGGGCCAGACCAAGGAGCGTCTCAGCTCGCGCGATGCCGTGCGACTGGTTTCCGGCTTCGTGCGCACCAGTTTCGAGTTCTGGCTCAACCAGCACGTCGATCAGGCGAAAAAGCTGGCAGAACTCGTCATCCGTCAGGCCCAGGCCCGGCAGCGCTCGGCTCAGAAGGTCGAGAAGCGCAAGGGCTCGGGCGTGGCCGTGCTGCCCGGCAAGCTCACCGACTGCGAAGCCACCGACATTGCCCGCAACGAACTGTTCCTGGTGGAGGGTGATTCCGCCGGTGGTTCGGCCAAGATGGGCCGCGACAAGGAGTGCCAGGCCGTGCTGCCCCTGCGCGGCAAGGTGCTCAACACCTGGGAAACCGAGCGCGACCGGCTCTTTGCCAACAACGAGATCCACGACATCTCGGTCGCCATCGGCGTCGATCCGCACGCACGCGGTGCCAGTGTCGATCTGTCGGGGCTGCGCTACGGCAAGATCTGCATCCTCTCCGATGCCGACGTGGACGGCTCGCACATCCAGGTGCTGCTGCTCACGCTGTTCTTCCGGCATTTTCCGGCGCTCATCGACGCGGGGCACATCTATGTGGCCCGGCCGCCGCTCTACCGGGTGGATGTACCCGCACGTGGCAAGCAGCCCATCCGCAAGCTCTATTGCCTCGACCAGCGTGAGCTGAAGCATCTTGAGGACAAGCTGCGCAAGGATGGCCTGAAGGAGGGCAGCTGGAGCGTGTCGCGCTTCAAGGGTCTGGGCGAGATGACCGCCGAACAGCTCTGGGAAACCACGCTCAACCCCGCTACCCGCAGCCTGTCGCAGGTGCGCTATGGCGCCGTGGATGTGCCCGACACCGAGCGGCAGTTCACCATGCTGATGGGCAAGGGTGAAGCAGCAGGCCGCCGCAGCTGGCTCGAAGAGAAGGGCGACCAGGCCCGTGCCGACATCTGAACAGGGTGAACTGATGCAGCAGAAGATTGAAGATGCCGTGATCGACCGCGATGATGGCGATGACGGTGACGATGGCCTGACGCTGGCGCGCTATGCCGAGCGTGCCTATCTCGATTACGCGATATCCACCATCCGCAGCCGGGCGCTGCCCGATGTGGGCGATGGCCAGAAGCCGGTGCAGCGACGCATTCTCTATGCCATGCACGAAATGGGGCTGGGCCCCGCTGCCAAGCCGGTGAAATCGGCGCGTGTGGTGGGTGATGTGCTGGGCAAATACCACCCGCATGGCGACAGCGCCGCCTACGACGCGATGGTGCGCATGGCGCAGGATTTTTCCCTGCGCTATCCGCTGGTCGACGGGCAGGGCAACTTCGGCTCGCGCGATGGCGATGGTGCGGCTGCCATGCGATACACCGAGGCGCGGCTCACGCCCCATGCGCGGCTGCTGCTCGATGAAATCGACCAGGGCACGGTGGATTTCATTCCCAACTACGATGGCTCGGGTACCGAACCCGACATGCTGCCGGCCCGGCTGCCGATGGTGCTGCTCAATGGCTCATCGGGCATTGCCGTGGCAATGGCCACCGAAATTCCCTCGCACAACCTCAACGAGGTGGCCCACGCAGCCATCGCGCTCATCCGCGACCCGAAACTCGGGCATGACGAGCTGATGCAATTGCTGCCCGGCCCGGATTTCCCCGGTGGCGGTCAGATCATCAGCAGCGCCGAGGAGCTGTCCGAAGCCTATCGTACCGGTCGTGGCTCCATTCGCGTGCGTGCGCGCCATCACATCGAGGAGCTGGCCCGCAACCAGTGGCAGCTGGTCATCGACGAGTTGCCGCACGGGGTTTCCACCCAGCGCGTGCTCGAAGAAATCGAGGAAATCTCCAACCCCAAGGTCAAGACTGGCAAGAAGACGCTCACGCCCGAGCAGGTGCAGGCGAAGGCCCACATCCTCGGCGTGATGGATGCGGTGCGTGATGAAAGTGGCAGAGAGGCTGCGGTGCGCCTGGTCATCGAACCCAAGACCTCGAAGATCGAGCAATCGCTGCTCATCAACACCCTGCTGGCGGCCACCAGTCTCGAAACCACGGTGTCGATCAACCTGGTCATGCTGGGGCTCGACCGCCGGCCACGCCAGAAGACCCTGCTGGAAATCCTGCAGGAATGGATCGAGTTCCGTCTGCACACCGTCCGCCGCCGCAGTGCCTGGCGGCTGGCCAAGGTCGATGACCGCATCCACATCCTCGAAGGCCGGCAGATCGTCCTGCTCAACATCGACGAGGTCATCCGCATCATCCGTGAATCGGATGAGCCCAAGCCTGCATTGATCGAGGCATTCGGCCTCTCCGACCGTCAGGCCGAAGACATCCTCGAAATCCGGTTGCGCCAGCTGGCCCGTCTCGAAGCGATCAAGATCGAGCAGGAACTCAAGTCCCTGCACGACGAGCGCGGCAAGCTGCAGACGCTGCTCAACAGCGACAGTGCGCTGAAAAAGGCCGTCATCAAGGAAATCGAGGCCGACGTGAAGACCTATGGCGACGAGCGCCGCACGCTGATCGAGGCTGCCGACAAGGCTGCCGTCGAGGCGAAGCAGGTCGAGGAGCCCGTCACCGTCATCATTTCCGCCAAGGGCTGGGTGCGTGCGCGCCAGGGGCATGGCCACGATCCGAAGCAGTTCAGCTTCAAGACCGGCGACGAACTGCAGGGCGCCTACGAGGTGAAAACCTCCGACAACCTCTACGCAATGGCCAGCAACGGTCGCGTCTATTCCATTGCTGTCTCGGCGCTGCCATCCGCACGCGGTGATGGCGTGCCCATCACCAGTTTCGTCGAACTGGAACCGGGCTCGCAGATCCTCTATGCCTTTGCCGCACATGTCGACACCGCGCTGCTGCTGGCTACCGAACACGGTTATGGCCTGTGCTGCAACGCCGGTGACTGGCAGAGCCGCATGAAGGCAGGCAAACATTTCCTCACCCTGGAAGAAGGCGATGCGCCCCTGCAGCCCGTGCTCTTTGATGCAGCCCGCCAGACTTCCATCGTCTGCCTGAGCGACGGCCTGGGTGGCGGCGACAAGGGCAGGCTGCTGGCCTTCTGGGTGGAAGATGTCAAACGCCTGAAGAATGGCGGCCGTGGCGTCACGCTGATGGGCCTCGACAAGGGCGAAAAACTGCGTCAGGCCATTGCCGCCGGCCCCGAAGGGCTTGTCGTCAGCGGCATCGGCCGTGCGTCCAAGCCGCAGAGCCGCAATCTCTCGGCCCGCGAAATCGACGGCGTGCGCTCCGTGCGCGGCCGCAAGGGCAAACAGCTTGATCCGCGCTGGAAGGAAGTGCGGCTGTCGTTGCCGGTGGATGACAAGGCGGGTTGACGCCCATCAAAAAGGCCGGGAGGCCGTCTTCCTTAGAGACACAGGCGAAACCGTCCTGCGGGAAGGAGGTGCAACCCGGCGGCTCAACGCCGTCAAGCGCCGAATGCGCCGCCGGGTCGCACCTCCTTCCCGTCTTTCCCTTGTGGGATGGCTTTTGTGGTTCCCCTTTGAAGGGGAAACTTGTTCTGTCAAAAAAGGCCGGGAGGCCGTACCTGTCGCAGGTGCATTCGGCGTTTGACGGCGTTGAACTTGCGATGAGTGCGGACTCTCGGCCTCTTGCATCAAAGGCACTGGCGAAACCATCCCACGGGAAGGGGGCACGACCCGTTTCCTCCATGCAGTAGGTAACGCTCTTTCCTGCCGTAGTAAGCTGATATCTTTTTTGAGTCAGCGCCTTCTTGCAGGGGTAAGCCTGCGCCAGCGTCAAGGGCCGGGAGGCTGTGCCCGTCGCAGGCGCATTTGGCGCTTGACGCCACTGAGCCGGAGATGGGTACGGCCTCCCGGCCCTCTCTCATCGAAGATTTCTTGCGGTGAAGTTGCGGGAAGTTTCGTTCGCCTTGGACATATTGCCGAACGCATCTCATCGCCCTTCAGCTCACGATTTTTCAGAGGCGTTACCTCCGTGGTGGTTGGCAGCCAGCGGGCTTGAAATCTCCCGAACCATGCCCATCTCTGCCGGATGAGATGCCCTCACGAATGCTGTTGCCCCCAGGCGGGGCACCAGCGTGGGCTGCTCGGGCGCAGGGCGCTGCCGCCGGAGGCTGGCCACGGGGGCAGGGGCGTCACGCCGGCCCGAGCAGAACCCGTTCACGGGTTCGTAGAATAACGATCCAGGATTCAGGCAACACCACGAGAACCATGAGCGAAGCACAGAAAGAAACCTTGGGATTCCAGACCGAGATCAAGCAGTTGCTCGATCTGATGATCCATTCCCTCTACAGCAACCGTGACATCTTCCTGCGGGAGCTCATCTCCAATGCGTCGGACGCCTGCGACAAGCTGCGTTTTGAGGCACTGGACAACGACAGCCTCTATGCCGGCGACAGCGAACTGGGCATCTGGATCGAGGTGGACCGCAAGGCCCGCACCCTCAGCATTCGTGACAACGGCATTGGCATGAACCGTGACGAGGCCATCAGGAATCTGGGCACCATCGCGCGTTCGGGCACGAAGGAGTTCTTCAGCAAGCTCACTGGCGACCGGGCCAAGGACTCCAACCTCATCGGCCAGTTCGGGGTGGGCTTCTATTCTTCCTTCATCGTGGCAAAGCAGGTCACGGTGGAAACCCGTCGCGCCGGCGATGCGCCGGAAGCCGGCGTGCGCTGGGTGTCGTCGGGCGAAGGTCAGTTCACCATCGAGAACATCACCCGGGAGCAGCGCGGCACCACGGTCACGCTGCACATGCGTGACAATGATGCCGATGGTGAGGAAGGGCACGAGTACGATTCGCTGTTGCAGTCGCACAAGCTGCGCTCACTGGTGCGCAACTATTCTGACCACATCGCGCTGCCGGTGCGGATGATGGGAGAGAAGTGGGACACCGACAAGCAGGAGATGGTGGATACCGGCGAATGGGAGGTGGTTAACCAGGCCAAGGCCCTGTGGCTGCGTCCGCGCAACGAGATCACGTCCAAGGAGTACGACGAGTTCTATCGCCACATCTCGCACGACTTCCAGGAGCCGCTGGCCTACACGCACAACCGGGTCGAGGGCCGCAGCGAATACACCCAGCTGCTCTACATCCCGCGTCACGCCCCCTTCGATCTCTGGGATCGCCAGCAGCGCCACGGCATCCGCCTCTATGTGCGCCGCGTCTTCATCATGGACGACGCCGAGCAGTTGATGCCGTCGTACCTGCGCTTCATCAAGGGCGTGGTCGATTCCAGCGATCTGCCGCTGAACGTCTCGCGCGAGATCCTGCAGGAAAGCCGTGACGTGAAGCTGATCCGCGAGGGCAACATCCGTCGCGTGCTGTCGCTCATCGAGGATCTGGCCGAGAACCGGCCAGCCGATTTTGCCGTCTTCTGGCAGACATTCGGCCAGGTGCTGAAGGAAGGCGTGGGCGAAGACAGCAAGAACCGCGACAGGATTGCCGGCCTGCTGCGCTTTGCCACCACGGGTGATCCCATCGCGCTGCCGGCTGCACGGGCGGAGGCCGAAGCTGCCGCGGCAGAAGGTGATGACGCGCCCGCGGCCACCAGTGCCGACGGTGTCGAAGACGCGGTCATCAAGGGCGAAACCGGCGAAGATGACAAGGCTGCCAAGGAGGCGGTGGAAGCCTTCGGCACGCTGGTGTCTCTTGCCCAATACAAGGCCCGGATGAAGGAAGGCCAGAAGGCCATCTACTACATCACTTCCGACACCGAAGCCGGTGCGCGCCAGAGCCCGCATCTGGAAATCTTCCGCAAGAAGGGCATCGAGGTGCTGCTGCTGTCCGACCGTGTCGATGAATGGATGCTGAGCTTCCTGCACGAGTTCGACGGCACGCCGCTGGTGTCGGTGGCGCAGGGCGGTCTCGATCTGGGCGAGCTGGAAGACGAAGCCGAGAAGAAGGCCAACGAGGCCGTGGCGGCCGACCACAAGGATCTGGTCGAGCGTCTGAAGACCACGCTGGGCGAGCGCGTGAAGGACGTGCAGGTCAGCCATCGCCTCACCGACTCGGCGGCCTGCCTGGTGTCGGACAAGGGCGACATGAGCGGCACGCTGGAGCGCATGCTGAAGGCGGCCGGCCAGCCGGTCCCCGATCGCAAGCCCATCCTCGAAATCAACCCCGAGCATCCGCTGGTGCAGCGCCTGAAGGCTGGTGATGCGCGTTTCGACGACTGGTCCAGTCTGCTCTTCGATCAGGCGATGCTCGCCGATGGCGGCAAACTCGACGATCCGGTCGGTTTCGTGCGCCGGATGAACGACCTGTTGCTGGCTTCGGGCCGCTGATCGTTTCGTGCAATCCGAACCGGCAGGTGTGGCATGATGCTGCACCTGCCGGTTTTTTCATGCTCCTTTTTCATTCCTGTCAGAAACACCATGTCCCGTCGCAAGCCGCCGATGCCGGTCATCAACTTCTCCGAGCTGGATGGCATCCGCTACCTGCACTTCGGCTCCCCCTGGGTACAGGGTGCGATGTCCATCCGCAGACCCAACGAGTTGGTGCTTCCCTATATCCAGGACATGATGGCCTGGCTGCTGTTCATGTCGCCGCCAGCCCGCATCCTGCAACTGGGGTTGGGGGCGGCATCGCTTACCCGCTGGAGTCACCGCAAGCTGCCCGACAGCGCCATCACCGTCGTCGAGATCAGTCCCCAGGTGGTGAACGTCACCGAACAGTGGTTCAACCTGCCGCTGCAGGATGGGCGTCTGGATATCGTCATCGACGACGCCGCACGTGTCGTCGGCGATCCGGCCAATCGTCAGCGCTTCGGCGTGGTGCAGGTGGATCTGTACGATCAGGACGCAGCCGGGCCTGTGCATGACAGCAGCCGTTTCTACCGGCACTGTCGGCAGGTGTTGCAGGAGCCCGGCATCATGGCCGTCAACCTGTTCGGGCGCCATGCCTCCTTTGCCCGCAGCGAGGAGCGCATCCGCGAGATTTTCCCGCAAGTGCTGCTGCTGGAGCCGCGGGAGGAAGGCAACCTGGTGCTGCTCGCCCTCAACGGCCCGCCGCTTGCCGTCACGCGCGACCAGCTCGATGCGCGTGCGGCGCTGCTCGAAAAGCGCTTCCGCCTGCCGGCGTCACACTGGGCGCAGGCAATTGCACGGCAGTTGAAGATCTGATGCTCAGTGAATCTCCTTCACACCACCAAGAATCAGGGTCGTGGCGATGTCGGCATATTCCTCCCGTGAGACCGCGCCATCGGGACGAAACCACATGTAGACCCAGTTGAGCATGCCGAACAGCGACATGGTCACGGGCTTGAGGAGTGGCTTGCGATCGTTCAGGGTGGGGGCAATTTCGAGGATGACGCCGGATACTGCCTGGACGATCCTGCGTTCGATCAACTGGATCTCGGCCTTCTGCTTCGCTGGTAGCGATGCGCTGTAGCTGAGCTGCACCTTGTGCTTGTCGTCGGCATCCCGGTAGCAGTCCAGGATCTGATGAACCGCAATTCGTAACCGTTGTTGCGGGGGGAGATCCTTGTTGTTTTCCAGTGCCTGTTCGAGGGAGTCGGCCAGCTCCACCAGGTGCGAATGAATGATGTCGAAGATCAGGGCGTTCTTGCTGGAGTAGTAGTGATAGAGCAATGCCTTCGAAACCTTGCTGCGCTCGGCTATCTGCTCCATCGAGGCCTTCTTGGTACCCAGCTCGGCAAAGACGGCTGCCGCGTTGACAAGAATGGCCTGTTGTTTCTCTTCAAAGTCTGCAGCGCGAGTGCGAGCCATGATCCTTTGCGATTTCTCCCTTGCCTCTTGGCCCGTGAGTCCGGATAACGAACGCCGTGAAAAAGCCTGATGGAAGGGAAGGTCATCAGGATCGACGCGGCTTGTTCACGGGGATGTGAAACTTAATGCACTGAATTATACCTGCCGTTTGCTGCCAAGAGAGAATGCCCCCCGGGCTGGGAGTGGCGGAGAGGGCGGCCACCCTTACTCCGCCGGATCCTTTGCGCACTTCCGGGATCGGGTCCTGTGAGGATCAGCGTTTGGGGCGATTGTCGATGATTCGCTGAGCCTTGCCGGCGGAGCGAGCGATCTGTTCAGGCATGGCAACACAGACCTTCGCCGTGACGCCGATCACGCTCTTGATGTGGTGCGCGAGCTCGTTGTGTGATGCCTTGCGCGCATGTTCGTCGGCTGCAGTGGGATGAGCCTCTACATGCACGATCATGCTGTCCATGCGGCCTTCGCGGGTCAGCTCGATCTGGAAGTGGGGGGTCAGTCCCCTGCATTTCAGGATCTGTTCCTCGACTTGCGAGGGGAATACGTTCACACCGCGCAGGATGATCATGTCATCGCTGCGGCCTGTGATCTTCTCGATGCGACGCATCGAGCGGGCCGTGCCGGGCAGAAGGCGCGTCAGGTCTCGGGTGCGGTAACGAACCATGGGAAGGCCTTCCTTGGTGAGCGTGGTGAAAACCAGTTCGCCCATTTCGCCGTCAGGCAAAACCTCACCGGTATTCGGGTCGATGATTTCCGGATAGAAATGATCCTCCCAGATATGTGGGCCGTCCTTCGTCTCGATACATTCCTGTGCGACACCTGGTCCCATCACTTCGGAAAGACCATAGATGTCGACGGCATGCATGTCGAAGGCTTCCTCGATCTCGGTGCGCATGGCGTTGGTCCAGGGCTCGGCGCCGAAAATCCCCACCTCCAGTGAGCATGAGCGAGGGTCGATGCCCTGGCGGCGAAACTCGTCGAGGATCGACAGCATGTAGGAGGGTGTTACGGTGATGATGCGCGGCTTGAAATCCGTGATGAGCGTTACCTGGCGTTCGGTCATGCCACCCGAAATTGGCACAACAGTGCAGCCCAGTCTTTCCGCACCATAGTGTGCGCCCAGGCCGCCGGTAAAAACGCCATAACCATAGGCGTTGTGGAGCATGTCTCCGGGTCGGCCACCTGCTGCACGAATCGAGCGTGCGACCAGATTTGCCCAGTGGTCGATGTCGGCTGCGGTGTAGCCGACCACGGTAGGCTTGCCGGTCGTGCCGGAAGAACAGTGCACGCGAACCAGCTTCGATTGTGGTACGGCAAACATCCCGAAGGGGTAGGTGTCGCGCAGATCCTGCTTGGTGGTGAACGGGAACTTTGCGATGTCCTTCAGTGATTTGAGGTCTTCGGGGTGAACGTCGTGTTCGATGAAGCGCTTGCGATAGAAGGGTGAATTCTCAAAGGCATGACGCAGCGAGCGCTTCATGCGATGAAACTGCAGCGCTTCGATCTCATCGCGTGACGCGGTTTCGATCGGATCGAGATCCTGCTTGTTCGGGTGAAGATCTTTCATGGCTGTCTCCTTGTCGGGATTCTGGTTGCTGTTTCAGGTAGCAGGGTTCCCTTGATGGTTCGTGCGTGCCCGCGAAAGACTGCGAGCAGTTCATCTTTCTGGTTTCTGATCAGCACGTCGTAAAGTCCGCTTCTGCCGCTGCGCGTGAGTTCGGTTGCCGTTGCCGTCAGTTCGTCGTGTTCGAATGCGGGGGCCAGGTAGCTGATCGAGCAATGCTGCGCGACGGTGCGCTGGTTGTAGGTGTTGCAGGCGAAGGCAAAGGCGGAATCTGCAAGTGAGAACAGGAAGCCTCCGTGACAGGTACCATGCCCGTTGAGCATCATCTTCGTGACTCGCATCTGCAGTTGTGCCTGGCCCGGCACGACATCGAGAATCTTCATCCCGAGCGCCTGGGTGGCTTCGTCATCCGTCAGCATGACCTGCGCACAGGCGCACGCGCGCGCCTCGGGCGTCATGTCAGCTGCGTTCAACGGCCTGCCGTCCTGCTGGGAGACCTCATCCGGGATTTCGCTGCCGTTACTCATCGTCCGCGAAACTCCGGTTTGCGCTTCTCCAGAAATGCGGCCACACCCTCGGCGTAGTCCTGTGTGCGCCCGGCCTCGCGCTGCAGGTCTCTCTCCAGATTCAGCTGCTCGTCGAGCGAGTGGGTAGCCGACGCCTGAATGGCCTGCTTGATCATGCCCAGCCCCCGGGTGGGACCGGCGGCGAGCTGACGTGCGATCTTCAACGCTTCGTCCTGCAGGGTTGCATCATCGACCACGCGCCAGATCAGTCCCCATTGCGCAGCGGTTTCCGCATCCAAGGGGTCGGCGAGCAGTGTCAGCGCCTTCGCTCGTGCCTCGCCGATCAGGCGTGGCAGGATCCAGGTGCCGCCAGAGTCGGGAATCAGCCCGATTTTCGAGAAAGCCTGGATAAACCGCGCCGAACGGGCGGCCAGGACGATGTCGCAGGCGAAGGCCACATTGGCGCCCGCGCCAGCGGCGACACCGTTGACGGCGCAGATGACCGGCTTTTCGAGGTTGCGGATTCGCCGGATCAGCGGGTTGTAGAAGCGTTCGATGGTGTCGCCCAGATCGGGCGGGGTGGCGTCGGCCTGGCGAGGGTCACGATCATTCAGATCCTGACCGGCGCAAAAGCCGCGGCCGGAACCGGTGATCAGCACGGAACGGACTTCGGGATTGCTGGCAGCGTCGGTCAGCAGTGCCTGCAAGGTTTCGTGCATCTCGGCATTGAAGGAGTTGAGTCGGTCTGGACGGTTGAGCGTGAGTTGCAGGACGCCCTGATCCCGTTCTGTGAGGACCGTCTCGGATGATGGTGCTTTCACGATGTCTCCTGATATGGGCGATGTGAACGGCGCTGCCCAGTGATGATGCTGCGCTTCCGGTTTTTCCCGTATTCGGGTTCTTACTATTTCATAAACCGTCCGGTCGGTCAATAATAGGTGTGAGACATCGATATGGGGATTAACCAGAATGAGCATGGGAACAACCCGAACCAGCCCGCTGTTTGAGCGGCACGCTGCCACCCTGGAAGCTGCGGTTGCCGCTCTGCATGACCGCAGTGGCTGGTCGCCCTATCCGGAGGTGCCGAGCGGCAAGTTCTACGGCGAGGACGCCAAAGCGGAGGGGCTGACCACCTGGCAGGCGTTGCTCGGCAAGGATTTCAATCTGCCGGGGCATCCCGAAACCGGCAAGGCTGGTCAGGAAGTGTCACCCTTCGGTGAGACGCTGCGCGTGCGCTATCCGGCGGCTGACGCCGACGCGCTCGTGCAAGCCTCAAAGGTGGCGGCAGCCGGCTGGGCCGCGGCACCGGTCGAAACGCGGGCGGGCATCTGTCTGGAGATCCTGCAGCGTCTCAATCGTGCCAGCTTCCTGATGGCGCATGCCACCATGCATACCTCCGGGCAGGCTTTCCCGATGGCGTTTCAGGCTGGTGGTCCGCATGCGCAGGACCGCGCGCTGGAAGCCGTTGCCCAGGCGTGGGTGGCGATGAAGGCAGTACCGGAGCAGGCCGTCTGGCGCAAGTCCGTGGGCAAGCAGGAGATCGTGCTGGACAAGCACTGGCGGGTCGTGCCGCGTGGTGTGGCGCTCTGCATCGGCTGTCAGACCTTCCCGACCTGGAATACCTATCCCGGTTTCTTTGCCAGTCTGGCTACTGGTAACACCGTCATCGCCAAGCCGCACCCGGCGGCCATTCTGCCCATGGCTCTTACCGTTCGTGTGGCCCGTGAGGTTCTCGCCTCGGAGGGGTTCTCGCCGGATGTGGTGCTGCTGGCGGCCGAGAATCCGGGTGGGGAGATGGCAAAGGCTCTGGCGCAGCACCCTGATGTCGCAACCATCGATTTCACCGGCTCGGGCGCATTTGCGCAGTGGTTGCGAGGCCATGCCGCCACACGTCGGCTCTTTACCGAGGAAACCGGCGTCAACAGCGTGGTGGTGGGGGCAACCGACGCCTTCCGTGCGATGTGCGACAACCTTGCCTTCTCGCTGTCGCTCTACAGCGGTCAGATGTGCACCTCGCCGCAGAACATTTTCGTCCCGGTTGGTGGCATCGATACCGATGAAGGTCATAAATCGTTCGACGCCGTGGCACAGGGAATTGCCGATGCTGTCGACCGTCTGCTTTCCGATCCCGAGCGTGCGCTGATGGTAACGGGCGCCATCGCCAATCCCGGCACGCTGGCACGGTTGCAGAAGGTGTGTGCGCAGGGGCGAGTGGTTCGTGATTCTGCACCGCTGGCCGGACCCCAAGGCGCCAGAACTGCCACCCCGTTGATGCTTGCCGTTGATGCGGGGGCAACCCGGGTGCACGAAGACGAATGCTTCGGTCCTGTCAGTTTTGTCATTGCCGTCGATGATGTGATGGATGGCGTTCGACAGGCCGCACATCTTGCGCGCGAAAAGGGTGCGATCACCGCGGCGCTGTACGACACCGACGAGGCTCGCATCGCATCGGCGATCGAGGCATTTGCGGGCGCAGGCGTCAATCTGTCGATCAACCTTCAGGGGGCCATCTATGTGAATCAGAGCGCTGCCTTCAGTGACTTTCATGTCACGGGCCTCAACCCGGCGGGCAGCGCCAGCTTTGCCGACCAGGCTTTCGTCAGTGACCGCTTTGGTGTGGTGATGTGGCGCCGGCCCGCGGTGGGCATGTCTTGACCGGAGATCCTCTGAAACAGAGCGTTCCGGATCAGAAATTCCGCATCAGGAAAACCTGAATCAACCTCTCTTCCAAATGATTTGAGCAGAACACAACGGAGACAGATGATGAAAAAGCTGACTGGTAGTCTGAAGGCCGCTCTGGTGGCCATGGCTGTGGCAGGCGGTGCCATGGGAGGCGTTTCGCTGGTGCATGCCGAGATCCGCATCGGATCGACGGTGTCGGCCACCGGCTTTGCGGCTTATCTGGGTGAGCCCGAGGCACGCACGCTGAAGATGCTGGTGGATGAGATCAACGGCAAAGGCGGGATTGATGGCGAGAAGATCAACCTGATTTCCTACGACGATGCCGGCGATCCGAACAAGGCGCGAACCTTTGCCACCCGTCTGGTCGAGGATGACGAGGTGGTCGCCATCATTGGCGGTACCACCACCGGTACGACCATGGCAGTGATGCCGGTGGCTGAAGAAGGCGAAGTCCCCTTCATTTCGCTGGCCGGTGCCATCGAGATCATCAAGCCGGTGCGTCCCTACACCTTCAAGACGCCGCATACCGACCGCATGGCCTGTGGCAAGATCTTTGAGGACATGAAGGCGCGGGGCATCACCAGGATCGGCATGATCTCGGGTTCCGACAGCTTCGGCTCGTCGATGCGCAAGCAGTGTCTCGATCTCGTGAAGGAGTACGGAATCGAGGTATTGGGCGATGAGGTTTTTGGTCCCACTGATGCCGACATGACGCCGCAGCTCACCAACCTGAAGAACCGCAAGGGCGTGCAGGCTGTTCTCTGTCTGGGCCTTGGCTCCGGACCGGCCATCGTCACCCGCAATTACGCGCAACTCGCGGTGGGCCTGCCGCTTTACCAGTCGCATGGCGTGGCGTCGGATGCCTTCATCGAGCTCTCCGGCAAGAAGGCAGCCGAGGGCATCCGTCTGCCGGGAACCCCGCTGCTCGTGGCCGATTTGCTGCCGCAGAATGATCTCCAGCGTCCGGTGGTGCAGAACTACAAGAAACAGTACGAGACGGCAACCGGCAAGCCAGTGTCCACTTTTGGTGGTTATGCGCATGATGCGTTGCACCTGGTGGTGGAGGCCATTCGTCGTGCCAAGGATACCGATCCCGTGAAGATCCGTGACGAGATCGAAAAGACCTCGGGACATGTTGGCACCACCGGCCGTTTCACAATGTCGGCCGAAGACCATCTCGGTCTCGATCTGACCGCATTCCGGATGCTGGAAATCCGTGATGGCAAATGGACACTCGTCAACTGAGTCGAAAGGGAAACGGTGCGTGGCGTGCAGTCAGCGTTGGCGGAGAGGCGGCCGAAGCGCTCACGTTGCGCCCCGGTGCCTGTCAAGCCTGTACCTCAGAGCTGAGGAACGGGATGGCATCCACTGACACGACAGAAATGCTGGAGAAACGAGATGTCCGAATTCATGCAGTTCATGCTTTCCGGGCTGACGGTTGGTGCGGTCTATGCGCTGGTGGCGCTGGGCTTCACGATCATCTACAACGCATCGAACGTGGCCAATTTTGCGCAGGGCGAGTTTGTCATGCTGGGTGGCATGATCACCGCCTTTGCCTTCAAGGCGGGCGCGCCGCTGCCGCTGGCGGCGCTGCTGGCCATTGTCACCACGGCCGCTGTCGGCGTTCTGCTGAACAAGCTCGCCATCGAGCCGGCCCGGGGGGCGCCGGTGGTCAGCCTGATCATCATCACCATCGGGGCGTCGATCTTCATCCGCGGTGTCGCCAGTGTCGGCTTCGACAAGCAGCTGCATCGCTTCCCGTCCATTTCGGGTGAAGAAGCGTTGCGCATCCTTGGGGCAACCATCATGCCGCAAAGTCTCTGGGTGATTGGCGGTGCGCTGGCAATCTTCCTGGGTCTTTGGCTGTTCTTCACGAAGACACTGACAGGACGGGGCATTCTTGCCACCTCCAACAACCGGGTCGCGGCAGCCCTGATGGGGATCAACACCCGCTATGTGATGACATTGTCCTTTGCACTGTCTGCTGCGGCAGGTGCGGTGGCCGGAGTTCTGGTCACGCCGATCACGCTCACCAGCTATGACGTGGGCCTGGCGATGGCGCTGAAGGGTTTTGCCGCCGCGATGCTGGGGGGCATGGGCAATCCCAAGGGGGCGCTGGTTGGCGGGTTCATTCTCGGCATCATGGAAGCGCTGACCGCCGGTTACATCAGTTCGCAATACAAGGATGCCGCTGCCTTCGTGGTGATTCTCGGGGTGCTTTTCTTCGCGCCGCAGGGTCTGATGGGGCGCACGGCAACGGAGAGGGTCTGAGTCATGAACAGAATGTCTTCAAAGCATGTCATCCTGCTCGTGCTGGCGGCGCTCATCCTGGTCGCTCCCTGGTTTTTCCCCTCATCCTATTATTTCCGGGTGGTGTCACTGGTTTTCGTCAACGGCATCGCGGTGCTGGGCATGGTGATCCTCACCGGCTATGTGGGGCAGATCAGTCTGGGGCACGCCGCCTTCATCGGCATCGGCGCCTATGCCTGCGCACTCGCGCCCGGACACCTGGGCATTCCGGTGGTGCTGGCTGCCGTGCTCGGCGCCTGCATCTCGGGGTTGCTGGCCTGGCTGGTGGGCAGGCCCATCCTGAAGCTGAAGGGCTATTACCTGTCGGTGGCCACACTGGGATTTGGTGTGCTCGTGTCGATGGTACTGACCAACGAGGCATGGCTGACGGGAGGCCCTGATGGCATCGCTGTTCCGGATGCCGGGCTGCGTGGCTTGCTGCGTGACCTGGGCTTCAAGGTCGGCAATCCGGAGCTCTGGTATGCCATCAATGGCGTGATGCTGCTGATTGGCGCCTGGATCGCGCTGAACCTGCGCAACAGCGCCACGGGTCGTGCCTTGCGCGCCCTGCATGGTTCCGAAGTGGCAGCCCGCACCGTCGGCGTCGACGTGGCAGCCTTCAAGCTGCGCGGCTTCGTCATTTCTGCTGTTTACGCCTCGGTGTCCGGCTCGCTGCTCGCTATGCAGAACCGTTTCGTCACGCCCGATGTGGCGAGTTTCATGCATTCCATCGAGATCGTGACCATGGCGGTGCTGGGTGGGGTGGGGTCGGTGCCGGGTGCCGTGTTCGGCGCCGCCATCCTGACGGCGTTGCCGCAGATGCTCACCTTCTTTCATGAGTACGAGCAGATCATGCTTGGCCTGATCATGATGTTGGTGATGATCTTCATGCGTGATGGCCTGTTGCCGGGGCTGGTACGCATCTTCCGCGGGAGGTCGTGATGAGTCTTCTTGATGTAAAGGGAATTGGCATTTCCTTTGGCGGTGTCCAGGCGGTCAGCGATGTAAGCTTTTCGGTGCCGCCCGGCAATATCGTGTCGGTGATCGGCCCCAACGGCGCGGGCAAGACCACGCTCTTCAACATGTTGTCGGGCGTGTATCAGCCGCAGACCGGTGAGATCCGTCTCAATGGTGAGGTCGTCACGGGGATGGAGCCTCATCTGCTTGCCCGTCGCGGCATGTCACGAACCTTTCAGAACCTGCAGATTTTTCCGGGCATGACTGCGCTCGAAAACGTCGCCAGCGGATTTCACCTGCGCGAGAACGGTTCGTTGCTGGCGGATCTGTTCAGTCTGCCCTCGGCCCGGCGTCGCGTGCATGATTCCGAAGTGCAGGCGCGCGAACTGCTTGAACGGCTCGGAATGGGCAAGGCCGCGGATGTCGAGGCGGGGGCTCTGTCCTATGGCTCGCTGAAGCGGCTGGAAATTGCCCGGGCCCTGGCTACGCAGCCCCGGCTCCTGTTGCTGGATGAGCCGGCGGCGGGGTGCAACGCGGTTGAAACCGAGGAGATCGAGAAACTGGTGGCCGAGGTGGCTGCCAGCGGCATTGCCATCCTGCTGGTGGAGCACGACATGAAGATGGTCATGCGCATTTCCAACCACATCGTCGTGCTCGATCATGGCGAGAAAATCGCCGAAGGGCTGCCGGACGAGGTGGCGCGACACCCGAAGGTGATCGAGGCCTATCTGGGAACCAGTGCAGCGGAGGAGGTGACGCAACATGCTCAGCGTTAAGGAACTGCGCGCCCGTTATGGCCGGATCGAGGCACTGCACGGGGTGGATCTGGAGGTGCGTGCAGGAGAGACCGTGGTGGTGGTTGGCGCCAATGGCGCTGGCAAGACTACGCTGCTCCGTTGTCTGTCCGGTCTGCACCCTTTGCATGGGGGCAATATTGTCTTTCGTGGCGAGCGTTTCGAGAGCGTCCCGTCGTGGCACCGCGTCGGGCGCGGCATGGCTCAGGTGCCTGAAGGCCGGCAGGTGTTCACCAACCTCAGCGTGGAGGAAAACCTGCGGCTGGGTGCCTGGCTTTACTCGGACGAGAAGGTTGAACGGGACATGGAAGACGCGTTCAACATGTTTCCGGTGCTGCGTGAGAAACGCAACCTGTCGGCGGGCGGGCTTTCGGGCGGGCAGCAGCAGATGCTGGCGATTGCGCGCGCGCTGATGAGCCGGCCTTCCTGCCTGCTGCTGGATGAGCCCAGCATGGGACTTGCCCCCATCATCGTTACGCAGATCTTCGAGGTCGTCAAAAGCCTGAAGACGCTGGATGTGACGGTGCTGATGGTGGAGCAGAATGCCTTTGGCGCGCTCTCCATTGCCGACCGGGGTTACGTGATGGAGACCGGCCGCATGGTCTTCGAGGGGCAGGCGCAGCAGCTCATCGACGATCCGCGTATTCGTGAAGCCTATCTTGGAATCTGAACTGGAGCCTGATGATGACCGTATCTGTTTCGCGTCTCGAAGACATTGCCATCGTTGAGGTCGACAATCCTCCCGTCAATGCGCTGTCGCAGGCGGTGCGCAGCGGCCTGCTGGCTGCGGTGGAAAGCAGTGAGGCCGATCCGCAGGTCTCAGCCGTGCTGCTGTGCTGCAAGGGCAAGACCTTCATTGCCGGTGCCGACGTGTCTGAATTTGATCGTCCCTCACTCGATCCGCAGTTGCCGGAGGTAGTGAACCGCATCGAGACAGCTGCAAAACCCTGGTTCGCGGCGCTGCATGGCACTGTGCTGGGTGGGGGGCTCGAAGTGGCCATGGCCTGCCGTCAGCGTTTTGCCCTGCGCGGCACGCAACTGGGGCTCCCCGAAGTGAAGCTGGGCCTGATTCCCGGTTCGGGCGGCACGGTGAGGTTGCCGCGGCTGGTGGGCGTCCCGCTCGCCGTCGACATGTGCACCCGTGGAGTGCCGATTCCGGCTGAGCGCGCACTGGAGGCCGGCCTGCTCGATGCCATCGTCGAGGGCGATCTGAAGCATGAGGCGCTGGCGCTGCTTCGCAGCGCCATGCAGCAGTCGCTGCCATTGCCCACCCTTCAGCGTCCCGTTACCCAGCCCGAGCCGGATTTCTGGGCATCCGCCGAGGCAGCCGTGACAAGGCAGGCTGGGCGCACCGAGGCACCGATGCGTGCGCTCGCGAGTGTCCGGCAGGGCACTGAATTGCCTGCGGCAGAGGCACTCGACGCGACGCGAGCAACCTTTCTGGAACTGCGTGGCTCGGCGCAGGCCCGCGCCCTGCGTCACATTTTCTTTGCTGAACGTGCTGCGACGCGCCCGCCCGAGCTGGACGGTATCCAGCCACGTGAACTCACGGTGGCGGCCGTCATTGGCGGTGGCACCATGGGGGCTGGCATTGCCGTGGCATTGCGCGATGCCGGTCTGGCCCTGACGCTGATCGAACGGGATCAGGCGGCGCTGGAGAAGGGCAGGGCACGCATGCGTGACATCTGGCAGAGCGCCGTCGCCAAGGGCCGGATCAGCCAGCAGCAGGCGGACGAGCGCCTGAATGGCACAGTCTTCAGTACGAGCTTCACGGATGCGGGCCGTGCCGATCTCGTCATCGAGGCGGTGTTCGAGGACCTGGCGGTGAAGCGCGAGGTGTTTGCACAGCTGGCACGGCACGGAAAACCCGGGGCGATCCTCGCGACCAATACATCCTATCTCGATCCGTCGCTGATCTTTGCGGACGTGGCTGATTCCGCTCGCTGCATTGGTCTGCATTTCTTCAGTCCGGCTCACATCATGAAGTTGCTGGAAATCGTGCCCCTTCCTGGGACCGCACCCGAGGTGCTGGCGACCGGATTTGCTCTGGCCCGCCGGCTGGGCAAGATTCCGGTGCGTGCCGGCATCTGTGATGGTTTCATTGGCAACCGGATTCTGCGGGTTTTGCGCGAACAGGCCGAGCGTCTGCTGCTGGCAGGTGCCACGCCGCGTGATGTCGACACTGCAATGCGAGGTTTCGGCATGGCCATGGGGCCCTTCGAGGCGCAGGATCTGGGAGGGCTCGATATCGCTGCCTTCCAGCGTAAGGCAGCCCGCGCCCGCGGAGAAAGCGTGTTTGCGCCGGTGGCCGATGCCCTCTGTGAGCAGGGACGTCTGGGTCAGAAAGCTGGCGGGGGCTGGTATGACTATCCCGACGGCTCACGAAAGCCGATCGACGCTCCCCAGGTACTTGGCACCATTGCCGGCCTGCGTGAAGGAAAAACGGCACAAACGCTGTCGAACGATGTTCTTGCCGATGCGATCACGCTGGCGATGATCAACGAGGCGGCAGCCATTGTTGACGAGAAGATCGCGTTGCGTGCGAGTGATGTCGATCTCGTCGAGGTTCATGGCTATGGTTTTCCTCGCTGGCGTGGCGGCCTGATGCAGCATGCCCATGAAACCGGCTTTCCCCGGGTCGTCGCCCGTTTGCAGGAACTGGCCGATGCCGGTCTGACCCCGGCACCGTCGGCTGCGTTGCGCAGACTCGCTGATGCTGCTTCGGGGCAGGGTGCATCCTGAAGCGTGGGTGACAGTCAGTGCTGGCGGAAGGGGACGTGGCGCAAACATGTGCCGCGGCACCGGGAAAGCTGATAGAGTTTGTCATTCCGCCATCAACCTGTTGCGCCTCCGTTGCCTGCCTTGTCCACCACACCCGATCTCGACGCCCTCTGTCGTGATGTATCGCCCAAAGCGGCTGCTTTCATTGTCACCGTGTATGGTGACGTGGTCGAGCCGCGTGGGGGGCAGCTGTGGATGGGCAACCTGATCGAGGTCTGTGCGGGAGTCGGTATCAGTGAGACGCTGGTGCGTACCGCCGTGTCACGGCTGGTCAGCGCCGGGCAGTTGATTGGCGAGCGCATCGGGCGGCGCAGTTATTACCGGCTCACCCCGCAGGCCAGGGCCGATTTTGCCGAAGCGGCCCGGCTCATCTATCACCTCGACGGCATGGCCGCCGCACGTGGCTGGCGGATGGTGTATTTCGGCGGTGAGGAGTGCGAAACAGCCATGCGCAGGCTGCGGCATCGTGGTTTTACGGCGCTCGATGGCCGGCTGATGATCGGGCCGGACGTTGTCTTGAACCTGCCGGCCAAGGCTATCAGCTGGCAGGCCTCAGTTGACGATGTCAAACCCTCTGTCCTGCAGGATTTCGTTGCCCGTTACTGGGACGTGACCCGGCACGTGGCGGGTTATCGGGATTTCATCCGGCGCTTTCAGCCATTGGCGGGGCTGGGCGGATCATCCGGAGCGGTGGTTGAGCCTGGGCATGCGCTGGCGCTGCGCCTGTTGCTGGTGCACGACTATCGGCAGATTCTGTTGCGCGATCCGCGCTGGCCCGCTCCCGCACTGCCGCACGGCTGGCCGGGCGAAGAGGCGCATGCGCTCTTCGCTGGCGTCTATGCACACTTGTCGTCGCAGGCCGATCGCCATGTCGGGGCGGGCTTCTGTGACAGCCGACAGGTGCTGCAGGCCCGAACGGCCGAGGTTGAGCAACGCCTGCTGGCGCTTGGCAGGCTGAAAAGGTAACGCTGCTATCCATTTCCCATCGTGTCCTGGCCTCCGGGTATACGACCGTAGAGCGGCAGAGTTGATGTCGGCGTCCTCGCTGGCGACAGGTGGATCGTGTCAACGAATCCTGCCAAGGGGAGAGCGTCGTTCAAAACATCACAAGATTCTAGAAAACCCTTATTTTGCTGTGATGCTTCAAGGCGGTAAGATTCAATCCATTCAGTGACCGTCTGGTCGGTCAATATGACTCGAAGCTCAGGAGAACCCATGTCCGAAGCCCTGATCTGTGATGCGATCCGCACACCCATCGGCCGTTATGCGGGCGCATTGTCCGGCATCCGCGCTGATGATCTTGCTGCCATCCCCCTGAAGGCCTTGATGGCGCGGCATCCTGGTGTCGATTGGTCCCGGCTGGACGATCTGGTGTTCGGCTGTGCCAATCAGGCGGGCGAAGACAACCGTAACGTGGCCCGCATGGCGGTGCTGTTGTCGGGCATGCCGTTGCAGGTGCCGGCCACCACCGTCAACCGACTCTGTGGTTCGGGGCTGGATGCCCTGGGTATTGCCGCACGCGCCATCCGTTCGGGTGATTGTGATTTCATGATCGCGGGTGGCGTCGAGAGCATGAGCCGTGCGCCGTTCGTCATGCCGAAGGCAGACAGCGCTTTCAGTCGCGCCAATGCGGTGTACGACACCACGATCGGCTGGCGCTTCGTCAACCCGCAGATGGCCGAGCGCTTTGGTGTCGACACCATGCCGCAAACCGCGGACAACGTGGCGGCCGATTTCGACATCAGCCGGGAGGATCAGGACGCCTTTGCCGCCCGCAGCCAGGCGCGCTGGGCGGCTGCCAGCGAGGCCGGACGCTTTGCCGACGAGATCGTGCCGGTGTCGGTGCCGCAGAAGAAAGGGGATTCTCTGGTCGTCGATCGCGACGAACATCCACGGCCCGGCACCACGGTCGAACAGCTGCAACGCCTGAAGGGCGTCAATGGTCCGGCGCTCAGTGTCACGGCCGGCAATGCCTCGGGGGTGAATGACGGGGCGTGTGCGCTGGTGGTGGCCAGTGAGACCGTGGCGTCGGCGCAGGGATTCCGGCCGTTGGCCCGTGTGGTGGGCATGGCGGCAGCTGGCGTTGAGCCCCGTATCATGGGCATCGGTCCGGTGGAGGCCACGCGCAGGGTGCTGGCACGCACCGGTTTGTCCCTGGCCGACATGGACCTGATCGAACTGAACGAGGCGTTTGCCGCACAGGCGCTGGCTGTCATGCGTCAGCTTGGCCTGCCGGATGATGCAGGGCACGTCAATCCGAATGGTGGGGCGATTGCCATGGGGCATCCGCTTGGCATGAGTGGTGCGCGCCTGGCCACGACGGCGGCCTGGCAGTTGCATCGCCAGGGCGGCAAATATGCGCTGTGCACCATGTGCATCGGCGTGGGACAGGGTATTGCCCTGATTCTTGAGCGCGTCTGACGCTCATACAGGAGGTATCACGATGTACGCACAACTGGTTCAGACCGATGCCGACCGGCTCAAGTCGCTCGAAGAGTTGCCACCCGAAGAACGTGAGTTCATGGCGCGCATCGAGCGCGGTGACAAGATCGAGCCGAAGGAGTGGATGCCGGAGGCCTATCGCAAGACACTGATCCGTCAGATCGGTCAGCACGCGCATTCCGAAATCGTCGGCCAGTTGCCTGAAGGCAACTGGATCACCCGCGCACCTACCCTGGAGCGCAAGGCGATCCTGCTGGCCAAGGTGCAGGATGAGGCCGGCCATGGTCTCTACCTGTACTGTGCGGCCGAGACGCTGGGGGTGAGCCGTGACGAACTGATCGAAATGCTTCACGCCGGCAAGATGAAGTATTCCTCGATCTTCAACTATCCGACGCTGACCTGGGCCGACATCGGCGCGGTGGGCTGGCTGGTCGATGGTGCGGCCATCATGAACCAGGTGCCGCTGCAGCGTACCTCCTATGGCCCCTACAGTCGCGCGATGATCCGCATCTGCAAGGAAGAGAGTTTCCACCAGCGCCAGGGCTACGACATCATGATGAAGATGTGCGCCGGAAGTCCCGAACAGAAGGCGATGGCCCAGGACGCACTGAACCGCTTCTGGTATCCGGCGCTGATGATGTTCGGCCCGTCGGACAAGGACTCGGTGCATTCCGCGCAGTCGATGGCCTGGAAAATCAAGATCAACACCAACGATGAACTGAGGCAGAAATTCGTCGATCAGACGGTGCCACAGGCGAAGTATCTTGGTCTCACGATTCCTGATGAGAACCTGCGCTGGAACGAGGAGCGCGGCAGCTACGATTTCTCGGAGCCGGACTGGAACGAGTTCTTTGCGGTGATTGCCGGCAATGGTCCGTGCAACCGCGAGCGCATGGAGGCACGGGTGAAGGCATGGGAGGACGGTGCCTGGTTCCGAGACGGCTTGGTGGCGCATGCCGACAAGGCGAGGCAGCGCAGGAAGGCGGCCTGATTTCCGCGCTCGTTTCTGAAGGTTTTGTGTTTTATCTGCCGTGCCTGGCGCGGCAATGACAAGGAGTGTGTTCATGTCTCAGGAATGGCCCCTTTGGGAAGTCTTCATCCGTGGTCAGCATGGTCTGAACCACCGTCATGTCGGCAGCCTGCATGCGCCCGACGCCGAGATGGCCATCAACAACGCGCGTGATGTCTACACCCGCCGTAACGAAGGTGTCAGCATCTGGGTGGTGAAATCGGCCGACATCACGGCAAGCGCCCCCTCGAAGAAAGGACCGCTTTTCGAGCCTGCCAATTCCAAGGTCTACCGTCATCCGACCTTTTTCAAGATTCCCGATGAAGTGGGGCACATGTGATGAATGCAAGTGTTCAAGCCGCTGACACGGATGGGATCTGTGAAATGCTCTGTCGCATGGGCGACAGCACGCTCATCCTGGGGCATCGCATTTCGGAATGGTGTGGTCATGCGCCGGTGCTGGAAGAGGACATTGCCATGGCGAACGTGGCGCTGGATCTCATCGGTCAGACCCAGTTCTGGCTTGGGCTGGCGGCGGAGCGCATGGGCAACGGCAAGACCGCAGACCAGCTCGCCTACCTGCGTGATGCGCATGAATTCCGCAATCTCCTGTTGGTAGAACAGCCCAATCGTGACTATGCCTGTACGCTGGTAAGGCAATTTCTTTTCGATGCCTGGCACATCCTGCAGCTGGAAGGCCTGATGGAATCGACGGATGCCAGCGTGGCCGAAATCGCCACCAAGGCGATCAAGGAGGTCAGTTATCACCTCGAACGATCGGCAGATCTGGTCATCCGTCTCGGTGATGGTTCGGAAGAAAGCCACCAGCGGATGCAGCGGGCGCTCGACGGACTGTGGTCGTATACCGGAGAGATGTTCATCGACGATGCGCATTCCATCGCAATGGCGCAGGCCGGCATCGCGCCATTGCCGTCCTCGTTGCGTGAGTCCTGGCAGCATCAGGTCGAGGCTGTGTTCGCCGAGGCCACACTCACCATTCCCAAGAACGCCTACGCACATCGCGGTGGCCGCGAGGGAAGGCATACCGAACACCTCGGTTATGTGCTGGCCGAAATGCAGTTCCTGCAGCGCGCGTATCCCGGCTGCACCTGGTAAGTGGCGGGGGGATCATGAACGATCTGTCGAATCCCCCGCTGCAGCAGGTCTGGCAGTGGCTGGATCAGGTTCCCGACCCGGAGATTCCGGCCATTTCGCTGGTCGATCTGGGGGTGGTGCGTGAGCTGAGCTATGACGGAGACACGCTGGTCGTCGTGGTCACGCCCACCTACTCGGGCTGCCCGGCAACCTCGATCATCAATCGCGACATCGAGACAGCCCTGCGTGAGAACGGCGTGAACAAGCTGCGGCTGGAACGCAGGCTGACTCCGGCCTGGACCACCGACTGGATCAGCGAGAAGGGACGTGAGCAACTGCGCCGTTATGGCATTGCACCGCCTGGCGCGACGCAGCACCAGGCCGAAACCCGAGTCACGACAGCCTCCGGTGAGGTGCGCCGTCAGTTCTGGATGCGGCCGATTGCCGCGGCGGCCCCCGAGGTGAGTTGCCCACGCTGCGGTTCCGTCAACACCGCCAGGGTCAGCCAGTTTGGTTCCACACCCTGCAAGGCCAATTACCGCTGCATGAGCTGTCTCGAACCCTTCGATTATTTCAAGAGCATCTGAAGAAGCATTTTGCGGAGTCCGTCATGGCACGTTTTCATCCCCTGCAGGTCGTCGATGTCCAACGAGAGACCCGCGACGCGGTCGTGGTGACACTGAAGCCCATGGTCGATGACGAGGCGGCGTTCCGGTTCATTCCCGGACAATATCTGACCTTCCGGCGCGATTTCGATGGCACGGAACTGCGCCGTTCCTACTCGATCTGTTCGGGCCTCGACGATGGGGTGTTGAAGATTGGCATCAAGCGCGTCGAGGGCGGGGCATTCTCGACCTGGGCAAACGAATCGTTGCGTGCAGGCGAGATGCTGGAAGCAATGCCGCCCATGGGAAACTTCCACGTACCCATCGAGCCGGATCAGCAGCATCATTATCTGGGTTTTGCCGTTGGAAGCGGCATTACGCCGATCCTGTCCATCATCAAGAGCACGCTGGCGCGTGAGCCGAAGTCACGCTTCACGCTCGTCTATGCCAACCGCCAGATCAGTTCGGTGATGTTCCGGGAAGAGCTGGAAGATCTCAAGAATCTGTATCTCGGCCGTTTTTCCGTCATCCACATCTTCAACAGCGACGGTCAGGAAATCGACCTTTTCACGGGCCGCCTTGACCGCAGGAAATGTGAGGAGCTGCTGACGCGCTGGATCGATCTGAAGTCGGTGAACACCGCTTTCATCTGCGGGCCAGAATCCATGATGGTGACGGTCTCGGAAGTGCTGGCCGAATATGGCATGCCAAAGGAGCGGATCAAGTTCGAGCTCTTTGGCACTGGACAGGGCAGGGCAGCACAGCGCCGCACGTCGGCTGCCGGAGCGGCCAGTGCGGCGCGTTGTGAAGTCTCGGTCACCCTCGATGGCGTGGCACGCAGCTTCTCCTTTGCGATGCAGGGGGTCAGTGTGCTCGATGCTGCGCTGGAGCAGAGCATGGAGGCACCTTATGCCTGCAAGGCCGGTGTCTGCTCCACCTGCAAGTGCAAGGTGGTGGAGGGCAAGGTCGAGATGCTGGTGAACCATGCGCTGGAGGATTACGAGGTCGAGCAAGGCTATGTGCTGAGCTGTCAGGCCTATCCCCTGACCGAGCGCCTCGCGGTCAGTTATGACGAATGAATGCTTTAACGAAAGATAACGGGAGACCTTTTTCATGTCAGAGCCACAGAAACGCCCCCCGAAGCTGGAAAGCTATGTGCTGGGCCGTTGGGTAACCGGAACGGGAGAAGGGAGTGCCCTGCTTGACGCTTCCACGGGGGAGGCCGTTGCCCTGATCGACGCCAGCGGCATCGATTTTTCTGCTGTGCTGGATTACGGTCGCACGGTGGGCAGTCCGGCGCTGCGCAAGATGTCCTTTCACGAGCGGGCGTTGATGCTCAAGGCGCTGGGCGAGGCATTGCTGGCGGACAAGGAAGAACTCTACGAACTGTCGGCGCATACAGGTGCAACCCGTGCCGACAGCTGGATCGACATCGATGGAGGCATCGGCACCCTGATGACCTATTCGTCGAAAGGTCGCCGGGAGCTGCCGAATGCGCGGGTATTGCTCGATGGCGGTGTCGAGCGTCTCTCTCGTGACGGCAGTTTCAGCGCGCAGCACGTGTATTCGCCGCTGCAGGGGGTGGCGGTTCACATCAACGCCTTCAATTTCCCGTGCTGGGGCATGCTCGAAAAGCTTGCCCCGACGTTACTTGCGGGCATGGCGGCCATCGTCAAGCCGGCCAGCCAGACCGCCTATCTCACCGAGCGCGTGGTGCGCAAGATGCTGGAAACGGGTTTGTTGCCGGAAGGCGCCTTGCAGCTCATCTGTGGTTCGGTGGGGGATCTGCTTTCGCACGTGGACGGGCAGGATGTCGTCACATTCACCGGCTCGGCCAGTACCGGGCAGGCGTTGCGTTCCAGTCCGGCCATCGTCCGTCATTCGGTACGCTTCAACATGGAGGCCGACAGTCTCAACGCAACGGTACTGGGGGCCGATGCCGGTCCGGGCACGCCGGAGTTCGATCTTTTCGTGCGCGAGGTGGTGCGTGAGATGACCACCAAGGCGGGTCAGAAATGCACGGCCATCCGTCGTGTCTTTGTGCCCCGTCAGCACCTCGATGCCGTGGTCGATGCGTTGAAGACCGCATTGGAGAGGGTCGTCGTGGGCCATCCTTCGCAGAAGGGCGTGAAAATGGGGCCGCTGGCCAGTCTGGCGCAGCGTCAGGAGGTGCGCGAGCGCATTGCCCTGTTGCAGACCGAGGCCCGCATCGTGGCGGGGGACCCGACACAGGTGACGGTCCAGGGGGGTGACGTACAGAAGGGCGCCTTCATGGGGCCGGTGCTGCTTTGCTGCGACAATCCGCGCGAGGCCCGGCATGTGCACGAGGTCGAGGCTTTCGGGCCGGTGAGTACCGTCATGCCCTACGATGACGTGGCCGATGCCGTCGATCTGGTACGGCGCGGTCAGGGCAGTCTGGTGGCCTCGCTGTTCACGGATGATCCGCAGGTGGCCGAATCCTTCGTGCTGGGTATCGCGCCCTTCCATGGGCGCATCCTGATTGGCAATCGCGTGAGCGCCGAGTCTTCCACGGGGCATGGTTCACCGATGCCGGCTACCGTTCACGGTGGGCCGGGTCGAGCTGGCGGGGGCGAGGAACTGGGTGGCATTCGCAGCGTGTTTCATTATATGCAGCGGACTGCCGTGCAGGGGGCGCCGGGTCTGCTGGGCGCCGTCACGGGGCGCTGGCTGCAGGGGGCACCTGCCCGGCAGGATGACATCCATCCTTTTCGCAAGTCACTGGCCGAGCTGCGGGTGGGTGATCAGCTGGTCACTGCGCGGCGCACGGTCACGCTGGAAGACATCGAGCATTTTGCGCATTTCACCGGCGACCTGTTCTACGCGCACATGGATGAGGCGGCGGCAAAGGCGAATCCCTTCTTCAATGGCCGGGTCGCGCATGGCTATCTGATCGTCTCGTTTGCCGCGGGGCTGTTCGTCGATCCCGCACCGGGGCCGGTGCTGGCCAACTATGGCGTTGACAATCTGCGCTTTATGACGCCGGTGCATGCCGGTGACACCCTCGGCGTGACGCTGACCTGCAAGGAGATCAATCCCCGTCTCAATGCCAATCATGGTGAAGTCCGCTGGGATTGCGTCGTCACCAACCAGCGTGATGAGGTGGTGGCCAATTACGATGTGCTGACCATGGTCGCGAAAACGCCGGCCTGAACGATCGCTGCGATTACAGACAACCCGGGAGATCAGGCATGGGACAGATATATTCCTTTGAGGGTGTGGTACCGGTGGTGGATGTGTCGGCCCATGTTCATCCAACGGCCGTGCTGATCGGCGACGTGATCATCGGTCCTGGCTGTTACGTGGGGCCCAATGCGGTACTGCGTGGAGACATCGGCCGCATCGAGATGCGGCGGGGGTCGAACATCCAGGACAACTGTGTTGCGCATACCTTTCCCGATACGGTCGTCCTGCTTGAGGAGGATGGGCACGTCGGCCATGGCGCGATCCTGCATGGCTGTACGGTGGGGCGCAATGCCATGGTGGGCATGAACGCCGTGGTCATGGATCGGGTGGAGATCGGTGAGAACACCATCATCGGCGCCATGGCATTCGTGAAGGCCGGGATGATCCTGCCGCCCAACAGCCTGGTCATCGGTTCTCCGGCCCGTGTCGTGCGTGAGCTGACCGACGAAGAGATCCGCTGGAAATCCGAAGGTACGCGCGTGTACCAGGAACTGGCGGTGAAGGGCAATGTGCAGATGGCGCGGGTGGAACCGCTTCGGCGGCAGGAGGAGCGTCAGGAGCGTGCTGACGAACCCAGGCGGCCTGCACATCGTCCGCTGCTCGACCGGCGCTGAGCCTTTCCGTGCCGGGCGTGTGCAGGGGCCTGCCGGACGGGAATCTGCCAACAGGTGTGCGTGGTCTGGCCAGGTGAGTGGTTCTGGCTGGCCATCTACCCTGCATCACAGCATCCCCAGCGCATCACTCCCCGTTTTCAGGATGAGTGCAGCCACCACCACGATGAACGCCTTGCGCACGAAGCCGGCGCCGTGTTTCAGCGCAAGCCGCGTGCCGATCAGGCTGCCGGCGATGTTGGCCAGTGCCATCACGATGGCCACTTCCCACCAGACCAGTCCCTTGGCCCAGAACAGGCCCAGTGCGGAAAGATTGGTGGCCACGTTCAGGAATTTTGCGTTGGCGGTGGCCTGCAGGAAGTCGTGGCCCAGGAAGCGCACGAACAGGAAGACGAAGAAGCTGCCGGTGCCCGGGCCGAAGAAGCCGTCATAGAAGCCGATCGCCAGCGCGATCGCACTCATCAGCAGGGTTTCGGTGCGTTGCGAATGGAGGTTCTCGCGGGCTCGCTGGCCGAGATCCTTCTTCACCAGCGTGTAGGCCAGCAGGGCGATCAGGACGAGCGGCAGCAGGAGTCGCAGGAAACCGGGGTCGACGAGGGTGACGGCCCAGGCACCCAGCAGGCTGCCCAACAGGGCCACGCCCAGGGCGGGGAGCAGCACCGGCCATCGCACGTTCACGCGGCGGGCATACTGTCCCGATGCCACTGCCGTGCCCCAGATGGAGCTGCCCTTGTTGGTGCCCAGCAAGGTGGCGGGGTTGGTGTCGGGAAAGGCTGCAAAGAGGGCTGGCACGGTGATCAGTCCGCCACCGCCGGCCACGGCATCGACGAGACCGGCGAAGAAGGAGGCAAGGGTGACGATCAGGGTGTCCATGTGCGGTCCGTGCGGGGTGAGCTGCCGATGAGGTGCGGGAAGTTGCCAGGACCGATCGGTCGGGAAACCCATCATTATCGACGAACCGGCAGGTGCCGGGGACACGGCGTCGCGCGGCAGCCCGTATAATGCGCGGCTAGAAGCCAGTCGAGTCGGGGCGCCCGCGTGTGTTCACGCGATGATGCGCCCCGTTCCCGTTATACCTTTCGCCCTTTCATGGAAGTCCGCATCATGACAACCAAGACGCCTGTCCTGCGACGCGCATTTGCATTCAGGGCCGCCGCCACGGCGCTGCTGATGACGGGGCTCCTTGCGCAGGCGCCTGTCTTGTCTGCGGATCAGGCTTCCGTTTCCGTTGTCACCATCGTCGATCATCCTGCGCTGGATGCCTTCCGCGACGGGGTGCAGAAGGCGCTGAAGGCGGGTGGTTATGAGCAGGGCAGGAATCTGAAGTGGACATTCCAGAGTGCGCAGGGCAATGCTGCCACTGTGGCACAGATCGCCCGCAAGTTCGTGGGTGAGCAGCCCGATGCCATCGTTGCCATCAGCACGCCGGCCGCTCAGGCGGTGGTGGCGGCCACCAGGACCATTCCGGTGGTCTTCGGTGCCGTGACCGATCCGGTCGAGGCGCAGCTGGTCAAGTCCATGCAGTCTTCCGGTACCAATGTCACCGGGGTGTCGGATCGCCTAGTGCCCGGGCCCCAGGTCGAACTCATCCGCAAGGTCAAACCCGACGTGAAGCGGGTGGGCATGGTCTACAACCCGGCCGAGGCCAATTCGGTGGTGGCCGTGCGTGAGATGAAGGCTGCACTGGCTGCCAACGGCATCGAACTCGTCGAGGCTGCAGCACCGCGCACGGTTGATGTTGGTCAGGCTGCACGCCGGCTGGTCGGCAAGGTCGACCTGATCTACACCGGCACCGACAACAACGTCGTTTCCGCCTATGAGGCACTGGCCAAGGTGGGCAATGACGCGCAGATTCCCCTCGTTGCGGCAGATGCCGGCAGTGTGCCGCGCGGGGCTGCGGCTGCTCTCAGCGTCGATTATGCGTTGCTTGGCGAGCAGGCCGGGCGCCAGGTCGTTGCCATTCTCAAGGGCAGGAAGCCGGCCGATCTTTCCAGCGAAACCGCCGAACGCCAGATGCTGGTCCTGAATGCGGCTGCGGCCAGGAAGCAGGGCATCGAGTTTTCCGACGCATTGAAGGCCGAAGCGGCCGAAATCCTGGGGCAGTAAAGCGTGTCCTTATATACCCTCTGGGGCGCACTCGAAATCGGACTGATCTTCAGCCTGGTCGCGCTGGGCGTCTTCATCACGTTCCGGGTGCTGAACTTTCCCGATCTTTCGGTAGACGGCTCCTTTCCGCTGGGGGCTGCGGTTGCAGCCATCCTCATCTCGCGGGGTTCCGACCCCTTTCTCGCCACGCTGGCAGCCACGGCTGCCGGTGCGCTCGCCGGCTTCGTCACGGGGGTCATCAACGTCCGCCTGAAGATCATGGATCTGCTGGCCGGCATTCTGGTGATGATCGCCCTCTATTCGATCAACCTGCGGGTGATGGGGGGGCCCAATGTGCCGCTGATCACCGAGCCGACGGTGTTCTCGATCCTGCCCGGCTGGGCGCCCGATTATGTCGAGCGTGCGCTGATGGTGCTGGGGCTGGTGGTGGTGCTCAAGTTCCTGCTCGACTGGTTCTTTTCATCGCGGCAGGGGCTTGGCCTGCGTGCCACCGGTGCCAATGCCCGCATGGCACGTGCCCAGGGGGTCAATACCGGCAAGGCCGTGCTGCTGGGCATTGCCCTTTCCAACGGCCTGGTCGGGCTGGCTGGTGCGCTGTTTGCCCAGAGCCAGGGCGGCGCAGACATCTCGATGGGCATCGGCACCATCGTCATCGGGCTGGCCGCCGTCATCGTGGGTGAAGGCATCCTGCCTGCCCGCCGGCTGGTGCTCACGACGCTGGCTGTGGTGCTGGGAGCCATCCTTTACCGCCTGGTCATTGCCGTGGCGCTCAACAGCGATTTCATCGGTCTGGAGGCGCAGGATCTCAACCTGATCACTGCGGTGCTGGTCGGTGCGGCGCTGGTGCTGCCGCGGATGCTGGGCCGCCGCAAGCCGTCACGCCAGATCTCCAGCCCGGGAGCCTGAGCCGATGCTGACCGTCGAATCGCTCCATCTCACCTTCAACGCCGGCACGCCGATCGAGAATCCGGCCCTGCGGGGGCTGTCCCTGCACATACCCGAAGGGCAGTTCGTGTCCGTCATCGGCTCCAACGGAGCCGGGAAGTCGACACTGCTGAACGCCATCTCTGGTGAGCAGCGGGTCGATGGTGGTCGCATCGTGATCGGCGGGGTCGATGTCACCAACCAGCCCTCCTGGGCTCGTGCTGCCGATGTGGCGCGTGTCTTCCAGGATCCGATGGCAGGAACCTGCGAGGCGCTTTCCATCGAGGAGAACATGGCGCTCGCCCTGTCGCGGGGCAAGTCACGCGGTCTGGGCCGTGCCATCGACCGTGCCGCCCGCGAGCTGTTCCGCGAAAAGCTCTCGGTGCTCAGGCTGGGGCTGGAAAACCGCCTCAGCGATCGGGTCGGCCTGCTTTCGGGCGGTCAGCGCCAGGCGCTCAGCCTGTTGATGGCATCGCTGCAGCCATCCAGCATCCTGCTGCTCGACGAACATACCGCCGCGCTCGATCCCAGAACGGCGGCCTTCGTGCTGGAACTCACCGAGCGCATCGTTACCGAAAATCGCCTCACCACGCTCATGGTCACGCACAGCATGCGTCAGGCGCTCGATCATGGTTCGCGCACGGTGATGCTGCATCAGGGACAGGTGATGCTCGACGTTTCGGGTAGCGAGCGCGAAGGCATGCAGGTGTCAGATCTGCTGGCGATGTTCGAGCGCTCCCGTGGCGAGCAGATCGACGATGATTCCCTGTTGCTGGGCTGAAGACCGGCCGCAGTTGTCGGGTGTGTCGATTGCGCTTCAACGGGGGGTGACATCCGTCCTGTCGCCCAGCGCCACCGCGTGACCCCTCAGCTGACAGCGTGTCCATCATTGTAGTAACGTCTTGACTGGTCCCCCGACCGGGACGCTTTAGGAGCCTCAAGCCGATGAAAGTCATGCCATTTCCTGCCGGATCGATCCGACGTCGATTCGTTGTCGACCTTACCGTGGCAGCACTGCTGGCTGCGGGTACCGCACTGCCTTCGGTTGCCGCTGCGCAGGCGCCCCGGCAGTCTGCCGTGTCGGTCGTCACCATCGTCGATCATCCGTCTCTCGATGCGCTGCGCGACGGCCTGCATGACGAGCTGAATGCTGCCGGCTATCAGGATGGCAAGAACCTGAAATGGACCTTCCAGAGCGCCCAGGGCAACGTTGCCACGGCAGCGCAGATCGCCCGCAAGTTCGTCGGTGATCGCCCTGACGTGATCGTGCCGATCACCACGCCGGCGGCACAGGCCGTGGCCTCTGCCACGCGCGACATTCCGCTGGTTTACAACGCCATCACCGATCCGGTCGGGGCCCAGCTGGTGAAGTCTCTGGAGCCGTCAGGCACGAACATCACGGGGGTTTCCGACCGGCTGGACGCAGATCGTCAGGTCGAGCTGATCCGCAAGGTGGTGCCGGACGTGAAAACGGTTGGCATCGTCTACAGCCCGGCCGAGGCCAATTCGGTCACGGCCGTGCGTGACATGAAGGCTGCGCTGGAGAAGCAGGGCATTGCGCTCGTCGAGGTGGCCGCACCGCGTTCCATCGACGTGGGGCAGGCGGCGAAGCGCCTGGTCGGCAAGGTCGATGTCATCTACAGCGGCAACGACAACAACGTCATTTCGGCCTATGAGTCGCTCATCAAGGTGGGCAATGATGCGAAGATTCCATTGATTGCGGCTGACCGTTCCAGCGTGCAGCGGGGAGCCACGGCCGCACTCGCCATTGATTATTACGCGATGGGGCGCCAGACCGGCCGGATGGTGCTGCGCATCCTGAAGGGCGAGAAGCCCGGCGACATTGCCAGTGAAACCACCGACAAGCTCGAACTCACGCTGAATCTGGAGGCAGCCCAGCGCCAGGGCGTTGCCCTGTCCGAACAGCTGCAGGCAGAAGCCAAGGAAGTCTTCGGCAAGCCCGCATCGCAGGCGAAATGAGTCATGGGTGGGGCAGGGCTGGCCGCATGGTTATGCTGCGGTCAGGCCATCTCCTGTCCGGATGTACCTGACGAAGCCTTTTCGAGCCCAGGCTTCAGCGGCACAGTTTCCTGTCCATGAAAAAAGCCCGGAATCGAGGGATCGATATCCGGGCTTCTTCGTCGATAAGCCCCTCCGGAGAGAGAAATCGGCGATTGCTGCAGGTTGGGGCCGTACCTCGTTCCCGCACACAGGCGGGAGCCTCAGAGGGCTCCGGGATGCCGCAAATTACAGGGCTGCGTCCTTGATCTTCTTCAGGGCACGGACCTTGATGCGCACGGTGGCTGGTTTGGCGGCAAACTCGCGCTCCTGGCCGGTGAAGGGGTCGATGCCACGGCGCTTCTTCTTGGCCGGAACATCCACCACACCGATCTTCAGCAGGCCGGGCAGCGTGAATTCACGGGCGCCCTTCTTGTGAACGGAGGCGAGGATGGTCAGCTCAAGCGCTGCCATCACGGCCTTGACGGCACGGGTCTCGACGCCGGTCTGTTCAGCCAGATGCTGTGCCAGGCCGACCTTGGTGAAGGTCTCCTTGACGGGTTTCAATGCAGTGCTGGTGGCAGCCTTGGCTTTGGCTGCCGCGGGTTTGGCTGCGGTCTTCTTTGCAGCGGGCGAAGGCTTTTTAGCAGTTGCCATGATGTGTTCAGAGCAGGAAGTTGGTTTTGATCGAAGTCGTTCCCGCAAGAGATGCGGGTTTACGGGAATCTTAGCAACGCAGGAATGTGCTGGGGTACTGCACCAGACAAATCGTTGGTTGTTGGCAGCATTTTCTACGGTTTTTTACGGCTTCCGTTACTGAAAAGCGCTGGAAAACACGGTCAATTCCGGATTTTGTTGCTTTTGTGATTGATCGGACACGTGAAAAACCGGGGTTTCCGGGCTCGCAGTGGGCTGCGAGCCACGGAATCAAGGGGTTTGAGAGGCGACGCTTGCGCTGATCACTCCGCGCCTTCGCGCTTTTTCTGCGACAGGTTCAGGCCCCCCAGGGCCTCTCGCAGCTTGTCGGCCATGGCCGAGTTGCCCGGAAAGGCCGGCTTTCCGGGCCGTGGGCCTGCACCGGATGCAGCCGGCCTGTTGCCACGATGCCGGTCGTCGTTGCGTGGCCCGCGGGGGTGACGGCGTTCGTGCTGACCCTGTTCTCCCCCTTTCTGTTCGCCTTGCGGGCGGGCAGGGCGGCCATGTTGCCGCGGTTTGCCCTGCGGATTGCGGTTTTCACCCGGCGCACCACGTCTGCCTTCGTGTCGCCCCGCTTGTCCGTTGCCTGAGCGCCGGGATGCGCCATCGCGCTGTGAACTGCCTTCGGCCGCAGGCTGGCTGGCATCGCCATTGCCTCCCTCGGTTTTGGGGCGCTGCTGATCCCTTCCCGGGCGCCGGTTGCCCGAGGCACCACGGGATTGGGAACGTCCTCCAGCAGACTTGCCATTGCGGTTGTCACCGGGGCGGGATTGCTTTTGTGATGGCGATTGCTGTTTCTGGCGGAACGCGGGCGGGAGATCCTCGATACCCTGTTCACCAAATGTGATCGGCAGTGTCTTTCCATCCTCGAAACCCAGCGTGCACCTGGTGGGTGAATGCCAGAGGATGCTGCGCAGCGAACCCAGCACCTGCCGGTGCACCGCGTGGATGCGGGCAGCCATCGCCATGATGTCCGGGTCTGCGTCGGCAAATTCGGGGGCCAGTTCGATCTGCAGATGCAGCGGGGCTGCAGGTGCCAGTGCCATCATGCTCTTGCGAATGGACTGGCGGATCTGCCCGCTGCGTTGCACCGGGAGCGCTGGCGCGACCGGAGTGCTGGCGTTCTGTGCCGTAGCAGCCGCAGGCTCGCTGGATGCCACGTCAGGTGACTTGGGCGATGCGGGATCTTCGTCCGCCGGTGACTGTGCGTTGGCACCTGCTGGCGAGGACGATGTGCCGGCTGCCGTCATGGTGTCATCCGGATTGGCCGTCAGGGGGGCATCGGTGGACGCGGGCGATGCAGCCAGATCGGTCGGGGCAGTGTTTTCTGCAGGTGCAGGAGCCGTCGCCGTGTGGGCTGCGGGCACCCGGGCTGCGGGGACGTGCATCAGGCTGCCGGCCAGACGTTCTGCTTTCTGCAGCACGGTTTTCAGGCCGAATTTCAGCTCGGCGTCGGTGTTCGTTCCTGCGGCGAAATCTGCCTTCAGGCGCTTGCGTTCGGATACCAGCCGCGCCTCGTCCCGTTGCAGGAAGGCAAAGCGGATGTTGCCGGCCAGTTTCGAGAGGCGGTTGGCGCCGAGCGTCACCATCTTCAGGGCAGCGCCCACCTGTTCATCCAGGTCGGCAATGTCCGCCGGAAGCGGGGGAGCGGGCACGTCTGCGGGAGCTGCTGCCCGGGAAGCGTCCTCGGTGCCGACGGCTTCTGTTGCAGGTGCTGCGGCGGGGGACGAAGGCTCGGCCGGCGTCGAGCCTGGGGCGCCAGCCGCTTCTCCGGCAGTTGCGACCCCATCCGGAGACTGGGCGCTGACGGGGGCGGGGGCCCTTTCCGCCATGTCTGCCGGGGGGGCGTCTGCCGTCTGCGTGCTGTCCGGGGCTGCTCCGGCTGGTGCCGGGTCATGCCGGGAAGGTTCCGTCTGCGCGATCTGCTGCGTGTCGGAGGAGGCTGCCTGGGGCAGGGGCTGCACGGAGGCGTCCGTGGCCGGAACAAGGGGGTTTTCTTCGTTGCTCACAACAGTTGCTTCGACGGAAAGTGAATGCGCGGGGAAAAGATTGTGCTACAGAAGCGGTTTCGGGGTAGGGATATCGACGCTTGGGCGCTACCATTACCCCTGTTTCCGGGGTCTGTCCTGCTTCTGCCCCTTTCGGGACGTGTTGCTGCTCCGGGTGTGATTGTGCCTTACCCAAGGATTGAAACGTGCGTCTTTCCCTCGAAAAAAACAAGCTCAAGGTTGTCCTCTTTGAAGGCATCCACCAGTCGGCGGTCGATGCTTTCATGGCCGATGGCTATACCCAGGTGCTCACCTTTCCGAAGGCCCTTGAGGGTCAGGCGCTGCTCGACGTGATCCAGGATGCCCATTTCGTCGGGATCCGCTCGCGCACCATGCTCACGCCCGAGGTGCTGGAGCATGCACAGCGGCTGGTGGCCATCGGGGCATTCTCCATCGGTACCAACCAGATTGCCCTGGATGCGGCTGCCATGCGTGGCGTGCCGGTGTTCAATGCGCCGTTTTCCAACACCCGCAGCGTGGCCGAGCTGGTCATGGGCGAGATCATCATGCTGATGCGCGGCATTCCCGAGAAGAATGCGGCACAGCATCGGGGTGGCTGGATCAAGAGCGCAGCCAACTCCTGGGAGGTGCGCGGCAAGACGCTGGGCATCATCGGCTATGGCCATATCGGCACGCAGCTGGGGATGCTGGCCGAGAACTTCGGCATGCGTGTGGTCTTCTACGACATCGAGACCAAGCTGCCGCTGGGCAACACCCGCCAGCTGCATTCGCTCGATGCGCTGCTGGCCGAATCCGACGTGGTCAGCCTGCACGTGCCCGAAACGCCGTCGACGATGAACATGTTCGGTGCAGCTCAGCTGGAGAAGATGAAGCAGGGCAGCATCCTGATCAACGCCTCTCGCGGCACGGTCGTGCATATCGACGCGCTGGCCGCCGCGCTGCGCAGTAAGCATCTGGTCGGCGCCGCCGTCGACGTGTTCCCGATCGAGCCCAAGAGCAACGACGATCGCTTCGAGTCGCCGCTCTGCGAATTCGACAACGTGATCCTCACGCCGCATATCGGCGGTTCCACGGCCGAGGCCCAGGAGAACATCGGCCGGGAAGTGGCAGCCAAGCTGATCCGCTACAGCAACAACGGTTCCACCCTGTCGGCAGTGAACTTCCCCGAGGTGTCGCTGCCGGCGCATCCGGGCAAGTGCCGGCTGCTGCACATCCACCGCAACGCGCCGGGGGTGCTGGCCCGCATCAACGAGCGCCTGTCGCGTTCCAACATCAACATCTCCTCGCAGTATCTGCAGACCAACCAGCATGTCGGCTATGTGGTGGTCGATGTCGATACCGAGGCCAGCGCCGTTGCCCTGCAGGAGCTGTCGGACATCGAGGGCACCATCCGCGCCCGGATCCTGTACTGATCGACCGGAGGCAGGCATGCGGGGCCGTGAGCAGGTGCACTGCCGCTGCCGGTGCCCCGCAACCGTCCTGCCGGCCCGCGCTGGTGGCAGGCAAGGGGTGCCGGCGGAGTTCAGGTTTGTCACCCTGCCTGTACTCCGGGGGTATCATGGGCACCTCGTTGCCTTTCCGAACCGTTTTCTGGAGATCATTCCCCGACATGGCATTTCACGCATCTTTCCTGTCCCGGGCCGTTGCACTGTCGCTTGGTGTTGCCGCTACGCTGATGGCAACGGCGCCCCTGTCGTTTGCAGTCGCCAAGGAGCGCGTCATCGGCACGGTCGATACCGTCTTCAAGATGTTCACCCGCGATGACGACATCATCGTCGAAGCCTATGATGATCCGCTGGTCGAGGGCGTGACCTGCTATGTGTCCCGTGCGCGTACTGGCGGTATCAAGGGGCAGCTGGGTCTGGCAGAAGACAAGGCCGATGCTTCCATTTCCTGCACGCAGGTTGGCCCCGTCAAGATCGAAAAACCCCTGAAGAAACAGGACGAGGTGTTCTCCGAGCGCCTGTCCATCCTGTTCAAGCGCCTGCGCGTGGTGCGCATGGTCGATGTCGATCGCAATGCGCTGGTCTACCTCACCTATTCGGAGAAGCTCATCGACGGCTCGCCGAAGAACAGTGTTTCGGCCGTGCCCATCGACGTGGCAACGCCGATCCCTGTGAAGAAGTGATGGCGTGACGCAGGAAGGGGCCGCCTTCCCTGACGGAAGCCTTTCCCGTTGCCTGATGCAAAAAGCCTGTCTTGCGACGGGCTTTTTGCTGTCCCCCCGCTTTGAAGGAGCGGGGGCATGAGCACGATGCAGGGCGATCAGAACTCGAAGGACGCGCTCAGGCTGAAGGTGCGCGGCGCACCGGCCACCAGATAACCGTTGTCGGGATAGCCTCCCGACGATGCCCAGTAGTTGCGGTCGGTGAGGTTGTCGATGCGGGCGCGCAGCGTGACGAGTTTGCCCTGTACATCGACCAGATAGCGCATGCCGAGATCCAGGCGTGCCCATGAGCCCACCTTCAGCGTGTTGGCGCTGTCGGCGTAGCGTGTGCCGGTGGTGATGAGGCGTGCATCGGCCGACAGGCCTTCCACCCAGGGGGTATCCCAGTCGACGGCCAGGGACATCTGCTGTTTCGGCACGCCGATGACGCGCTTGCCGTCGGTGGTGCTCTCGCCGGTGTTCACCTGCTTGGCGTCGAGGAAGGTGATGCCACCCAGTACACGCAGTCCACGCAACGGCTCACCCTGAACGCTGAACTCGGCACCGCGATGGCGGTCCTTGCCTTCATCGGTGAAATAGCCGGCGCTGTTCACGATGCCTCGCGGCCTGTCGGTGCTGAACAGGGCCAGGCCGTAGATGGCACTGCCGCTGTCCCACTTGGCGCCGATCTCCTTCTGTCGTGCCACATAGGGTTTCAGCACCTCGCCGAAGTTGAGCACACGCTGGCCATTGGCCTGCGTGCCGCTGGCCTCCTCGCCCTGGCTCAGGCCTTCGATGTAGTTGGCGTAGAGCGAGACCCGGTTCGGCAGCTTGTAGACCACGCCGGCCATCGGGCTGACGCGGCTGTCGTCATAGGAACTCTGTGACTCTCCACCCGCCGCCGTTGCCGAGGCGTAGGAATAGCTGTCGTACTTCAGTGTCTGGTGACGCAGGCCGAGCGTGATCCGCAGCGTGTCATCGAGCATCGACAGGGTGTCGCCGATGGCAACGCTGGTCAGGCGGGTTTCGCGCTGGAGCGCCGGGCCGGATGCCCAGTTGCCATACAGCGTGTTGGCGCCAAACGCCGGCATGGCATGTTGAACCGGATTGTGGAGGCTGGTGGCGAACGTGTTGGCGAAATCCATCGCGTAGGCGTTCTTCACTTCCAGCTGGTAGGCCGAGGCAGAAACGACGGCCTCATGCTTTACCGATCCGGTGGTGAACTGGCCGCGCACGCCGATTTCACCGGTGGTGACGCTGTCTTCCCGCAGGTTGTCGAAGCGGTAGGCAGTGCCGGTGCCGTCGTTCTGCGTGACCGTCAGGTTGGCGAGGCGATTGTCCTCGTCGCTGCGGCGAATGCCCAGTCCGAACCATCCGGTGAGCGAGTCATTGAAGTCATGCTCGCCGCGCAGGCTGCCGAACAGGTCCTTTTCCTTCGAGTATGTCCAGGGCTGGGCCCAGTTGAGGGTGTTGTCGGGGGCGTCGGGCACCACGGTCACACCAGTACCCATCGCCGCGTTCACCGGGGCGAGCGTCACATTGGGCCGGGTGGCCTTCAGCCTATGGTTCTGATGAGCCAGGTCGGCGGACAGGCGGGTATGGCTGTTGCGCCAGTCGATGGCCGCCGAGAACAGGCCGAGTTTCTCGTTTTCCTCATCGACGGCAGTATCGCCCTGGCGATGATTGGCCGTGAGGCGCAGGCCGGTGTTGCCGTCGGGGCCGAAGCGGCGTGCCAGGTCGGCTTCGACGTTGAACTGCCGGTTGTGCAGCACGCCTGCCTCGACGCGATTGAAGGCTTCGGCAGGGGCACGCTTGGGCAGCAGGTTGACGGTACCGCCCAGGCCGGTGCCGCTGGGGGTTGCGCCGGTGAGGAAGGCGCTGGCGCCGTGCAGGGTTTCAACACGTTCGACCAGCTCGGTGGGCACGTACTGACGTGGCAGCAGACCATAGAGACCGTTGTAGGCCAGATCGTCGGAGCTCAGCAGGAAGCCGCGGAAGTAATAGGTTTCCTGGAAGTTGCCGAAGCCGCGTGCCAGACGGATGGAGGGATCGTTTTCCAGCACCTCGCCCACGCTGCGTGCCTGCTGGTCCTGGATGAGCTGGTTGGTGTAGGAGGTGGTGGAAACCGGTACGTCCATCTGATCCCGGGTGCCGAGGATGCCTACGCGGCCGCCGCGTGCGGTCTGGCCGCCAGCGACCGGCTTCGAGAGGCCCGCGGCCGAGGCGTCGGCGCTGGCGTTCACCGTGATGGTGTCCAGCTCGGCCTGAGCTGCCGGCAGCCCGCTGCCTTCGGTGAGTCCGCTGGTGTCTTCGATTCGGGGCTCGGACTGCTGCTGCGCAAATGCCATCGGCATGCCGAAGGCCATTGCAACCGCCATGGCTACCTTCAGCGGCCGGAAAGCGGGAAGGGCGGCAACATGGGCTGCCCTGGTCTGACTGGATTTCATGAGCTTGGGGGTATCTGTACGGTTCTTGTACGGGATGGGGCGCCCGGGCCGATGTCTGGTACGGGCAGGAGGGTCAAAGACAGGATGTCGGCCGGAGAGGAATGAGGCACTTCCAAAGCACATCAGCGCGCTGATGATCCTTGCCCCCGGTCTGGTAAAAAAAGATATGTGTTCCCTGTCAGTCGTCAGTATAGGTAAATAATTCTCGGTTGGCTTCTCAGGAAGAGAGCGGCAGGATGTTCATGGAAGATTGGCCGACACCGGGGAGTCGGGGCAGTCGTCCCGGGATGCTGCCTCGGCGCGGCTCGTCGCAGGGGCGTTGGCATGTTTGTGCTGTCGGCTCCGGCTGTGGCTCGTCGGATGGGGTGTTGCGTGCCGGAAACAGACGAGGTTTGGCGGGTGTGGCAGCAGGGGCCGGGCGCAGGCCGCGAGCCTGTCTGGCCGATCGCGCCAGGTCGGGGTGAATTCTGAAAAATGGCAGGGCACCTCTGCTATCATGCAGCGCTGTACAGGACGGCAGCACGAGTTTCCGACCCTGCGCCCCGGAGTGATGATGATCCGTCTGCTCCGTCGGCAGGGCACCGTTTGCTGACTGACCGATCCTGAAGGCCGATGCTTGCGGAATCTCGGCCCCTCTGCCGGTTGGTATCTGCACCTTTCACGGGTGCAATGCCGTGGCCGGTTGACATCGATTTCTGGCCCCGTCGCACATGGTGTTCATGTGACGCAATCTGGTTGGCGTCGATGCTGATGCAATCCGTCAACCTCAACGGGCACGCGGTTTTCACACCGGCCCGTATTGCCGCTGACGCTCCCGGGCTATCGAAAAGATTCCCGTGGCCGGAATTCTCCCGTCGTTTCCCTGCACGCCGTCATCACCCGGTTGCGATCTTCATGTCGTGAACGGTGCCGGCGTGTTGTGGATCTCCTGTTGCTGCATGCCGCTACCGGCTGGCTGCAGCGCATGGTGTGGCAGGGAATGTCAGTGTCCGTCGGCGGCGCTGGACCCCTATATGTCTCACGATCAAGAAAAGAACCTGAATGACTTCCCGGCCGAAGTGGCCGAAGAACATCCTGCGCCGGCATCCGGCACCACTCCCGACCTTCAGGCTTCAGGCCATGTCGCGGAGCAGACTCCAAACGGGCAGGAGGCTGCTTTCGAAGCCGTTTCCCGCGACGATGAATCTGCCGATGCCGAATCGCATGGGGGCGAGGCCGCAGCCCCGGGTGAGGCTCAGCCCCAGGATGCCGTGGTGAACGCCGCTGCGGATGTGGCCGGGCACGGCGATGAGGCACCGGACGGCGAGCATGATGCACTGCCCGATGATCCCGATAACGCCTTCATGCAGCTGGGACTGTGTGCGCAGCTCGTCGAGGCGCTCCGGCGTCAGGACATTCTGCAGCCTTCCCCCGTGCAGCAGCAGGCCATTCCGCTGCTGCTTGAAGGCCGCGACCTGATTGCTTCCGCTCCCACCGGCACCGGCAAGACGGCAGCCTTCCTGCTGCCGGCCCTGCAGTACATTGCACTGAATCCGGCAGAGCGTCCGGTGCCGGTGGCCCGCGAGGCCCGGCGTGGCGCTGGTCGTGGCCGCCCCCGCGTGGTCAACGGACCCCGCGTGCTGGTACTCACGCCCACCCGCGAACTGGCCCAGCAGGTCACGAAAACCAGTCAGGCGCTGTCGCGCCACCTGCAGCGCGTCAGCACGGTCTGCATCACCGGCGGTTCGTCGTATTTTCTTCAGAACAAGGCGTTGTCGATGCCTTACGAGGTGCTGGTTGCCACGCCGGGTCGGCTCATCGACCAGATCGAGGGAGGCAAGATCGACCTCTCGCGCGTGAAGCTGCTGGTGCTGGACGAGGCCGACCGGATGCTCGACATGGGTTTCTCGGACGATGTGATCGGCATTGCCGAACAGTGTCCGGCCGAGCGCCAGACGGTGTGCTTCACGGCGACCATTTCGCACGATGTGCGTGAACTGGCCGGCCAGTTGCTGAAAGATCCCGAGTGGATGACCATCGAGCGCAGCGAAGAAAACCTGCAGCCCATTGATGACCACATCATCTACGTGGACAACCCCGGGCATCGCCATCAGCTGCTGATGGCGTGCCTGAACGATACCGGGCTGGGACAGGCCATTGTCTTCACTGCCACCAAGATGCACGCCGAGGAGCTGGCAGAGGAGTTGCTCGCCGAAGGCTTTGCCGTCGAGGCGCTGCATGGCGACATGAGCCAGCGTGACCGTACCCGTGCCCTGAACCGGCTGCGTCATGGCGAGGTGAAGGTGATGGTGGCGACCGATGTTGCTGCACGTGGCATCGATGTCTCGACGATTACCCATGTCATCAATTACCAGCTGCCGCGTGTGGCCGAAGACTACGTGCATCGCATCGGCCGCACCGGCCGTGCCGGTGCCAGCGGCCAGGCGGTTTCCTTCGTGGGCCGTGAGGACGTGATCCCGCTGCACAAGATCGAGCATTTCATCGGTCGCCACATCCAGGTCAGCGAATTTCCGGGACTCGAAGCCGAGTTCAAGCCGATGCCGCGCAAACGTCCCAAGAAAAAGGGTGCAGCCGGTGGCAAGGGCAGGGTTCATGGCGGAGCGCGCGGCAGTCAGGGCGCATTCCGTTCCGGTCGTGCCGATGGCGAAGGGCACTGGAACCGGACGGCACGTGACGGCGCACACCGTTCGTGGGCAGGCACTCGCCACGGCCATCATGGGGCGCGGGATGATTCCAGCTCCTTCAGGAAATTCCGTGACGAGAAAGGCGGCAGCGAGAAGCCGCGTGCTTTCGACCGTGATTCGGCACATTCGCACGATGCAGAGCAAGGCAGCCGGCCTTTTGGCTCACGCGATGGTGACAGTGGCGGTCATTCATTCAGGTCGAATGATCGTCATGGCGAGGGGCGCCCGTACAAATCCCATGAGCGCAATGGTGATGGTGCCGGTCGTCCGTTCAAGCCACGTCGTGACGAGGGTGACGGCCGCAGCTTCCGGCATGATGGCGGAGACGGTGGCTGGAAGAAGTCGCGTGATTTCGACGGCAAGCGTCCTTTCCGTTCCCGTGATGGTGAAGGTGGTGACCGGCCTTTCAGGTCACGTGATGGCGAAGGGCGCCCGTTCAGGTCGAGCGAGCGTGATGGTGCGGCTCGTCCGTTCAAGTCACGCCGCGAGGACGGTGACAGCCGCTTCTCGCGTGATTCGGGAGACGGTGGCTGGAAGAAGCCGCGCGGTTTCGATGGCGACCGTCCGTTCCGTTCCCGCGATGGTGAAGGTGGTGGCCGGCCGTTCAAATCGCGTGACCGCGATGGTGATGGCGCGGCACGGCCGTTCAAGTCCCGCCGCGAGGACGGTGACAAACGTTTCCCGCGTGACTCGGGAGACGGTGGCTGGAAGAAATCGCGTGGTTTCGATGGCGACCGTCCTTTCCGCTCCCGTGATGGCGAGGGCAGCGGCCGGCCCTTCAGGTCACGTGACGGAGAAGGTTCTGCCCGTCCGTTCAAGGCGCGCGCGTCCGGGCCTGCACCGCTTGATCCGAATCGCGCTTTCCGGACCGACAGCAGCGAATCACGCCCGGCCCCGCGTTCGCGGGAGGGTTTTGGCGGACCACGCCGTGACGATGGCGGCCGCGGCGGGCGCGGTGGCTTCGGCGGGCCGGGCCGGCGCGGTCGCGGCTGATCGACGTGCGGCTGCCAACGCTGCTGCTGCCGGCCATGCAGTGCACGCCGCGGCTGTTTGCCGGGCAGATGTCGCTGCTCTGGCATCACGGGCCGGTGATGGTGGCCGACACCACGCAGGGAAATGACATTGCCGGCATGGCTGCGGCCATTCTGGCAGATGCACCGCCGGTTTTCCGGGTGCTGGGGGTGTCGATGGGCGGATATCTCGCCTTCGAGCTGTATCGCCAGGCGCCAGGTCGCATCCGGGGCATGGTGCTTTGCAACACCAGCGCCCGCCCCGACACCCCTGCCCGCAGGGGGGAGCGGGAGCGCCTGATCCGCGTGTCCCGGCTGCGCGGTTTCGTGCCACGTTTCAATCCGGCGCTGGTTGCACCGTATCATACCGATGATCTGCATCTGCAGGCCGCATGCAATGCGATGGCACTGGAGCTGGGTGCAGCGGCATTTGCACGACAGCAGGCCGTCATCCTCAGCCGTCCTGATTCACGTCCGCTGTTGTCCTCCATCCGGTGCCGCACACTGGTCATCGGAGGCGCACATGACCAATTGACAACACCCGATGTGGTGCGAGAGATCGCCGATGGCATCCCGGGGGCCGAACTGGCTATCATCCAGCAGGCGGGGCATCTGCCACCGCTCGAAGTTCCCGATGCCTTCAACGAGGTGCTGGCTGCCTGGCTGGCATCCGAACCCACGGACTCCGCCCCAGTGTGACTGCATCCATTGCACCCGGTTTCATCGTCATTCATGGCAACCAGTCGGAAACCCTGCGCGACCTGTTGCGCGACTGGGTTCGGGCGCACCCGTTGTCTCCACTCGAAAACGACATCATCCTGGTGCAGAGCAACGGTGTGGCCCAGTGGCTCACGTTGTCGCTGGCCGCTGATCCCGATGCGGACGGCGATGGTGGCGGGCTGGGCATTGCGGCTGCCACCGAATTGCAGCTGCCATCGCGCTTCATCTGGCAGGCATACCGCCATGTGCTGGGCGATGATGTCGTGCCCGTGCGTGCGCCGCTGGGCAAGGATCTGCTCACCTGGCGGCTGATGCGCCTGCTGCCGGCGCTGATCGACGGACCGGATCGTGACATCTTCGCGCCGCTGGCGCGCTTCCTGCAGGATGATCCGCAGCTGCGCCGCCGTCATCAATTGGCTGCGCGGCTGGCCGACCTGTTCGACCAGTATCAGGTCTACCGGGCCGACTGGCTGGACGACTGGGCCGCCGGGCGTGACGTGCTGCGCACGCAGCGACACGGTACCCAGCCGCTGAAGGATGACGTGCGCTGGCAGGCGGCGCTCTGGCGTGTGCTGCTGGAGGATGCTGCCGAGGTGGCAGACGGCAATCGTGCTGCCATCCACCAGCGTTTCATGGCGGCCTGTGCCGAGCCGGATCGTGCCCGTCCGCCTGCATTGGCACGCCGAATTCTGGTTTTCGGTATCTCGGCATTGCCGCGACAGGCACTGGATGTGCTGGCTGCACTGGGGCGGTGGTGTCAGGTGCTGATGTGCGTACAGAATCCCTGCCGGCATTACTGGGGTGACATCGTTCCCGAACGGGACCTGCTCTCTGCGCGGCGTTCCCGTCACCAGCCACGTGCTACTCACGGCGGTGGTGCGCCGCAGCTCGTCGGTCTCGATCATGGTCATGCGTTGCTGGCGGCCTGGGGCCGGCAGGGGCGGGACCTGATCGGCCTGCTGTCCGAGCACGACGACCTCGAACTCTCCGAATCCCGCCTGCATGGCATCAGCCGTCGTGCAGACGTGTTCGTGGATGCCTCCGCCGATACGTTGCTGATGCAGCTTCAGCAGGACATTCTGGATCTGTCACCGCTGGCAGAAACGCGGGGGCGCTGGCCTGCAGTGGATGCCGATACCGATGTGTCGGTGCGTTTTCATGCCTGCCACAGCCCGCAGCGCGAGGTCGAGGTGCTGCACGATCAGCTTCTTGCTGCCTTCGCTGCCGATCCCAGTCTGCGGCCACGGGACGTGATGGTGATGGTGCCCGACATTGCGGTGTTTGCGCCGCACATCGAGGCGGTGTTCGGTCTGCATCCTGCCGATGATCCGCGCCACATTCCCTTCTCGATTGCCGATCAGGCGCGGCGTGCCGAGGAGCCCTTGCTGCGTGCTCTTGAATTCCTGCTGTCGCTGCCGCAATCGCGGGTGACGGCAACCGATGTGCTCGATCTGCTCGATGTGTCGGCCGTGCAGCAGCGTTTTGGCATCGACGCCCTGCAGTTGCCCACCATCCGGCAATGGATTCAGGCCAGTGGCATTCGCTGGGGGCTGGATCGCACGCAGCGTGCGGCGCTGGATCTGGGTGAGCCGGTCGATCGCAACAGCTGGCATTTCGGCCTGCAGCGGATGCTGCTCGGCTATGCGGTGGGCAGTGGTGGCGCCTGGGCCGACATAGAACCGCTGGACGAGATCAGCGGGCTGGACGCCAGCCTGCTGGGGCAGCTGATGGCCTTGCTGGATGCGCTGAACGATACCTGGCAGGCGTTGAACGAGCCGGCGGAGCCACGTGTATGGGTGGAGCGCCTGCGCGCCATGCTGGGCCGCTTCTTTTCGGCGGAAGATGAGCACGAGGCGCTGATCCTGTTGCGGCTGGAAGAAAGCCTGGTGCAATGGCAGGCCGATTGCGAGGACACCGGCATGGATCTGCCGTTGCCGCTGTCGGTGGTGCGCGAACACTGGCTGGCCAGCATCGAGGATGATGGCCTGAACCGGCGTTTCTTTGCCGGTGCCGTCACCTTTGCCACCCTGATGCCGATGCGGGCCATTCCCTTCCGGCTGGTGTGCCTGCTGGGGATGAACGACAAGGAATTCCCGCGCGAGCGGGTGCCGATGGATTTCGACCTGATGGC
>JAUNHU010000005.1:0-13327 GCA_030523825.1 Lautropia sp. | reverse complement strand
CATCCAGACTGGTGGAGAAGGCAGAAAAGGCCGGCGATCGCTGGCGTTACGACAAGCTGCTGCCTTTCTGGGTGACGCACGTGGCGGCACAACTGGACGGCGTGTCACTGACGACGGTGGTGTGCAGCCCGAAGGGCACCGTGACCCTGCCGCCACTGGATGCAGCGGTGGCGGAAAAAGCGTGGCATGGCATGTTGCGCGCCTGGGCAGAAGGCATCTGTACGCCGCTGCCCTTTGCTGCCCGCAGCGGAGCCGAGTGGTTTTTCGAGCGGCACGAGCAGTTTGCCTCTGGTGCAGGAGAATCGTCGCCGGCCGGGCCGGATGAACGTGCCGTGCCCTCGGATAGCCGGGCATCGAGGCGCTACGAGGGAGACGAGCGCAGCGAAGGTGAATGCGCGAGGGACGAGCATTTGCAACGGGTCTTTCCCGATTTTGCGCACCTGTGGTCGGGCGGGCGTTTTGCCGACTGGGTGGAGTGTCTGTATGGCCCGCTGATCGACACGGTGAAACCGCCGGAAAAAACGGGGGCTTCCAGACGGCGCGGCAAGGATGGGGAAGCAGCGGGGTCTGCAGAAGCCTCGGGGACAGGTGACACGCCTGCGGCTTCGCCGGAGACCAATACCGATGAGGGAGGCGCGTGATGCAGCAGGATTCCGTATCGGGCGTGAATGACGAATCCGTGGACAGTGTCCTGCCCGTCGAGCCCCTGTCCTTTCCCCTGCATGGCAGCCGCCTGATCGAGGCGAGTGCCGGCACGGGCAAGACCTTCACCATTGCGGCGCTCTATCTGCGTCTGGTGCTGGGGCATGGCAACGACGGCGGTGCGCAGCGCGGCTTTTCCCGGCCGCTCGATCCACCGGAAATTCTGGTGGTGACCTTTACCGAAGCGGCCACGCTGGAATTGCGTGACCGGATTCGTGCGCGTCTGAGCGAGGCTGCGGCTCACTTCCGGCTTGGGGTTGAGGAACAACTGTCGGCCGGGCGGCCGCTTGCGGAAGACGAAGAATGGGGGGAGCAGGAAAGTGCTCCGGGTGCTGCAGGTGTTCCGGGGGATAGGGCTGTTCCTGCAGGAAAGTCTGTCGATGCCTATCTGGCAGCCCTGCGCGACAGTTACCCGGCGGATACCTGGGCTGCCTGTGCTGCGCGCCTGCAATTGGCTGCCGAGTGGATGGATGAGGCAGCGGTGTCGACGATTCATGGCTGGTGCAGCCGCATGCTGCGCGAACATGCCTTCGACAGTGGTTCGCTGTTTACCCAGAATCCCGCCGAGAACGACGCTGAATTGCGGGCCGAAGCCTTCCGGGATTACTGGCGCAGTTTCGTGCAGCAGTTCGACAGGGATGATGCGCGCATTTTTGCTGGCTGGTGGGCAGATTTCGATGCCTTCCGCAAGCAGATCGATGGCAATCTTTCGCGCCTGCTGGCGGTGGAGGGAGATGCGATCACGCCGGCACAGGCCATCACGCAACTGAAGACGGCGCTGGATGCACTGAAGCAACCCTGGCGTGATGAGGGCTGGGCGGCTGCGCTGAAAGAGCGGTTGCTGCAGGCATGCGACAAAAAGCATGTCAACGGCAGCAAGCTGCGCAAGGACACCGTCATCAAGCGCATGGATGCACTGCTGCATTGGGCGAATACGGATGGACTTCTGTGGCCCGTGGAAGGACGGGACAGTGAGCGGCCAATGGACTGGGGCAAGAGCAGGGCGGACAGCGACCCGGTGCCGTGGCTGCAGAAGAATCTGTCAGCCGATGCCTTTGCAGACCGGACGATCTGGAAGGACCCGCAGCTGACGGATCATCCGGCATTTGCCGAAATTTCCGCGCTGCCGGGGCAGTTGCGTGCGCTGGAGCGTTTCAAGGCCGGGGTGCTGCGGCATGCGGCGCGATGGGTCGACGAGCGCCATCGTCTGGCCCGTGAACAGCGCAGCGAGCTGGGTTTCGACGACATGCTGCATCAACTGGATCGTGCGTTGCAGGCCGAGGGCGGCGAGGTGCTGGCGCACCGCATCCGGCAGCAGTTTCCGGTGGCGCTGATCGACGAATTCCAGGATACCGATCCGTTGCAGTACCGGATTTTCGACAGTGTGTACCGCGTGGGCGATGCAGGTGTCGGCGCTTTGACAACCGATGTGCTGGCGGAACCACAGACGGTGGATGGCGGGAATGGCCAGCAGGGTGCATGGCGTTCGCAGGCTGCGGCCGATGACGGGCAGACGGCGCTGATCCTGATCGGCGATCCGAAGCAGGCGATCTACGCCTTCCGCGATGCCGACATTCATACCTACCTGCGCGCGCGCCGTGCCACCCGGGGGCGGCATTACACGCTGGACAGGAATTTCCGTTCGTCGACGGCGATGGTCGAGGCGGTCAATCATCTGTTCAGAACGGCAGAAGAACGCGAAGGCTCTCGTGGCGCCTTTCGCTTTGCACGGGAAGGCCGCAATCCCGTGCCCTTCATGCCGGTGAAGGCAGCCGGGCGCCGCGATGCCTGGTGGGATCGGGACAATGGCAGCGATGGCGTGGCTCCCGCGCTCACCCTCTGGCAGCCACCGGTGGATGATGCAGATGCGTCTCTGGGCAAGGAAACTTACGAGGCGCGTTTTTCTGCTGCGACGGCGAACGAAATTGCGCGCCTTTTGCGAGCAGGGCAGGAAAGATCGGCGGGCTTTGGTGACAACCGCTGGGTTCGGCCCGCCGACATTGCGGTGCTGGTCAACAATTACCGTCAGGCCAATCTCGTCCGCAAGGCACTGCAGGGGCATGGCATTCCCAGTGTTTATCTTTCTGACAAGGAATCGGTCTATGACAGTGGTGTGGCCGATGATCTGCTGCGTTTCCTGATGGCCTGTGCCGACCCCGGCGATGGTGCGCTGGTGCGGTCGGCACTCGGCAGCCGGCTGGCCGGTTTGCGACCCGAGGAACTCATCGAGCTGCGGCAGGACGAGATGCGCTGGGAGGAAAGGGTTGCCGATTTTCAGCGCTACCGGCAGATCTGGCGCCAGAAGGGCGTGCTGCCGATGGTTCGTCACCTGCTGCAGGACTTTCGCGTGACGGAGCGCCTGCTGATGGCTGGGCGTGAAAGGGAACTGACCGACGTGCTGCACCTGGCCGAGCTGCTGCAGCAGGCATCGGCCGTGCTCGACGGCGAGCAGGCGCTGATCCGCCATTTCCGTGAGCAGCGGCTGAATCCCTCCGGGGACGCCGACAGTCGCCGGCAGCGACTCGAAAGCGATGATGAGCGGGTACGGGTGGTGACGGTCCACAAATCGAAGGGACTGGAATATCCACTGGTGTTCATTCCCTTTTTCTGCGACGTGCGGGAGGTCGATGGCAAGGCACTGGTGCTGTCCTCCCATGACGAGCACGGGCAGCCACGGCATGTGCTGAATCTTGAAGACGATTCCGTTGAAGAAGGTTTTTCCGAACGGGGCGATGCGCTGGCGGCCGCTGACGAGGAGCGGTTGGGTGAGGACCTGCGCAAGCTGTACGTGGCACTTACCCGCGCACGCCACGCCACCTGGATCGGTTTCGACGCGCTGAAGACCTTGCCGGCCAGTGCGGCCGGGCACCTGCTGGGCTACCAGGCCCCCGGCGAGGGTGCCGACGCTGCTGATTCGGATGGCATGGGTGAGGGCGCTGCTCAGGAGGCGGGTGCCTCGGCCCATCGCAAGGGCGGGAAGAAGGCCAAGGAAAGCCCGGAAGAAAAGCGCGCAAGGCAGGCGGCTGAAGTGCGTGCCGCCAGACAGGCGCTGGCGGACTGTGTGTCGCGCATGCTGGCAGGCGCCAGGGCTGGCGAGATGGTGGTGCGTGTGCCACCCGTGGATGCTCCGGGTGAGCCCCTGCATCTGGCCGATGAAGATGTGCACTGGAAGGATGCGCCTGCCCTGCCGGCAACGCGCTGGCAGCCCTGGTGGATTGCCAGCTATTCGGCCCTGCTGCTCCGTCAGGCCCGGCAAGGGGGTGATATCCACTACACAGAGTCTGCGCGTGAAGACAACTGGCTGGAGGATGTGGCATCGCTGCGTGTGGCTGAATCCGATGGCGCTGATGTGCCGGTGGTTGCAAAGGTGCGTCGTGACGGCGCTGCAGAAGATGGTGGGCCCGATATCTCGATGCACGGATTCCCTCGCGGCCCCCGTCCGGGCAGCTTTTTGCACGGACTGCTCGAATGGGCCGGGCAGCAGGGGTTTGCGCGACTGAGTGCCCTGCCCGTGTTGCTTGAGGACGAGATTGCACGTCGTCTGGATCATCAGCCTGACTGGCAGCCGTGGCAGGCTGTGCTTGGCGAATGGCTGGGTGCGCTGCTGGGCAGACCGATCATTCGGGGAGAAGGCGGACAGAAGCGCATGGCACTTGCCGATCTGAGCGTCTATCAGGTGGAGATGAACTTCATGTTGCCCGTGACGGATGTGAACGTGCCACGGCTGGATGCCTGGGCATGTCGCCATTCCTTCGGCGGGCAGCCGAGGCCGGCACTGTCGTCCGGTACGCTCAATGGCATGCTCAAGGGCGTCATCGACCTGGTGTTCGAGCACGATGGCCGGTATTTCGTGCTCGACTACAAATCGAACTGGCTGGGTGGTGCAGATGCCGATTACGCGCAGGAAAACATGCAGGCAGTGATGCTCCATCATCGTTATGACCTGCAGCTGATCTTCTATGTGCTGGCACTGCACCGCCTGCTGAAAAGCCGCCTGCCGGATTATGACTATGACCGCCACGTGGGTGGTGCCATCTATCTGTTCATGCGGGGCATCGACGCCGATACGGGAGGGATCTTCCCGGCGCGGCCGGATCGCCGGATGATCGAGACGCTGGATGCCATGTTTCGCGGTGAGCTGTCGTTGTCATCGCCCCATCCGGAAGACCTGGGAGAGGCGCTGGCATGAAAAAATGTACCGGAAAACCTCGCGCCGCTGCAGATGCGGAACAGCTTTCATTGTTTGATGGCGAATCAGTGTCGCGTGATGATGTTGCGGCACCATCCGGTGCTGAAAGCCCACCGGAGACCCTGGTGAAGCCAGCCGGCATGCCGGCCGTCGGTTCTGACACGGATACCCGTCCGCACGAAAGTCCGGCACGCATGCTCGACCGGCTGGCCGACTGGTGTGAGCAGGGGTGGTTGCGCCGCATCGACCTGGAATTTGCCCGATTCCTGGCGCTGCATGCGGGAAGTGATGCAGGCAGCGGTGAAGATCTGGATCTGGTGCTGCTGGCAGCGGCGCTGTGCAGCTGGCAACTGGGCAGGGGCCATGTCTGTCTCGACATGAAGGACGCATTGCATGACCCAGAACACCTGCTGGCCTTGCCGGCCGGAGTTTGCCGCACCCTGAAATCGTTTGATATCGAGCGATGGCAGCGTGCCTGCAACCGTTTCCCGTTGCTGGTGCGGTGCGAGCCGGCCGTGGATGACGCTCGCGCACCCACGCCCGCACCCTCAGCCGTCACCGCCGATGATGCAGATGTGGCGAAGGATGACCAGGCGGCAGGCAGCGGATCATCGCAGCCAGCGGGTGTCTGCCCTCTGGTCCGTTCGGGCACACGTCTCTATCTGTGGCGCTATCGTGCCCATGAGCGTGAGATCCAGCAGGCGATTGCTCGCCGGCTGATGCCCGCAGGCATGACACGGGACGAGGCGGCCGATGAATCGCTGGCACGTGGGCTGGCATTGCTGTTTCCTCCGGCCTCCGGGGCAGCGGGCGCCGCGACCGACTGGCAGAAGATAGCCTGTGCGCTGGCAGCCCGACACCGTTTCGGTCTGATTACCGGCGGGCCGGGCACGGGAAAGACGACGACCGTGGTGCGTCTGCTGGCGCTTCTGCAGATGCAGGCGCTGCGCGAGCAGGGCCGTTTCCTGCGCATCGGTCTGGCCGCTCCCACTGGCAAGGCTGCCGCGCGTCTCAACAGTTCGATCAACGGCGCCATTGCCCGGCTGCCGTTGCAGGAAATGCCCGAGGGCGAGCAGGTCAGGGCGGCCATTCCTGCTTCCGTGCAGACCCTGCATCGCCTGCTGGGCAGCCAGCGTCACACCCGGCATTTCCGTCATGGCAGACGCAATCCTTTGCCGCTGGATGTGCTGGTGATCGACGAGGCATCGATGGTCGATCTGGAAATGATGGCGATGCTGGTGCAGGCACTGCCCGATGAGACGCGACTCATCGTGCTGGGGGACAAGGATCAGCTGGCTTCGGTGGAAGCGGGCGCCATCCTGGGTGAATTGTGTTCGCGTGTTCATGCCGGTCATTACTGGCCCGAGACGATGGCCTGGATTGCCCGCGTGACGGGGCAGCAGATCGACCAGGGTTTTTGCGATGAGCAGGGCAGTCCGCTGGATCAGGTGATTGCCATGCTGCGCCACAGCCATCGTTTCCGCTCGGACAGTGGCATTGGTCTGCTGGCCGCCGGGGTGAACGCCGGACATGCCGATGCCGTGAAGGCGCTCTGGAAGGCGCAGACCGGAAAACCACCGGCAGAACAGGATATCCGGATGGTCGTGACGGCCGGCGATGTTCTCGCTTCGGATCGCAGCCTGCGTGATCTGGTCGTTGCCGGATGGGGAGTGCTGGCAGATCAACATGAGGGTGCGCTGGCTGTGGGCTATGCGCATTATCTTGAGGTGATGACATCATCACGCCCGCCGGATGATGCCGACATGGCCGATTTCGAAGCGTGGGCGCAGCGCGTGCTGGCTGCGCACGGGCGCTTTCAGTTGCTGGCAGCCCTGCGTCGGGGGCCCTGGGGAGTGGATCAGCTGAATGGGCAGATTGCCCGCTGGCTGCAGCAGCAGGGCCTGATCCCTGCTGCCGAGGGCTGGTATGCCGGTCGTCCGGTGATGGTGACGCAGAACGATTACGAGCTGGGGCTGATGAATGGTGATGTGGGCATCACCCTGGCGGGGCGCGGGCAGCGCCTGCAGGTGGCCTTTGCCAGTGATTCCACGCAGGCTCCGGTGCGCTGGGTATCTCCCAGCCGCCTGCAGGCCGTGGAAACCGTGTTTGCCATGACGGTCCACAAGGCCCAGGGTTCGGAATTCGAGCACGCGGCGCTGGCCATGCCGTCGGCGCTTTCTCCGGTTCTCACGCGCGAACTGGTTTACACGGCCATTACGCGGGCACGGCGCTTTTTCACGCTGTGTGGCACCCCCGAAGGTGTGGGTGAAGTCTTCGACGAGGCGATTCGCCGGCGGGTACATCGTGCCAGCGGGTTGATGGCAGGGATGCCGGCCTGAACGCCAGCCGTTACGTTATGCAGCCAAGCGTATTGTTTAGGGTACACTTTCCGCAGTCACGAAGCAGGGGCAAGCCCTCTCGTCCGGCATGTCCATGCCCCTTTCCATCCGGGAGGCACGGTGTGTCAGCCCGGCGGCCAGATGAAACAGCCTTTTCATCGGCCTTGTTGCAAACGACAGAACAGCGTCATGCTGTGTGAACCACGCGATCATGAGTACAGCTGCCCAGGTTGCGGTCATCATTCCCTGCTACAAGGTCAGGGCGCACATTCTCGATGTTCTGGCCCGCATCGGGCCGGAGGTCGACCGGATCTATGTCGTGGATGATTGCTGTCCGCAGAATTCCGCCGATCTGGTCGAGCAATCCTGTAGCGACCCGCGGGTGCGGGTGGTACGGCGCGAGCGCAACGGGGGCGTGGGCGCAGCCGTCATGACCGGCTATCAGGCCGCGCTCGATGACGGCATGGAGATCATGGTGAAGATCGACGGCGACGGGCAGATGGACCCGGCGCTGGTGCCCGACTTCATCGCGCCGATCGTGGCCGGCGAGGCCGACTACACCAAGGGCAACCGTTTCTTCGATCTGGAGCAGATCCAGGCGATGCCGAAGATCCGGCTGTTCGGCAACGCGGTGCTGTCCTTCTTCAACAAGATCTCGTCGGGCTACTGGAACCTGTTCGATCCCACCAATGGCTATACGGCCATTCATCATGACGTGGCGCACAGCCTGCCCTTTGCCCGGATCAGCCAGCGTTATTTCTTCGAGTCGGACATGCTGTTCCGGCTGAACACCCTGCGGGCGGTGGTGGTCGACATACCGATGGACGCGGTCTATGGCGACGAGGTCAGCAACCTGAAGGTTTCCCAGGTGGCGTGGGAGTTTCTCGTCAGGCACGTGCGCAACACGGCCAAGCGCATTTTCTACAACTACTATCTGCGCGATCTTTCGCTGGCCTCCTTCCAGCTGCCGACGGGGTTGCTGCTGATGCTGTTCGGTCTGTGTTTCGGCATCTACAAATGGCACGAGGCAGCGTCCATGGGCGTGACGGCCACGGCAGGTACCGTGATGATGTCTGCGTTGCCGGTGCTGGTCGGCTTCGAGTTGCTGCTGGCCTTCATCGGTCATGATGTGCAGTCGGTGCCGCAACGTCCCTTCCTGCGCACTTCGCGCACGCTCGACCGTTTTCTGGCGCATGCCCCCAAGGCTTTTGCTCCGGCCGTGCTGAAGGCCAAGCAGCCGATTCAGGTGGCGGCCCGCAGGCAGGCAGTGGCAGCCGGAACTTGCGGCACATCGGCGTCAGCTGCGGAAGACAATGGCAGCGAGATGTTCCCATTGCAGGAAGGGGCATTTTCCATGCTTTCGGAGCATGCGGGAAATGAACCCGGGAAGACCGCCGTCCATCCGTCATCTCCTGCGTCTTCGTCCCTCGAGGCGAAAGGCTCTTGATGCTCCGGAAGCGGGCCGGGTGAAGGGCGTGCCTGCTGCGGAGCCATTGTGCCGGCGTGCAGCTCCTTGCCTGCCTGCCTTCCTTCATTGCCTTGCTGCTGATCTTTACGGTGTGTTCCTGCCGCGAAGGTCACGGTTTCGGCTCTGGCGCGCGAACGATGCGTTCATGACATGATCCTGGCCTTCCTGTTGCCCAGGCTACCCGCGAGGCAATGCCTTTTCGGGGGCAGTCCGGGGAGCCTGCCCACGCTGAATCCTGCTTCGGTTGCTGCATCGCGCACGCTGCGGGCCACACACCAGGTGGCCATGCGGGTGTCCGGTTTCCCGTGTGCAGCCACCTGTTTCAGGGTGTCTGCCGACCACATGGCCGGGTTCTTTTTCGGATCGAAGCCATCGAGAAAGATCGAATCGGCGCCGAGCGGGCCATGCAGGTGCCGCCAGTTCCGCAGACAGGTTGCGGTATCGCCCCACAGGATCAGCAGCTCGACACGGCCCTCTGGCTGGCTGAAGTCCTGTTTCAGGAAGGGAATCCCGGTGCTCTGATCGTCAGTCTGTTGGGCGTCGTCTGTTTTTTCGCCGGCCCTGGTCGGGCGTGGCTCCGTCGGGCGGGCTGGCCATGCGTGTGGCCAGCAGTTTGCCAGCCGTTCGCCCAGCGCCTGCAGTGCGGGGTCGAGCCGTGCGGCGCGACGGATGTCGTCGGCGCCCACCGGATGCGCCTCGGTGGAAATGAAACGCAGGCGGCGGGGACGCTCGGGGTGCTGCAGCCAGCAGGCCCAGGTCGCCAGAAAGTTCAGCCCCAGTCCAAAGCCTGTTTCCAGGATGCACCAGTCCTGCTGGCCGGACCAGGCCCCGGGCAAGCCGCAGCCGCCAAGAAAGACGTGCTCGCTCTGGGCGCGGGCGCCGCTCAGGGTGTGATAGCGGTCGCCGTAGCGCGGGCTGAAGGGGGTGTCGCCCTGCCAGTCGATGAGGCCGATGTCGGCCGATACTGGCCCGGTGCCGGGCAGGCTGTCCGTGTCTGTCTGTTCCATGAGGGCGCATTATGCCGTCGGTCATGCCCGACTTCGGCGACGGACGGTCGGCTGCGCCAGCCCGACTTTTCATAGAATGGAGCATTCCGCCCTGGATTTCACCCCGTCGGGTGGTGATTTCCCTTTTCATCCGCTTGCGCCGCATGGCCGAGCTGCCCGCCGAAAAACGGGGTCCATGCCTTGCCAGAGGAACTTTGCCGACCGAGCGCGAATGACTGCATGCACGAATTGAAGGATCTGACGGCGTGTCCGATGTGTGACACCCTGCATCGGCGCCCGAGGCTGACACGGGGCCAGACAGCACATTGCCGGGTATGTGGCGTGGCGCTGGGCAAACACAGCCGGCTGGACCGGACGCGCATCACGCCATTGGTGCTGGCCTGCCTCGTGCTGTTCGTCATTGCCAATGCCTTTCCGATCGTGATGCTGGAGATGCAGGGCTCGCAGCTGCCGTTGACGCTGGCCGGCTCGGTGCTGACCCTGCTCGACTACGAGATGATTGCGGTGGCCGTGATGGTGTTTCTGCCGACACTGTTGCTGCCGGGGCTTTATCTGGTGCTGCTGTTGCTGATGCTGCTGATGGATCGCCTGCCGCTGCCGGACCGGCTGTTCAACCGGATGGTGCGGATGATGCAGCAGCTTTATCCGTGGAGCATGGTGGAAGTGTTCCTGCTGGGGGTGCTGGTGGCCATCATCAAGCTGTCCAGCATGGCTAGCATCATTCCGGGGCCAGCGCTGTGGGCGCTGATGGGCACCACGATCACGCTGACCATCGTGCTCACCTTCGATTTGCGCCTGCTGGTGCGCAGACGACCGTGGGCGGCACATGAGGCGATCGCGGTGGTCGGGGTGCCGCTGGAGCAGGTGTCTTCTTCCGTGCCGGGGCTGGCCGGTGTTGCCGCAGCGGCCGCGCCGGTGGAGGCGTTGGCCGGGGAGGGCCGCAATCTGGCGCAGGCGATGCGAGCCACCGGGAGCGGCCCGGGGCAACAGGCTGGTGCTTCAGCGGGCCGGCGCACCGGCAGGCGCGGCTCGGTGCGGGTTGCCGTGCTGCATCCGCATACGGCGCACACCTACCTGTGTGCCCGCGAGCTTGGCGTGATTGCCTGCCATCATTGTGATACGGCCTGGGCGGACGTGCGCGAGGGGCAGCATTGCGGGCACTGCGACGCACCGCTGTGGCAGCGCAAGCGGGGCGGGCTGTCCGTGACCTGGGCATTGCTGATCACTGCGGTCATTCTGTATTTCCCTGCCAATTTCCTGCCGGTGATGACGACGCGGACGCTGTTCGGGGATGTGGACGACACCATTCTTTCGGGTGTGGTTTACTTCTGGGCCGAGGGGGAATGGGCGCTGGCTGCCATCATCTTCATTGCGAGCTTCCTGATTCCGCTGTTCAAGCTGGGGGCGCTTGTGCTGCTGGCCGTGCTTTCCTGGCGTGGCAGCCTGTGGCGGCTGAAGGAGCGCACGCATCTTTACGAAATCGTCGAATGGGTCGGTCGCTGGTCGATGCTGGACGTGTTCGTGGTGGCCGTGACCAGCTCGCTGATCCAGATGCCGGGCACGGCCGAGGTGCTGTCGGGACCGGGCATTGCCGCCTTTGGCGCCGTGGTGGTGCTGACGATGCTGGCCACAATGAGTTTCGATGCGCGCCTCGCCTGGGATGCGCGTTTCCGTCACGATGACCGGATTCGGGAATGATGAGGATGTCCGGATGGGAGTTTGCTGGGAATGAGTGCTGAGGACAGGGGGGGTAACACCCCGCAGGGACAGGCCGTGCCGGTGCGCGCGGGCGAGCATGTGCGCCGTGGCGCCGGTTCTGATGCGGGCGAGGGCCAGTGGGACCACGAACTGCACGCGCCTGAAGCCGAGATCGAGAACCGGCGCTATCGCTGGCTGCCCTCGATGATCTGGCTGCTGCCGATTCTGGCTGCAATCATTGGTGCCATCTTCACCTACCGGGAGATGACGCAGCATGGGCCGCTGATTACGGTCAGCTTCAAGACGGCCGAGGGGCTGGAGGCTGGCAAGACGCGGTTGCGCTACAAGGATGTCGAGGTGGGCACCGTCAAGACGATCTCGCTTGCGGAGGATCGCTCGCATGTGGTCGTGGGCATTCAGTTGCGCAAGGACGCCACCGGTTTCCTGGCAAGGGATTCACGCTACTGGGTGGTGCGGCCGCGTGCTGATCTGTCGGGAGTCTCGGGGCTGAACACGCTGCTGTCGGGGGCCTACATCGGTGTCGATGTGGGGAAGTCGCAGGTCGAGACCGACACTTTCAAGGGGATGGAAACACCGCCGCCGCTGAAGTACGACGAGGCTGGCAGCCAGTTCAAGCTGCGTGCGAAGGACATCGGTTCGCTGGATATCGGTTCGCCGGTGCTCTACCGCCGCGTGACGGTGGGGCGCCTGACGGGCTACACGCTGGATGAGCGCGGCGAGAACGTGATTCTCGACATTTTCATCAACAGTCCCTACGACAAGTTCGTCGGGACCAATTCGCGCTTCTGGGAGGCGAGCGGCATCGATGCGAAATTCGATGCCAACGGGGTGCAGATCAATACGCAGTCGCTCCTGACCGTGGCGGTGGGGGGTATTGCCTTTGCGACGCCGCCCGAGGGGGCGGGGTTGCCTGCTGATGCCAGCACGCCCTTCACGATGGCGCATAGCCAGGATGCTGCGATGAAGAAGGCCGATGGCCTGTCACGCTTCATCCTGCTGAAGTTCGACCAGTCACTGCGCGGCCTGCAGCCCGGTGCCGTGGTGGACTTCCGTGGCATCGAGCTGGGACAGGTCCGGGCGATCGATGTGGAGTTCGATGACCAGGGAAACATGAGCATGCCGGTGCTCATCGAGGTCTATCCTGACCGTTTGCGTCAGCGGATCAGCGAGGGGCGGGTCGGGGTGATCTCGTCCGAAGGGGATGCCGAAGCCGTTCGGGCGGGTGAGACCCAGATGCGGACGATGGTCGAACGGGGGCTGCGCGCGCAGCTGCGTACCGGCAACCTCCTGACCGGCCAGCTGTATGTGGCGCTGGATTTCTTCCCGGATGCCAAACCAGGCAGCCTGCAGATGCGCGGCGAGATGATGGAATTGCCTACGGTGGGCAGCTCGCTGGATGAGATCCAGGTGCAGATCGCCGAGATCGTCAAGAAGATCAACAAGCTGCCCTTCGAGACGATGGGGCAGGATCTGGCGCGCACGCTGGCAAGCATGCGCCGCACGCTCGCCAGCGCCGAGTCGATGGTGAAGTCGCTGGACAGCGAGCTGAAGCCCGAGCTTATGAAGACCGTGAAAAGCCTGCGTCGCACGCTGGATTCGGCAGACCGTGTGCTGGCTTCCGATGATTCACCGTTGCAGTCGGATGTGCAGCGCACGCTGGGCTCGGTGTCGAAGGCTGCCGATTCGTTGCGGCGTCTGACGGATTATCTGGAACAGCACCCGGAGTCGCTGGTGCGTGGCAAGGCTGGGGAGAAGTGAGGGGATGAGGAAACTTCTGTGGGTTCTGGGCGGGGCGCTGGTGCTGGGCGGTTGTGCCGCAGCACCGGTGCATTTTCATACGCTCTATTCGGCCGGCGCTTCATCTTCGATGGCCGGTGAGCAGGCACCGGAAGGCGGGGTTGTG
>JAUNHU010000269.1 GCA_030523825.1 Lautropia sp. | reverse complement strand
CGTGCTGTCGATCATCCTGGTCGCCTGCTGGGCCTACTTCTTCCTGCTGTAAGGAGAAAAGGCCCCGTCGCCATCAGGTATGCGCCCCCGCCCGTACCTGATGGCAAGCCCCCGGCCCCTCCGCCTTCCGGCGAGCGGCCACAAAAAAACCCGGTCAGCGCAAGCTGCCGGGTTTTTTCATTCCATATCACACATCATCCATGCAAGCCCCGGGGCCGACGCATGACACCATTCCCCGCCACACCAACCTCGGCCGCGAAGGCGCCGCCCAGATCCAGGATTCAGCGGGCCTGACGCCTTCCTTCACACCCTGTGGAATTTTCGCGGGGACGAACAGGCTCATCGCTCCAGGCTCGCTTCGGGCATCCGCCCAGATCACGCCCGCCCGATCTCACCGGGCTCGTCAGCCTCATCCGCCTCGTCGTCCTCCTCGTCCACCGGCCAGCCGTCGGCCTCGGCCAGTGCCTCATCGGCCTCGTCCAGCGCGGTGTAGGGCATCTCACCCTCGTCCGGGCGCGACTCCGCCAGCGCCTCGATCCGTCCCAGAAATTCCTCCTGGTCGATTTCCCCGTCGATGTACAGCTCGCGCAGCGTGCGGTACTCGGGGTCGTTCAGCAGATCGACACCCTGCCGGGCCATCTCGGCCTCGGCTTCCAGAAACTGTTCCAGCGACTTCAGATACGCCGCATCCATGCCTGCCATGCGCAAACCTCCCGCGTGAAAACCGCAAACCCCGGATCATAGCCGCTTCAGACACCCGTCGGCCAGCAACGCCCTGTCCTCACCAGCTGGAAACAGCCGGGCCGACCATCAGCCAGACCACTCACCGGACTCCTGCACCGCTGCCTGCCACCGCCCGGATCGGCGATCAGCACGCGGCGCCTTCAGACCCACGGCCGGGTGCGGCCCGACAGCACCTGGTACCGTCTCAGGCCGGTGCGCCCTCATCCGCTGCCGCAGCGGGCGCCCCTTCCAGCACGTAGCTCACGTCCTTGAAGATCTCCACCCGGCGCCATTCCTCGATCTCGTCCTGCAGGGTCTGATTGGTGAGCGGATGCTGCTCGGCCCACTCGGCAGGCAGCGACAGCACCCAGCCCGCATCCCGGTCGCCCGGCAACGCCTGCAGCCGGATGGGCGTTTCGCGCCCGTCACGCCGGCGCTGCAGGATGACGGCAATCCGCAGGCACAGGATTTTCTGCCATTGCTCGATGGTGGGGTTCAGGTTGCGCACCTTCTTCAGGCCACCGCTCTGCCCCAGCACGAACAGCGCCAGCTCCTGCTGTTCCAGCGCCGAAAAACCCGGCAGATCGGCATTGGCCACGATGTAGGCCCCATGCTTGTGGGCATTGTCGTGCGCAATGAAGGAACCGATTTCGCGGATGCGTGCCGCCCAGCAGAGGCTGCCGGCGCAGTAGGGACGCTTGCCGTTCGACACGCGCCGCGCCGTCAGATCGGCCAGCAACTGACTGGCCACCTCGGCCACCTGCCGCCCGTGCTGATCGTCCATCCGGTAGCGCTCGACCAGATGGCTGATGGTGATTTCGCGCTGATCGGCGCCCGACTCGCGGCCCAGCAGGTCGTAGAGGATGCCCTCACGCAGCGCCGCGTCGCAATAGCCCATCGCCTCGATGCCGAACTCGTCGAACACCGCCTGCATCGCAGCCAGCCCGCCGGCAATCACCGGCTGGCGATCGGGCCGCAAACCGGGCATGCCTTCCAGCGCCGACACATTCCCGGCCTTCACCAGCATGTCCTCCAGCTTCGAGAGCCCCTCGCGGGTGATGGCC
>JAUNHU010000268.1 GCA_030523825.1 Lautropia sp. | reverse complement strand
TCGGTGTCGTCCGCGTCTCGGCGCCGGATGCCGGCATCATCGCAGCACTGGCAAACGCCATCTGTGGTGCAACGCTTTTCGCGGGGCAGGCACTGCAGACACCCGCTGACGCCACGACGGTGCAATCTTCGCTTCATCATGTTCCTGGCGAGGGCGAGGGCGAGGGCGAGGGCAGCGATGATGGTCTGCCGAAAACGCAGCCTGCAGGAGTGCATGACCGCACCAACGCTCAGCACCGTGAAATAGCGAGTAAACGCTCACTCAAACCAAGAACGGCACTGTACGGCCCATTCCTTGGTGCTGATGGTCAACCCATCGACTACGGCCTGACCCTGTGGTTTCCTGCTCCTCATTCCTATACCGGCGAGCATGTGCTGGAACTGCAGGGACACGGCGGCCCAGTCGTTCAACAACTGTTGCTGCGACGCATGATGGAAGTGGGTGCTAACTTTGCTATTCGTCTGGCCGAACCGGGCGAATTCACCGAGCGGGCTTTCCTCAACGACAAGCTCGATCTGGTTCAGGCCGAAGCCGTGGCCGACCTCATCGAAGCCAGTACCGAACAGGCGGCACGTTCTGCCACCCGCTCCCTGCAGGGTGTCTTCTCGGGCCAGATCGACACACTGGCTGAACAGCTCCTGCACTTGCGCATGCTTGTCGAAGCCACGCTCGACTTCCCCGAGGAAGAAATCGAATTCCTCGAAAGCGCCAACGCGGCTGGCCAGCTCGATGCCATCGACGCCACCCTGCGCCAGCTCTTTGCCACCGCAAAAAGCGGTGCCCGCCTGCGTCAGGGGCTCAATGTCGTTCTCACCGGCGAGCCCAACGTCGGCAAGTCCAGCCTGCTCAACGCCCTCGCGGGAGCAGAAGTCGCCATCGTCACTCCCATTGCCGGCACCACCCGCGACCGCGTCATCGAACAGATCAGCATCGAGGGCGTGCCCATCAACCTCATCGACACTGCCGGCCTGCGTGACACCGATGACGTGGTCGAGCGCATCGGCATCGAACGCACCTGGGCCGAAATCGAACGCGCCGATGTCGTCGTGCATCTGCGCGCGGCCGATGAATGGGTTGCAGTGGCCAGCCAATCCGGTTCGACTTCAACCGGATCAAACCAGGCGGGCTTCACACAACCTGATGCTGACTTCAGCAGGGATTCAGCTTCTTTGAATGAGCGCCAGGCCTGCTCGTCACACAAACAGTACGCCTCAGATCCGCAAAGCGACCAGCAAAGGGTTGATAGTCAGCAGATGACTCCTGCGCTTTCCGATCTGGTCAGCGCCATTGACCAGCGCGTGCCGTCCGGCACCCGGCGGCTCACCGTCATCAACAAGATCGACCTGCTGTCCGGATCAGCGGGCGCTTCAACCCTCGGGGCATCGGGTTCGGAAATCACGAGCGAAGAAAAAGCAGGCACACAAACAACCGCACGGCATGCAGAGCGGCAAGGCGGTGGTTCTGTTGCTGGCGAAGACACCCTCTACCTCTCCGCCAAAACTGGCCAGGGCATCGAAGCCTTCCGCCAGAAACTGCTCGACATAGCCGGCTTCCAGCCCGGCGCCGAGGGTGTCTTCATTGCCCGCGAACGCCACCTCCAGGCCCTTCAGGAAGCCCTCGTCCATCTCGCCAACGCCCGCAGCCATCTCGCGCAAGGCGACGCCGCACTCGACCTGTTCGCCGAAGAACTCCGCCTTGCCCACAACGCACTGGGCCGCATCACCGGCGCCGTCACCGCCGACGATCTGCTGGGCGTCATCTTCAGTCGCTTCTGCATCGGGAAGTAGACGACCGTTTAGAGAATGGCAGGCTCTCTCCTGC
>JAUNHU010000267.1 GCA_030523825.1 Lautropia sp. | reverse complement strand
CCGTGCAGCGTGTCTTCCACGGCCAGCTCGGGCAGCTCGAAGATCGTCTGCATCTGCAGGATCTCGGCAGGCTCGGGGTCCTTCAGGGCGATCCAGATGAAGCCGGTTCGCTGGGCCAGCGCATCAGGGATTTCCTCAATGGAAAGCTCCCGCAGCCGCGTTCCCGCGTTATATTCGGTGCAGTTGATCAACATGAGTCGGGAAAAGAGAGGCGTGTCGGCACCCTGTGCCTTGCCGGCCTTTCAGGCGGGGCAGGACAGCGCTTTTGCCACGGATGTTCGGGTCGGGATTCGGTTCATAACAGAATCGAATATCATTATGGATTGGCCTCCGGCTGCCTCCCCTCCCGGAGTATAGGAGCTAACTGCAGGTATCTGCCATGAAACTATCTTTGCGCACCCGTCTACTGTCGCTGCTGACACTTCCCCTGTTGCTGTCGGGCTGCGACTGGGTGGTTTTCAATCCGTCCGGCTACATTGCCCAGCAACAGCGTGACCTGATCCTGATTTCGACGGGCCTGATGCTCCTCGTCATCATCCCGGTCATCTGTCTGACGCTGTACTTTGCCTGGAAATACCGGGCCAGCAACGTCACCGCCGAGTACGAGCCCGACTGGCACCATTCCACCAAGATCGAGGTGGTCGTCTGGACCATCCCCGTCATCATCATCGCCATCCTTGCCACGCTCACCTGGATCACCAGCTACAGCCTCGACCCCTTCAAGAAGCTGGACAGGATCGATGCCAATCGTCCCGTGCCCGAGGGTGTCGAGCCGCTCGAAATCCACGTGGTCGCAATGGACTGGAAGTGGCTGTTCATCTACCCGGAAGAAAAGATCGCGCTGGTCAACGAAGTGGCGGCTCCCGTCGATCGTCCGGTGCTGTTCAAGATGACGGCCTCCAACGTGATGAACACCTTCTACATCCCCACGCTGGCCGGCATGATCTATGCCATGCCGGGCATGGAGAGCCACCTCAACGCCGTCATCAACAAGGCAGGCGACTACTGGGGCCTGTCGGGCAACTACGGTGGTGCCGGTCACTCGGGCATGAAGTTCACCTTCCGCGGCCTGGAGCAGAAGGACTACGACGCCTGGGTGGAGAAGGTGCGCAGCCAGGGCGGCGAGCTGTCGCGTGAGCGCTACCTGGAGCTGAACAAGCCCTCGCAGAACGTTCCGGTGCAGACCTGGGCGTCGGTCGATCCCGAGATCTACCCGCGGGTGCGCAACCGCTGCATCGAGGCCGACCGCATGTGCTCCGACATGATCGCGGCCATCGACGAGCAGGGCAGCCTGGGCCTGATGGGTCTGGATGCCATCGTCACCGAGTCGATCAACGAGCCTGCGCACCGCGGCGAGCTGAAACTCAGCCGGGCCTACGTGTCCGAGTCGCTCTGCGCCCCGGCCGTTCCGGCCAACCGTCAGCAGGCACTGCGCTCGCTGAACGGCAGCATCGACCTCAACGTGCAATAACGCGCGCCCCATCGCCCTCCGGGGTGGGCCTGGCCTGGTGCCGCCACCCCCTTTCATTCCGTTTACCGTATCCCGGGCCTTGCCGGCGCCCGGGACTTCAAGGCGAAAATCACGATGTTCGAGAACACCGATACAGCCAAACTGTTTCTGGGTCGCCTGACCTGGGACTCGCTCGCGATCTTCCACGATCCGATCATCCTCGTCACCTTCATCGGTGTGGTGCTGGGCGGCATTGCCGTGCTGGGCGCCATGACGTATTTCAAGCTCTGGGGGCCCTTCTGGCGCAACTGGGTCACCTCCGTCGATCACAAGAAGATCGGCATCATGTATATCGTGCTGGCCATCATCATGC
>JAUNHU010000004.1:1783-61761 GCA_030523825.1 Lautropia sp. | reverse complement strand
GAATCTCCCGCTTCATCATCAACGACACCCTGCGACGAGACAAAGCCGTACCCACACCCTTCATCCTGCCCATATCCGCCACCATCACCAAAACGCACCAACAGCGACAGGCATACGATGAAATTCTGGAAACATTTTCCAGAGCATTCATGCGGCACTATGCAGATGCGTGGTCATTTGGCCCGGAGAAAGCCGCAGAAGATGGCGTGCGCCACAATCTGCAGTTCGACGCATGGGAAGATGCCAGGCACGCCTGGCGCTACCCAGACCTGACCCGGCATGCAGAGTACCTGGCAGACATCGTCCGAAGGACCCTTGAAGACGACATGCGCCACGAAGCCGACCAGTTGCACCGACTGCGCACCGCCAGAGAACGCATCAAACAGATTCTCGAAGGCCCCGACCAGGACATCGACCGCATCATCCGTTCAGTCCGCGAAAATGACGGGAAAGTCTCAAGAAAGCTGACCAAGGAGTTTCCTGCGCTGGACGATGCGCAGGTTTCGGAAGAGATTGGGAAGATTATTCGAGATATATTTGACCTAAACTGATACTGCACTGTATTGATTCACCCGAGATGACATAACAGTCGCGGGCTCTCCGCTGCTGTTCGTCCCCATCTACGCCCATTTTCCAGTGACCTAGAATGCGCAAGAAGTGGTTTCACCCAGCTGACTGTTCTGGCCCGTTCACATCTCCCAGTGGTCTAGAATCCTGCCTGATATCGTCGTAAGTTATTGTTTTTCTGCTGTTGACACGCTTCGTGGCATGCGTCTGGCGCGGTATTTCAACAGCCCGCTAGCGGATTCAAGGTCAGCAGCGACCGGGATAGAACCAACCTGCGAAGGAGGTTCCCCAAGTCACCGGCAGGATTATCGACCTCGAACCTCTCTGATCGTGAAATTCTGTCCGCGTCGGGTAATCGCCAGAACAAGCACCTCACGCTCATTCACGACCCAGTAGACGCTGTTCGCTTTCGCCACTGTTGTTCTTCTGATCGCCTCTGGCTCTGAAACCATCTGTCCAGATTCGGGAAAGCGCTCGATTCGCGCGAATACATCAAAAATTTCACGTCTCACTCGCAAGTAGACATCTTCCGAAAACTCCGAGCGGACGCTGTCAAGAATCGTTTTAAGCTGCCGTCTCGCTCGTTCGCTCAGCTGCAAAAAACGCTTCGTCCTCTCGAATTCGTTCACGGATGAACTGCTCCAAAGATGTCTTCTTTCCTGGATTTTTCAGACTCTCCCGCGCCTGATCGAGGGACCACTCTTCAAACGCCCTTTCATCACCCGCCGGTTGCCATGCGGTAACGTCGTCATGCTGGTTCATGTAGACCTCCATCCGTATGTAATGCTCGCCGACAAGATCAGGAAGCAGTCCCCTATTCTATCGTAAAGGGCTCCCCTTCCTGCAGAAACAAGTGCATAGCCAGCAGACCCAACCAGGCTACCAGCGCCCGGTCCATCCCCGTATACGCGGGGAACGCAGGGCTGTGCTGCGCGCCAATCCGGGGCATTCTTCCCGCATGCGCGGGGCAAGCATGCAAACGCCGGCTCAGGGCCGGCGTTCACACAATCACGTCAGGACTCCGTTCAGGAAGTCAGGGGGTGCCTCGACAGGAACCCGCTGGCTCCTGCCGGGCATTCCCATCAAGCCCCCACCTTCGGCGCCCGCTGGCTGACGAAGCTGCGGATGTGGCCCAGCAGCACGCTTTCGTCGTAGGGCTTGCCGAGGAACACGTCGACACCAAGCGAGAGGGCATGGTTCTTGTGTTTGTCGGCGGTACGCGAGGTAATCATGATGATGGGGATGTCGGCGTAGTCGGGATGTTCGCGCACGTTCTTGGTCAGATCGAATCCGTCCATGCGGGGCATCTCGATGTCGACCAGCATCAGGTCGGGCACGTCTTCCTGGAGCTGGCGCAGGGCATCGACGCCATCCTTGGCGAGCATGACGTTGTAGCCTTCGCGTGCCAGCATGCGCTGCGTGACCTTGCGGACGGTGACGGAGTCATCGACGACCATGATGGTGGCCGGCCCCTGCAGTTCGCTTGTGCTGAAGACAGCGGTCTGCGTCTTGCCCTGTGATCCCAGTGCGCGTGACATGGCCAGTTGCACGGGGTTGAGGATGAGGACGATGTCACCGTTGCCGAGCACTGTGGCGCCTGCCACGCCGGAGAGGCGTGCCAGCTGCGGGCCAATGTGCTTGATGATGACTTCCATGTTCGGCACGACGCTGTCGACGTGCAGCGCGATCCGGGTTGCGCCGGCGCGCAGCAGGACGACCGGGGCCAGATGCTGTGCTTCCGGTTTGATGTCGTCCATTTCCAGCAGGCTGCCGAGGAAGTAGAACGGCACTTTTTCGCCGGCAATGTCGAGGCGTTGCGTCTGGTAGGCTTCGCTCAGGGCATCGGGCTTCATCTGGACGATCTGCTCAACCAGCGCGCTCTGGACGGCGAATTTTGCGCCGTCGATGTTGAGCAGCACCACCTGGGTGACAGCCAGCGACAGCGGCAGGTGGACGGTGAAGCAGCTGCCCTTTCCGGCCACGGTGTCGATGTCGATGCGCCCGCCCAGGCCTGCCACTTCGGCGCGCACCACGTCCATGCCCACGCCGCGACCGGACAGGGCCGTTACCTGTTTTGCGGTCGAGAAACCTGGGGCGAAGATCAGTTGTGCCAGTTCGCGTTCGCTGGGCTGATGATCGGGGGCGATTATGCCGCGCTCGCGCGCACGTGCCTCGATGCGTGCCAGGTCCAGACCGTTGCCGTCGTCGGAGAATCGCATGATGACTTCGTTGCCATTCTGCGAGACTTCGATGGTGAGTTCACCCACTTCCGGCTTGCCACGCTGGGCGCGCATTTCGCGCTCCTCGATGCCGTGTGCGACGGAGTTACGCAGGATGTGCTCAATGGGGCCTGCCATGCGGTCAAGGACGTTGCGGTCGATCTCGGCCTGTCCGCCCTTGATTTCCAGCGTGACGCGCTTGTCGGTGTCCTTGCCCGACTGGCGCACGACACGATAGAGGCGGTCATTGATGGTGGAGAACTGCACCATGCGAACGCGCATCAGGCTCTGCTGCAGGCTGCGGCTGACCTGGCCCTGCTGGCCCAGGTCGACAACGGCGGCATCGAGTGCCCGCATGGCGTTCTGCTGCACGGTGGACACGTCGTTGACCGACTCCGCCAGCATTTTCGTCACTTCCTGGAAGCGGGTGTAGCGATCGAATTCGAGCGGATCAAAGTCGGTCTGTGCTTCGGTGGAGCTGACAATCTTGGCCTGAATCTGGTTGTCGGCGTAGATCTCCATTTCGCGCAGATGGGTGCGCAGGCGATTGACGTTTTCAGTGAGTTCGTTGAGTGCGTTGCGGATGAGGCCCATCTCGCTGTCGAGGCGGGCACGTGCAATCGAGACCTCACCGGCTTCGGAAACCATGCGGTCGAGCAGGTCGGCGCGCACGCGGATGACATGCTGTGCGTTGCTGGCTGCGGTACCCGCTGCGGCTGCCACCACCGGCATTGCGGCGTGGAGCCCGGCATCAGCGGCTGCGGCATCACTTGCCCCCTGTTCAGGCACCACAGCAGCCGGGCGCACGTCATGGGTGGCGTCCTCGCCAATCGACGCACCCACGAGTGCATCGGTTGCTGCCTCGGCTGCATCGCGTGCCTTTTCCTGTGCTGCCTTTTCTGCTGCCAGCAGCTGCGGACACACGGCATCGAGATTGACGGAGACCCCTTCCTCATCCATCTGATGATCGGAGTCACCTGCCCCCTGGCCACTGCATTGGGTTGCCAGTTCGGGATGCAGCATGGCTTCGTAGGAGGACACGGCCCGGTCATAGCCCGAGAGCACCATCTCGATGACGGAAACCTGCACCGGCGGCTGTGCCAGTGCGTCCTCGACCTGGGTTTCCAGCTCGTGAATCATCTGGCCGAAGCGCATGGCACCGGCCATGCGGGCACTGCCCTTCAGCGTATGGAACAGGCGCATCAGCGCAGCAGGAATCGTGCCGTCGTTGGGGTTCTCGCGCCATTCGCGCAGGTTGTCGTCCACCTGCGGCATCAGCTCCTCGGCTTCCTCGAAGAAGACCGGGCCGAGGTCTGCATCCAGCTCGTTGACCAGACCGGCCAGCGGATCGCGTTTTTCCTCTGCGCTGCGGCGTGCGGTACCCAGAACCTGCGCAGCCTTCTTCAGCAGGTTTTCGCCGCGCACTTCGGATTTTTCGCTTGCCGCTGTCGATTTCTCGGCAGTCCCGGTCGCAGCATCCAGCGCGCCGGACTCCCAGTTTTCGAGCAGCGACTGGATGGCATTGGATGTCTGTTCATCAGCCGCCGGCTCGCGGCATGCAGCAAAGTCCGCGAGCATGCGATCCACGACACCCAGTGCGTTCTGAATCAGCTCGCGTGCAGACCCGGACAGCGGGGCAGCCACCTCGCGCTGTTTCAGCAGCAGCTTTTCCAGCGGTGTAACGATGGCACGCACCTGCACCAGACCGACATGGCGCGAGGTACCTACCAGCGTATGCAGGGCACGCACCAGCGTTTCCGGTGCGCGCAGCGCATCGGAGCCGACCCAGTTCTTCCAGTCTTCCTGCATGCGCTCACGCGCACGCTCGGCTTCACCATTGAAAATCTCGAACAGTTCGGCATCGACGAAGCGATCACCGATGCGCAACTGGGTTTCGCTCTTGTCATCGACTTCCGCCGGGACAACAGCGGCCGGCTTCGAGGGGGCCTCGCTGACTTTGGGCACTTCCTGCTGTACGGCAACCGCTTCAGCAACGGGAGCTTCCGATTGCTGTTCGGCAATCGCCCCGGCATCAATCACCGGCTCTGCCGCGATGGCGGAAGACGCAGGCAGGAAGGTGTCCAGCGCAGGCGGCGGGCTGGCAAAGCTCGCACCAAAGACATCCTGATCGGGTGCGGGCGTTGCAACAGGCGCGGCAGCGGACAGTGCAGACAGGTCAGTCTGGCCGATATCGAGCAGCGGAATCTCTTCGTCCTCGCCCTGCACAGCCTGCAGCGTCAGTGCGTCATCCGTGCTGAACGACGGGAATTCAACCGTGCTCTCTTGCGCTTCGTGCGACGCCATGTCGAGGGCTGCTGTCGGCTGCTCATCAGCAACCGTCTGATCGACGAAAGCTGCGTCCAGGCTGGCCAGCTCTTCCGGCGCCGGCATGATGATTTCTTCGCCGCCGATCTCTGCATCCAGAACCGGAATCTGCTCACCGGCCTCAAGGGCGACCGACTCAAGGGCTGCCAGCTCGCCTTCCTGCTCAGCTTCGACGGCATTGCCAGCATCGGCAAAGAAGCTGTCGAGGCTCAGCCCGGCATCAGCATCATCGGCCCGCTTGCCCAGCTGACCAAAATAATGACCGGACAGGCCAGCACCTTTCTCGTGCTCAGCTCCTGCAGCCTCAAGCGCAACTGCGTCAGTGGCGTCGGCGTTCCCGTACACGCAGGGCTCACCGCCGAAGGTCGGCAGTTCGTTGTCGGACAGCTCGATGGGCTGCTGTTCCAGCATGTTCCAGGAAGCGGCACTGAAATCTGCCTTGCCATCGAGATTACCTTCTGCGTCGGGCAGATCGTCGGTTCCGATGATGAGTGTGCCGGTATCGAGGGGCTCGGTGCTCTCCTCACGCTGTGCAACAGCCGCCAGGGTTTCAATGTCCAGCGAGAGCATGCCATCGGCCTGCCCGATTGGCGCAACCGTTTCGTCTGCAGCGACCTTGGCTGCCAGCGTATCCACTTCGTCCGTGGCGGCTTCGGCTGCCGGCTGATGCGATACGACTGCGGCTGCAGCAACGGAAGCAGCAGTGGCTGCTGCCGCAAGCATGCCACCCGATGCCACGCCTGCCTGTGCAGGGGCAGCAACGGCAGGGGCCGTACCGTTCTTGTTCACGATGGCTGCACAACGGGCGCTCAGGGCGCTGGCATCGAGCACGCGACGCGGTGCATCAGCGAGTTGAGTCGTCCAGCTGCGGAACAGCTCGGCACCATCACGCATCAGATCGAACAGCGCGGTGGTTCCGTCGCGGTCGTCGCTCAGCCAGTGATTGAGCATCTGCTCGAAGGACCAGGCGGCCTCGCCGAAGGCATCGAGGCCAACCATCCGTGCCGAACCCTTCAGGGTATGGAAGCCACGACGAATCGTGACCAGCGCCTCCCGGTCTTCCGGTGCGCGACGTGCCTCCTTCAGGCTTTCGTCGATGGCATCGAGCACTTCGGCGGCTTCCATCAGGAAGATTTCATGCAGCTCGGCCTCTTCCGGCGACAACTCAACCTCACCGTCTTCCAGTGCGATGATGTCAGTGGTGGCTCCCAGTTCGTCGCTGGCGTCAACGGCACGATCAGCCGAAATGACGACACCGTCTCCCATCAGGCCAGGCCCGGAACCGTCCTCAGCCTCGCCATGCACGCAGCTGCATGCGCTCTCATCCTCATACAGCACACCCCTGTCCCGATCGAGGCGGAAACAATGGGCGCGATGATTGGACTGCAGCAGCATGTCGACAAAGAAGCCCAGCGAGCCGATCCCTTCGGCCAGGCGGTCCCGGTTGATCTCACCGGGCTGAACTCTTGCCTCGAAGATGTCCAGCACCTGCGCACTGATGGACTGACAGAGTCTGGACGGGTCGATGAAGTCCAGCAGTTTCAGTACCGACGCCGTTTCCGCCAGAACCGGCATGATCGGCTCCAGGCTGGCAACTGCCGTTTCATCGCGGAAATAGTCATCGAGTGCCTGCTCGCAGCTGCTCAGATTGTGCTTCAGCTCGTTGACGAAGGCAGTCTTGGTGACGCGATCATTGGCCTTGCTGGAGAGTGCCACCAGCCACGGCAGCGGCGTGGGATCGAAACTCTCGGGCTTGGCCAGCAACTGACCGATGCGCGCAGCCAGCTCCTGCGCACGGTCGTCATAGGAGAGATTCGAGCGCAGCGCGCCCGACAACGCTTCCTCCATGAACAGCACGGCGGTAGCCACCTCGATGGCCAGCGTTTCGGCTGCATCGGGTTGCTGACGGCTGAGCGCAGCCGGCATGGTGGCCAGCGTGCCGGCCAGCATGGCAAGGCCAGTGTAGTTGGTGCGTGCAAGTGCACGATTCAGCAGCGAGACGCCCTCGTTGAAGGCCGGCAATTCCTGCTCGCCGCCGCCACTGGCGAACTTTTCCCAGCCGCGATGAATCTGTTCCAGCGCCTGACGGGCAACCTGGAGGGGTTCCGGATCGGCCAGACCATAGCGTGGCCGCTCATAGTCGGGCGGCACCTGCATCGACAGGTTGTAGGCGCGACGCACTTCCTCGACGACGGCCGAGCCCTGCCCTGCACCGGCAATCAGCAGCAACAGTTCCTTGATGAACTGCTCGGGCACATCGCCGCGGGTGGAGAACAGGTGACGATTCTGGATGTTGATGCGGCCCACTGCACGGCGGGATGCCAGATCGACCTTCAGCGCACCAGCCTTCATGCCGTCGAGCAACGCGAACGACAGCCAGTAGAACAGCCGTGCATCCGGATTCGGCTGGGTACGCTGCAGGCGCTTCATGGCATCGTGCAGCGTAGCAATGGTTTCCTCGACCTTCTCACCCCGGATCAGCGCCGGCAATGCCCTCTCGAAAACACGACATGCCTGCAGGGCCTTCTCCTGACGCTCGGCACCCGGTGCATCCTGCTCGCGTGCAGCAGCAGGCAGCTCACTGCGGATATCAATGTCGAAAAGCACGGTGGGATCGGGCTGCAGTTCACGACGGATCTGCACCAGATCCCGGTAGTACGGGAACAGCACCAGCGCAGGCACCACGATGCCGCTCTGCTGCATGTCTTCGAGATACTCGACGATGGCCGTGAGGACGCGCTTGACGATCATCACGCCGTGTTCATCGCAGCCGATGGTGTCATTCTCGTAGGCGTCGAGCACACGCTCCACTTCCTCGGTGATGCGAACGACACCCTGCACGCCAGCCACCTGCAGCGCCCCGTGGGTCTGGTGCAGGTGCAGGCGTGCCCGGGTGACGGCATCGAGACTGCCTGCCGGTGCATTCAGCTGTTCATCCAGCGCCTGTGCCACCTGATGCAGGGAATCGCGGATCTCCGGCACGCACCAGGAGAGCGTCATCATGTCGATATTTTGGCTGTTTTCCACCCGTCAACCTCTCAGACTCAATCATTTCGGCGTAGCCCCGTGCGGGGCGCCGTCCTGCCTCAATTCACCCGGAAGCGGGCAACAGAATTCTTCAGCTCACGTGCCAGTTCGGACAGTTGCAGAATCGAACCGGCGGTTTGTTGCGTGCCTTCATTGGTCTGGCTGTTGACCAGAAGAATGCGCTGGATGCTTTGTGCCACCGACGACGCCGAAGCCGCCTGGCTTTCGGTGGTGCGGGAAATGCGCATGATGAGATCGGCCAGTTCCTGTGACACCTTGCCGATGCCGATCAGCGCCATGCCGGCCTCATCCGACAGCTTTGCCCCCCGAATCACGTTCTGCGTGCTGCGCTCCATGGCCGCCACGGCATCATGCGTGTCGGTCTGGATGGCCTTGACCAGCGTGGAGATCTGTCGCGTGGCTTCGGCCGAGCGTTCGGCCAGACGCTGCACTTCCTCGGCAACCACCGTGAAGCCGCGCCCTGCCTCGCCTGCCGACGCCGCCTGAATGGCAGCATTGAGTGCCAGCACGTTGGTCTGCTCGGTGATGTTGGAGATGAGTTCGACGATCTCGCCGATTTCCTGGCTGGACTCACCCAGACGCTTGATGCGCTTGGCGGTGTCCTGAATCTGCTCGCGGATGGTGCCCATGCCGGCGATGGCATTCTGGACAGCCTCCCGGCCACGGCTGGCAGCCGACAGCGACTGGTTTGCCACCTGCGCCGATTCGGAAGCGCGCTCGGACACCTGACGGATCTGTGCAGCCATGTTCAGCACCGATTCGCCGGTTTCACGAATTTCGCGGGACTGCTGTTCACTGACGGCCTGCAGGTGCGATGACGTGACCTGCGCACTGGCCGATGCTTCGGCAACAGCAGCGGCGGTTCGGTTGATCCGACCAACCAGGCTGCGCAGTTCCTCCACCGTGTAGTTGATGGAGTCGGCAATGGCGCCGGTGATGTCGTCCGACACGGTGGCCTGCACGGTCAGGTCGCCATCGGCCACATTCTGCAATTCGTTCATCAGCCGCAGGATGGCAGCCTGATTCTTTTCATTGAGCAGGCTGGCTTCCTTTTCAAGACGCTCGGCTTCAAGACGTTTTTCAACCGAACGCTCGGCCTGGATCTTCGAGTCGTCGTAATACGCCTTGGTCAGCAGCAGCAGGGCCAGCACGGCTGCCGACGAGAACCCGAGAATGGTCCACTGCGTATTCGAGCGAACATTCTTTTCCGGTGAAACCGCCGAGCGCAGCGAATCGGCCTGCTTCGTCAGTTCGTCACTGCGCTGAAAGACTTCCATGCCGGCATGACGGGCACGTTCCAGCGCGGGCAGTGCCTTCTGGGCTTCGAGTGCCAGCGTGATGAAATGATCGGCCACCGGCTTCAGCTTGCGCAGAACATCTCTTGCCTCGGCATTGCGCACGGCGGGCGTCGATCCGTCGCCATTCATGGCGGCGTGACGGATGCTGGCATAGTTTTCGATGGCGCGCGCCAGCATGACGGCGTCGCCACCATCATAGGCACTGGCACTGTGCATGCGGATGATTTCGCCGATGATCGAGCGTGACTGCGCATAGAGGCGCGTCAGCGTCAGCTGGTCTGCGGCAGAGGCGCCCGAATCACGCAGCGTATTCAGCGTTGCTATCTGCGATTTCGACAGCTCCCGCTCCACCTGGGCGATTTCGTTGACCAGTGCGCCAAAGCGCACCAGCACTGCCTGCTGCTCCATCAGCGCATCAACGGAAGGCGAAACATTTTTCCAGGCCGTCTCAAACTGTTTTCCCTGCGCCACGGCGCCATCGTTCAGCGGAGGAATGCGGGTGGAACCCATCTCCCCCCCGGAGAGCAGCGCTTCGGTCACCTTCGCGAGGATGGCCCGGCTTTCCATCAGCTGCGTGTACGCCTCCTGATTGCCCTGCACAGCCAGATTGGCCGCTTTCGACAGACGCTGCGAGTGCATCAGCACGTTGCCGACCACTTCGCTCTGTATGGCTGCGATGCGTTCGGAACGCCGCTCCAGCATGGTGAGCGACATGGCCACCCCAACCGACACCACCAGCATGCCGAGCAGGATGACCGACTGCCATTGCAGGCTGAGCCGCCCCAGGAAGGGAATCTTGCTGACGCGGGGATTCGCGTGGGCAGCGGACTGCGCTGGCCTGGCGGGCGCGGGTACCGGCGCGGCAATCGGGCTGCCCTGCAATACAGGCGCAGCAGACACCGGCAATGACGACGTGGCGGGCATCGGTCCTTTCTCCTCAACGACCTACCATCAGGAACGACTGCGAGGCCAGCAGCCTGGCCAGGCTGAGCCGGTACCAGATCTGCCCTTCCGCGTCGCGGTAACGCTGGGAAAGCCAGGGCCTGTCGGCAGGCGCCTGTTCATCGAGTGCCGTCATCGAGGCGCTGTTGCGCAGACCCAGCATGCGGGACACCACCAGCGTGGTGTTGAAATTCATGGCGGAAGACATCGTCACCAGACGTGCTTCCTTGGAAACCGGCGTGAAATTGCCCCCCATGAAGCGGGCGAGATCGACCACCGTGAACAGCGTGCCCCGCACGTTGACCACACCCAGGAACCAGTCGCGCGTGAGCGGAACCTTCTGGATGGTGTTCTGTGCGGGCATGGGCACGATTTCGCCGGCTTCGGGCAGATCGACGAGGCAACGCTGCTCGCCGATCATCACGGCCAGATGGGTGATGCCCTTGGCCTGCGCCTCATTTCCTGCGCCTGCCCCGGTCTGCGCGGCAACTTCTGCGACGCTCATCTCAGGCCTCCATCATCAGGTCGGAGATCTTGGACAGCAGCACCTCGGGCTCGACCGGCTTGACGAGATAGTCCCGTGCGCCCTGGCGAAGCCCCCAGATGCGATCGCTTTCGGCGTTCTTGCTGGTGCAGAGGATGATGTGGACATCCTTCAGCGCCGGGTCGCGTGCAATGGCGCGCGTGGCCTGAAAGCCGCTGCGCCCTGGCATGACCACGTCCATGATGACCACATGGGGTTTTTCGAGCTGCACCTTCTCCAGTGCCTCGTCGCCATTTTCGGCGGTAATCACCTGATACCCCGCTTTCACCAGCACGGAGGACAGGTAGTACCGTTCGGTCGCCGAATCATCGACGATGAGAATCTTGCGCGTGAGCTTGACATCCATGACTTCTCTCCCGGTCGTGCGTTATCAGGCACCAACGCCGGCGGGAACCTGCTCGGCATGCGCAGCATCATGCCGCTTGCTGTGGTCTTCCACGCATTTGAGAAGGCTGTCCTTGGTGAAAGGCTTGGTCAGATATTCTTCGGAGCCCACCAGGCGGCCACGCGCGCGGTCAAAGAGGCCGTCCTTGCTGGACAGCATGATGACCGGGATTTTCCTGAAACGCGGGCTTTTCTTGATGAGCGCGCAGGTCTGATAGCCGTCGAGACGGGGCATCAGCACATCGCAGAAGACGATGTCAGGCTCGTTGTCCGACAGTTTTGCCAGCGCATCGAAGCCGTTCTCGGCCAGGATGACGATGCAGCCGGCCCGTTTCAAGAAAATTTCCGCGCTTCGACGAATGGTGTTGCTGTCATCGATGACCATCACCTTCAGCCCGGCGATGTTGTTGCTGCCACTCATTTCCTGCCCTCAAGTACGGTGTCAAGACAAAGCTGCGGCCCTCGGCGAACCGACTTTTGTCACGTCCGGCTATTAAAGTTACTTTCTGATGCCACCGCCTTTCGTCTCCGACGAGCCCCCCGTGAAGGCGGATCAATGGTTGCCGGCATACGCTTCTGCAACAGTTCGCCGCCAGCTCGCATGTGACTGCGGCCCGGCATGCCCACCTTCTGTGCTACGGACCGCATCTGTTGCGGTCATAGGCTTCGCCGCGCTTCATGGCAGAATGTGCGGATTGCGCAGACATTCGCAGGAGACCCGACATGGATGCCACGCCCCCCTCTCCCCTTGCGGCACGCATTCGCGGCGTGTATGGCATTACCGCAGAAGAAGCCGATACCGCACGCCTGCTGCAACAGGTGGAAGCTGTGCTGCATGCGGGCGTGCGCGTGTTGCAGTACCGGCAGAAGAACGCCGGGGCTGAATTGAAGATGGAGCAACTGCGCGCACTGAAGCCGCTGTGCACCGTCTACGATGCGCTGCTGATCGTGAATGACGACTGGCAACTGGCCGCCGAGCTGGGCATTGCTGCCGTGCATCTGGGTGAAGACGATGGCGAACTGCAGGATGCGCGCCGGGCACTTGGTGCAGGCGCCCTGATCGGTGCCTCGTGTTATGCGAGTGTGGAACGGGCCAGGGCGCTGGCGCCACTGGCCGATTACGTGGCCTTCGGGGCAATCTTCGGGTCGGCAACCAAGCCGCAGGCCCGACACGCCTCACTCGATGTGCTGCGCGAAGCACGCGCAGCTGGTCTGGGACGCCCCATTGTGGGCATTGGCGGCATAGATGCCGACAACATCGGCAGCGTGCTGTCAGCCGGGGCCGATGCAGCGGCAGTAATCGGAGCGCTGTTCAACACGCCCGACCCGGGCGGCGCGGCACGCACGCTGCTGAAGGCAGCGGCATCATCGCGGCAGGGTTGACCCCTCTTTTTCTCATGCTTTTTCAAGGTGACTGGCGACCGGGTTGGCGGTGATTGCCAGCGCAACCGGCAACGGCCAGTCAACCAGACGCAATCCCTGTTCGCTGTTGGCAGTCGGCAGTCGGCAGTCGGCAGTCGAAAGATGACGCTCGCCTGCCCGCTCATTTCCAGGGAGAGAACGGCAACAGGGCAAGTACCCGGCCGTCTTCACGCGCCATCAGCACCGCGGCATCGCGCTCCTCGCCTTTCAGGGGCAGATAGCCTGCCTGTTCGTCGTTAAGACCTGCCTTTTTCAGGGCTGCGTCCAGCGTGGCGCCCTCGTCGGGGTTCAGCTTGCGCAATGTGCCGATGTCGAGCATGCGGGCCAGCATCAGCGACTGCTGATTGCCCAGCGGTTCGTATCGCTGCGGGAAATGCTGCAGATCGCGGCCGCCCAGCGCGGCTTCAAACAGCGCATCCTGCCGTGCCTTTTCATCGGCGGGCGAGGTGGCGGCTACCCATGCGGGCCCCAGCCAGCTGGTACGCGCAGAGGGGTTGTTTTCGGCCGCCTTCATGTCGTCGGCCTGGAGGTCGGCACGTGAAACAGCCTCGAAGCGATCCTTCACGAAAACGAGATAATGCGGGCGCCCCACCTCCACGGTATACAAGCCATAGACGAGGCCAGCCACCTGCAGGAGCGCAATCACCGTCATGTCCCAGGGCAGGCTTTTCTTGCGGCGGTCGAAGACCATCAGGGTCATGATCGGCCCCAGGCTGACATCGACCGCCAGCAGGAGCAGCAGGATGGTGCCCACGCCTGCCACGGCTGCCAGTGCCTGCTGATACCAGAAACCATAGACGAGCAGCAGCACGCCGCCGGCGATGACGGCCGACACCAGCAGATGGATGAGTGCCGCGCGGATGCGCGAGCGCAGATGGACGCCTTGCCAGCCGGACCGAAAACCGGGTTTGGCGACATCGGCGGGTGCCGCGGCAGAAAGCGTGATGTCGGTCATGCCGGTCGAGGCATCTGGGAGAGGCGTGCCGCCATTCATCGGTAAGGCTCCATGTGGCTGCGCCCGGTTCCCGTTGTGACAAGCCCGTGGCGCGGGGAGCGCATAGCCTAAATCAGGCTGCCCGGAGCAGGTCTGCCGAGGCCGACGAACGGCCACCGTGGATGGCCGAAGCAGCGCGCGCGACACCGGGGTGTCTCATTCGACACGGATGATGTCGCCGGTTTCGAGGATGGCGGGAGAAAAGCGGCCAGCCCAGGCGTCGATTTCGCGGGTGATGAGTTCGCGGTGACTGGGCTTGAGGTGGGTGATGAGCACCCTGGCATCGACCCGCATCCTGTCGAGCTGCCGGGCCAGTTCGATGGGGTAGAGATGCTTGGCCGTGACGGCCAGATCGGATTCCCGGTTGGCAAAGGCTGTTTCGATGATGAGGTAGCGAAGGTCGGGAATGCCGTTGACGATGCGCCAGAATTCCTCGTCGGGCCAGGTGTCGCCGGAATAGACGATGCTGCCCTGCGGCCCGCTGATGTGAAAGCCGGCGGCAGGCACGGTGTGGTTGGCCGGAATGGGCCGGATGCTGCGCTCGCCGATGCGCACGGGCTCATTCAGCACCAGCGGGTTGAACACCATCCAGGGGCGGTCGTAGTGGGGAATCTCGGTGAAGTCGGGCCAGATGATCCAGTTGAAGATGTGGGCCTTGAGCGCCGCGATGGTTTCGGGCAGCGCGTGCACGGTGACGGGCTTCGTGCGGATGCTGCCCACGGTGTCGAGCATCAGCGGCAGCGCACTGATGTGATCGAGGTGCGAATGGCTGATGAAGACGTGGTCGATCTGCGACAATGCCTCGATGTCGAGATCCTCGACGCCGGTGCCGGCATCGATGAGGATGTCGTGGTCGAGCAGGAAGGAGGATGTGCGTTGCGGACGAGTTCCTGTTGCGCCCGGCGTTGCCGACGAGCCACCCAGTCCGCCGCTGCAGCCGAGGATATGGAGTCGCATGGCACGCATTAGACCACCGGCGTCATCTCCTGCGCCGGTCGATTGACATAGCGTTTCGGGCAAAATACACGAACCCGCTCGGTGCGGCCAGGAACGTCGGTTTCACCCAACGGGCGCAGCTCGACAGACTTCACGGCGCGCGCCGTCATTTCTCCGACGAGCACCGGCAGACCGAATCGCTTGGTCAGTGCTTCGAGGCGCGCAGCCAGGTTTACCGCATCGCCAATGGCCGTGTAGGTGCGCCGTTTCTGCGAGCCCATGTCGCCCACCCGCGCATCGCCCGAGTTGATGCCGATGCCGATCTGCAGTTCGGGCCACCCTCTTGCGACGAAGCCGGCACTCAGGCGTGCCGTGGCCTCCTGCATGGCCAGCGCAGCCTGGATGGCGTTGTCTTCCTGCCGGGGGTCATCGACCGGCGCCCCCCAGAATGCCATGATGGCATCACCCATGTATTTGTCGACCGTACCCTGGTGATTCAGGATCACATCGGTCATTTCGGTGAGGAAGGTGTTGAGGTATTCACGCAGCACCAGCGGGTCCATCGACTCGGCCATCCGCGTGAAACCGCGGATGTCGGCAAAGAGGATGGTGAGGCGCTTGTTCTGGCTTTCGATGGGATAGGCCGAGGGGCGACGCGCCATCTGCTGCACCAGCTTGGGCGACACATACTGGCCGAACAGCTCGACCACCTCCTGTCGCGCCCTGCCCTCGATGAAATAGCCAATGGCCAGATTGAGGACGGCAATGAGCACGACCGCGAGCATGGCTGCTGCCATTGGCATGATCCAGCCCAGCTCGCTGAACATCAGGGCATCGCCGAGTTGCAGGAGCAGCAGTTGCGCACAGACGAGACCGAGAATGCCCGGCGCCCCCAGGCGGGGCATCCACAGTGCCGACAGACAGCCCAGCAACAGGGTGACGATAGCCATTACATGAGCGGCGTGCCAGGGCTCACCGGGCATATCGCCGTCCAGTGCGCCGGCAATCACGGTGGCATGCAGTTCCACCCCCGGGGTACGGGTGTTGACAGGTGTGGCATGACGGTCGCCGATGCCGTGGGCCGAGGCGCCCACCAGCACGATGCGATCCCGGAAGCGGGCGGGGTCGACACGCCCATTGATGACATCGGTGGCCGAGACATACTCGAAACGCCCGGCACCCGGCCCGGCATTGCCGGCAAAGGGAACGCGGACGCTGAGGTCTTCGGCCAGAGTCAGGCGAATCTGCTCGTCAAGCGTCAGTTGCTGGCCATCCATGCGAACCGGCGGGTTGCCGGCATGCACCCGCAGCATGGCCAGTGCCAGTGATTCGTACATCTGGCCCTCGAACAGCGTGAGGACCGGGACCGAGCGCACGACACCGTCATCATCGACGCGGGCGTTGTAGAAGCCGCTGGCACGGGCGGCATCACTGAAATGCTCCAGGTTGGCACCGAAGCCGTCCCACTGTGGCAGACGGTGGCCCGCAAAGAGGCGCCCTTCAAAGATCGGCCCCGGCAGACGGCCAATGTGATGTGCGCCGGCGTGCCGCGAGAAGTAATAACCGAGCACGACCGGACGCCCCCGGATTGCATCGACCAGGGCATTGTCGTCATCGACATGGTTGGGTTCGGCAAAGACCACGTCGAACCCCAGCACCTTCGCCCCTCCTTCATCGACGATCCGCTCGACCAGCCGTGCCAGGGTACGCCGGGGCCAGGTCCAGCGCCCCTGCTCGGCGAGACTCTTTTCGTCGATGTCGACAATGAGCACGCGGGGCTCGAAGGATGCCGGCAGCCAGCGCAGACGCTGGTCCTGATGCAGGCGGTCGAGCGTCTGCACCGCCGGAACGCCGAGGTGCCCGAGCAGTACGGCCACCGACAGCAGGACGATGCCCAGCCCGGCCAGCGTGGCCCACAGGCGCCACGAGCGCAGCCAGGAATGGAGCGTCTTGAGCAGGTGCAGCGTCACGAAGGACGCTCCGGCGGGGCCTGACAGAACTGGATGATGGTGCCGCTGAGTTCGATCAGGTCATGGTTGCGCAGGGGGTGCGCCCCCAGGCCGATGGATTCGCCGTTGACGAGCGGATAGGCGTGCCCTTCGACATGGGTCAGGAAGAAGCCATCGGCACGACGGGTGACGACCGCCACCTGCCCGCTGCCATTGCGCACGCTGACGATGGGGCGATCGACGAGCAACAGGCGCCCGGCATCATGCCCACCCAGAAAACGCAGCGACACCCCGTGAAAGTCTTCGGGCTGGTTGAGGGGGATGCGCTGCGGCCCCGCCGCCGGCGCTACCGGCGAGAGCGGACGAGGCGGCAGCCGTGGCGCCCGCTGAAAACCGTCGATGAACCCGGCGGATGATGCGCCCTCGCCCACGGCGCCAGGCGACATCCAGGGCGTGAAATGACCGTGGGAAGATGGCACGGAAAAGCCTGTGCCGGCAGTCGCACCGTCGGTGTTCAGCCAGCGCAAGGGGGGAAACTTGGCCGGATCGACCGGATGGCGGACTTCCGGATTCGGCCATGATGTCGAACGCCCTCGCCCACCGTCCACCGGTGGGAATGTGCGTGCAGCATCGGCATCCGCGGAACGCAGGGACAGGGGATCGTCGACCTGCACTTGCCGGTGGTAGATGAGACGGTAGACGCCGATATCAATGCAGTCACCATCATGGATCAACGCACGGGCTACGGGCTTGCCGTTGAGCAGGGTACCGTTGCGGCTGTCGAGATCCTGAATGATGGCGTCAGTTTCCGTCACCAGCAGCATGGCATGCTCGCCCGACACCGTCAGATCATCGAGCACCAGCAGATTGGAGGCACGCCGGCCGATGGTGGTGGTGGGCTGGGTGAGCAGGTAGGTGCGCAGCGGACAATGCGCCGCCACGAGCGTCAACTGGCCCAGTCCCTTGTCTGCTGAATCCTGTTGGCCAGCGCTCATCGTTCACCCTTCCCCGATAGGCAGGGCGTGGCTGCTCATGAGATCCTGCACGCCCCCGATCATCTCGACTCCAGCGCGAGCGGCACGAACAGGACGGGACACGTCCGGAGCATCCGCACACGCGCCGAACACTCTAGCGGGCAGTCTCCAAAGCCGGAATGGTGCCATCCACCAGCGGCTGACACGGGGGATCAGGCGGCAAGACTGCCTTGGGGCCAGGGCGCTTTCTGTCGTGCGCCCGATACTGCAGGGCGTGATTCCGGCGGGCATTGGCGCGGCCAGAGTTCGGCTGACTCCCACCCCGCCGGGCGGGTTGCGGGGGCGACCGACATGGCAGAGCCTTGCACCGCCATGCCTGGCGGCCGCCTATTCATTCGTCAGGGCCGTGCAAGCAGACCCAGGTCAGGCGGATCGGATTTGTGCCGGCAAAAGAAAACCGCCATGTTGCGCGGCTGGCAACATGGCGGTGGTGGTACAACCTGGATCAGGCTGAGGGATGTTCTGCTGCCGTGGCGTGCAGACTTGCCCCCCAAAACCGGGACCCGATAACTGTCACATGTCGGCAGATCGGGCAGGCTGGCCAACGGGATGAGCCGGAGCCTGCCACCTGCGACGGGATCAGAGCACGGATTTCAGCAGGCTGCCCATCTCGGACGGGTCTTTGGTGGTGCGGATGCCGCAGGCTTCCATCACTTCCAGCTTGGCCTCGGCGGTATCGGCACCGCCGGAGATGAGCGCACCGGCGTGGCCCATGCGCTTGCCCGGGGGCGCGGTGACACCAGCGATGAAGCCGACGACGGGCTTCTTCATGTTGTCCTTGGCCCAGAGAGCGGCGTTCACTTCGTCGGGACCGCCGATCTCGCCGATCATGATGACGGCATCGGTGTCGGGATCGTCGTTGAACATCTTCAGCACGTCGATGTGCTTGAGGCCGTTGATGGGGTCGCCACCGATACCGACTGCCGACGACTGGCCGAGGCCGAGCACCGAGACCTGAGCAACGGCTTCATAGGTGAGCGTGCCCGAGCGGGAGACGATGCCGACGCGGCCCTTGCGATGGATGTGACCGGGCATGATACCGATCTTGATCTCATCGGGGGTGATGAGGCCGGGGCAGTTGGGGCCGAGCAGCAGGGTCTTGCTGTTGGCCTTGCGCATGCGGTCGCGCACGACCAGCATGTCACGCACGGGAATGCCTTCGGTGATGCAGATGACCAGATCCAGTTCGGCTTCGACAGCCTCCCAGATGGCATCGGCAGCGCCTGCGGGCGGCACGTAGATGACGGAAACGGTGGCACCCGTCTCGGCCTTGGCGTCCTTCACCGAGGCGTAGATGGGAATGCCTTCGAAATCTTCGCCGGCGCGCTTGGGATTGACGCCCGCGACGAAGCAGTTCTTGCCATTGGCATAGTCCCGGCACATGCGCGTGTGGAACTGGCCGGTTTTACCGGTAATGCCCTGGGTGATGACTTTGGTGTCCTTGTTGATCAGGATCGACATGACGATTGGTCCTCGAATTTTTCAGGGCGTTGTTTACTTGCTTTCTGCCGCGCCAACCACCAGGCGGGCAGCATCGGCCATCGAATCGGCGGAGATGATCGGCAGGCCGGACTCAGCCAGCATCTGTTTGCCGAGATCTTCGTTGGTGCCCTTCATGCGCACGACCAGCGGCACACCCAAGTTGACGGCCTTGCTGGCAGCGATGACGCCTGCGGCGATGGTGTCGCAACGCATGATGCCGCCGAAGATGTTGACCAGGATGGCCTTCACTTCCTTGTTCTTCAGCATCAGCTTGAAGGCTTCGGTGACTTTCTCGGTGGTGGCGCCGCCGCCCACGTCGAGGAAGTTTGCCGGCGAACCACCAAAGAGCTTGATGGTGTCCATCGTGGCCATTGCCAGACCGGCGCCGTTGACCAGGCAGCCGATGGTGCCGTCGAGCTGGATGTAGGCCAGATCGAACTTCGAGGCTTCGACTTCGGCCGGATCTTCTTCGTCCAGATCGCGCATCTCGACGATGTCGGCATGGCGGAACAGCGCGTTGGAGTCGAAATTGAGCTTGGCATCCAGCGCGATGACATCGCCCGAGCCGGTGAGGATCAGCGGATTGATCTCGGCCAGCGAGGCGTCGGTCTCGTAGAACGCCTTGTAGAGACCCTGCAGGGCGACACGAGCCTTGGGCAGGCTGGCGGCGGGAATGCCGATCTTGGTGGCCAGCTCATCGGCTTCGGCATCGGTGAGGCCGGCAGCCGGATCGCAGAAGACCTTGTGGATCTTCTCGGGCGTTTCGGCGGCCACTTCCTCAATGTCCATGCCGCCTTCGCTGGAGGCCATCACGCAGATCTTCTGCGACTGGCGGTCGATGACGATGCCGACATAGAGTTCCTTCTTGATGTCGGCGCCTTCCTCGATGAGCAGGCGACGCACTTTCTGGCCTTCGGGGCCGGTCTGGTGCGTGACCAGCTGCATGCCCATGATGGCATCGGAATACTGGCGCACTTCGGCGATCGACTTGGCGACCTTGACGCCACCGCCCTTGCCGCGGCCACCTGCATGAATCTGTGCCTTGACGACCCAGACCGGACCGCCCAGTTGCTCAGCCGCCTTGACGGCTTCTTCGACGCTGAAGCAGGGGATGCCCCGTGGCACCGGCACACCATAACGCTTCAGGATTTCTTTGCCTTGATACTCGTGGATTTTCATGGAGATCTCGGTTGGGTCACATTTTTTGCCTGGCCCATGCTATCACAGCGACTGCGCCAATCCGGCAGCATAGCGCCCTTTTGCGCCCCGGTGTGCAGCCAATCCGATCGGGGTTATCCCTGATCGAAAGCGCCCCGATCGGGATTACCCGGTAACGCTGATTTTCAGGGGCACCATGATTTCCCGTGCCGATGCGCCACCGATTTGCCGGGATGGGCGGGATGCCCGCGATCCCCGGCACGTCCAGATCCCTGTGTGCCCACGATTCGAGGCCCCGCCATGCCAGCCTCCTTGATTGCAGGAGACGCGATTCCCCGGTGGGGTAGCCCTGCAATCGGCAGGAGATGATCTCCGATTCGGCGCGACGATGACCGCCATGACGGTCAGTCGGGAAATTCGTCGTCATCGGTTTGAGCGCCACCCGTGACACGGGGCACGACGGCAGACACCACCCGCGCAGAAAATCCACGGCTCATCAGGAAACGATACTGACGGGCACGCTCCTTCATGTCGACAGGTGCCTTACCAAAACGGCGATTCCAGATCTCCTGCGCCCGCTCCTGCTCGGTGTCGGCCAGCGGGGCCAGCACCTCGGCCACCAGGCCCTCGGCCAGCCCCTTGCGCTGCATGTCCTGCGCAAGCCGCGCCGAACCGAAACGCGCGGACGCACTTCTGACCAGCGATTCGGCCATGCGCTCGTCCGACAGGAACTTCAGCGATACCAGCTCATCGAGGACTGACTCGACCAGTTCAGCGCTGGGCCGATGCTGCGCCGCCCGATGATCGTCGTCTGCACGCGGAATCAGGGAGGAAACCCCATCAGCACGCAACGACGAATGCCTTGCTGGCGAGACATCATCGTCTGGTGAGGCATGGACGGTGGAAGTGGGGGCATCGGCCCCTTCTGACGATGAACGACGCCGCCCCCCCTGCCCTTGCATCGCCGGGTTGCGGCGGCGGCGCAACGGCGGCGGGCCCGCCAGCAGCTTGCGCGCCAGTTCGGCCCGGCTGTGATCCCGCCGGGCCAGCAGCGCAATGGCACGCTGCTTCAGTGCCTTGCGTTGCGCCTCCGGACGCTGCTCCTGCGCGAGCAGATCGTTGAGGTTGTCGTATCCGTCATGCATCGCAAGTTCGTTTTCTCTGAAGATTCAGACGATCTGAGCCATGTTGGTCTGCGCGGCCCGGCACGCACGCCTGTACGTCAGGCAGCGGCGACCTCACCATGCCGCACGACCGGCGACTGGCGAGCGGCGGCAACCGGCAACGACAAGGGGCACACTCCACTGGTGCCCCCTTGCCTGTTTCAGGTCAGGTGCTACCGAAGTCACTCGGGCAGCACGTCTTCTGCAGCAGCATCTCGTGATGCGGCGCCCCGGGAGCCGCGTGTTTTCTTCTCCTCCTTCACGAGCACCTCATCGGCAGCACCCGCTGGGGCATCGCCGCCACGGCTGCCGATGCCCAGCGAGGCACGGATGCGGTTCTCGATTTCGAGAGCCAGCTCGGGTTTTTCACGCAGGAATTCGCGGACGTTGTCCTTGCCCTGACCGATGCGCTCGCCGTTGTAGCTGTACCAGGCACCGCTCTTTTCGACGAAGCCGGCACTGACGCCCAGGTCGATGATTTCACCTTCGCGCGAGGTGCCCTCGCCATAGAGGATGTCGAACTCGGCACTCTTGAACGGCGGCGACACCTTGTTCTTGACGACCTTGACGCGGGTCTCGTTGCCGATGATCTCGTCGCCCTTCTTGATGGAGCCCGTGCGGCGAATGTCGAGACGCACCGACGCATAGAACTTGAGCGCGTTGCCACCGGTGGTGGTTTCGGGGTTGCCGAACATGACGCCGATCTTCATGCGGATCTGGTTGATGAAGATGACGAGCGTATTGGTGCGCTGGATGGAGCCGGTGAGCTTGCGCAGCGCCTGGCTCATCAGGCGGGCCTGAAGACCGGGCAGCGAATCGCCCATGTCGCCTTCGATCTCGGCACGGGGCGTGAGTGCCGCCACCGAGTCGACCACGACCAGATCGACCGAGCCGGAACGCACCAGCGCGTCGCAGATTTCGAGTGCCTGCTCGCCGGTGTCGGGCTGGGAAATGAGCAGATCGGGCAGGTGCACGCCCAGCTTGGCAGCGTATTGCACGTCGAGCGCATGCTCGGCGTCGATGAAGGCGCAGGTGCCGCCCAGCTTCTGCATCTCGGCGATGACCTGCAGGGTGAGCGTGGTCTTGCCGGAAGACTCGGGGCCGTAGATTTCGACGACACGGCCACGGGGCAGACCGCCGACACCCAGCGCGATGTCGAGGCCCAACGAGCCGGTGGAGACGACTTCGAGATCGGGCGCGACCTCGCCGTCGGCCATGCGCATGATGGAGCCCTTGCCGAACTGCTTTTCGATTTGTGCCAGTGCTGCGGACAGGGCCTTGGCCTTTTCGCCGCGCGCTTTGTCATCCATGACCATAACGATTGTCCTGTGGGGAGAAAGAGGTAATGTCGATGGGGCGGATTATGGCACCAAAATACTGTATATACAACCAGCTATGTGGATTCGGTTACATGGCCGAGGCCAGTCGACTGATCGAAGCCCCCGCGCCCCGGCCAAAACGGCCGGACGGATGATTGATTCGGCGTGGTTTTCATGTCAGCCAGCCTGCAAGGTTCACCGCCTCTGTCACCAGCCAATTGCTTCCTGCCATGTGCCTCGGCCTTGAGAGGCATGACGTATTGAGAAACGACAAACTGCAGCCGGATGCGAGATACGGGATGCTGGAGCAGGAGCTGAAGCAGCAGCTCCAGCAGGAGTCTGATGCCAGATTCCAAAGCCGGAGCCAGAGCTGGTGCTGCAGCAGGACCCGAATGCCAGATGCCGGCATGATGCCTCCCCGCGTGGCGCGCAGGAGGCCTCGCGGATTCAGCACGCCGGCGGCTGATCGGCCTGCATGACCTGAATGAGCCGCAGCGCACCACGCAAGGCGTGAACGGCGGTCTGCTGGCGGACACTGGCGCGATCTCCCTCGAAATGCCGGGTTTCGGTGCGCACCAGCGGCGCACCATCAGCTTGCATCGGCCAGCGGATGGCCCAGCCGAAGCAGACCGTGCCCACGGGTTTGCCGGGCAAACCGCCATCGGGGCCAGCGATACCGCTGACGGCCATGCCGAGAAACACGTCCGAGGCGCGCAGGGTACCCTCGGCCATCTGTGCCACCACCGTTTCGCTGACGGCGCCTTGCTCGCGCAGGCTGTCGGCGGAAACGCCCAGCATTTCCACCTTGGCCTCGTTGGCATAGGTGACGTAACCGCGGCTGAACCAGGCGCTGGAACCCGGGGTATCGGTGAAGGCAGCGGCAATGAGGCCGCCCGTGCAGGACTCTGCCGTGGCGATGCGCCCCAAGCCAAGGCTTGCCACCTCGTCGCCCAGCAGTCTGGCCCATTCGGTGGGGGTGGCTTCTGTGAAGGAGGCTTCGGTGGTGGCTTCAGTGAGAGGGGCTTCGTTGTCCGGTTGGCTGACTGCGTGTTCCAAGGTGCGATCTCCGTATGTGGGAGCGAGTGATGAACTTCTTCGTCCCCGCGAAGCCCCTCAAGGCATGCAGGACAGGGAACAATGCGAGACACCTGTCCTGCGCGTCGTCAGGGCTCGATCAAGTATCCACAAGTGAACCGGAACATCAGAAGATGCGTGCGCAGACGGCCATCAGCACCACGGTGTAGAGCGCGGCCATCAGGTCGTCGGCCAGCACGCCAAAGGCGCTCTGCCACTGGCGGTCGATGGCCCGGATGGGCGCGGGCTTGACGATGTCGAAGATGCGGAAAAGCAGGAAGGCCCAGAGCTGCCAGCCGAAATCGCCGGGCACCAGCCACAGCACCAGCCAGAAGGCGACGACCTCATCCCAGACGATGGCGCTGTGGTCGTGCGCGCCCACGTCGCGGCCGGTGCGGTCGATGGCCCAGTAGCCTGCCGCCAGCCCCAGCAGGATGAGGATGCCCATGCCGACGCTGCCCAGCAGGGGTTCCAGCAGAGCAAAGCTGACCCATGCGAACAGGGTGCCCACCGTGCCGGGGGCAGCGGAGGACAGGCCACTCCCGAAACCGAAAGCGATCCAGCGCGAGAGCCGGCCTTTCATGAAATCGAATGAGGGCCTGATCCGGCCAAAGGTGCCATCGGGGCGGACCAGGTCGGTAACGTCTTCTGCCTTGTCGTTCATGATGCGAAGTGGTCGTGTCCAAAAGCGCCGACGGGATGTTGCCGGCCATTGTCGTCGAGGAGAAGGATAGCGCGTCCGGCGATGATCCGCCCAACCCGGCGGGCTTCGGGCAACAGCCGGCTGATGGTGGCGGCCCTGTCGGGCGGCGCGGTGAACAGCAGTTCGTAATCGTCGCCGCCGTGCAGGGCGTGGTGCAGCGCCTCGGCTTGGGGCAAGGCATGCAGCGGCGCGGCCAGCGGCAATGCCGATGCCATCAGTTCGGCCCCCAGCGACTGCCCACAACAACGTCCGGACGCACTCAACAGATGACCGAGGTCTCCGGCGAGCCCGTCGGAAATGTCCATCGCTGCCGAAGCGATGCCCCGCAGGGCAATACCGGCTGCGAGCCGGGGCATGGGCCAGTCGAGGCGCTGCGCGGCCAGGGCATCGACGGGCAGTCCCTGCTGGCGCTGCGCCACGGCCAGCGCCGCCGCACCCAGCTCGCCACTCACCCAGATGTCGTCGCCGGCACGCGCACCATCGCGCCGCAAAGCCTGCCCGGCAGGCACCTGCCCCATCACGGTAACGGAAATCGTCAACAGCCCCCGGGTGGTGTCCCCCCCCACCAGCGGACAGGCCGCGCGGCTGGCCAGCGCCAGCATCGCCTTGCTGAACGACGCGAGCCAGTCTTCATCGACAGCCGGCAACGCCAGCGCCAGGGTGAAGCCCACGGGCTGTGCGCCCATTGCCGCCAGATCGGACAGGTTGACGGCCAGCGCCTTGTGGCCGATGGCAGCGGGGTCGGTGCCGTGAAAGAAATGCCGCCCCTCGACGAGCATGTCAGACGACACCGCCAGGACCTGTCCGGGCGCAGGCGCATCGAGCAACGCGCAGTCGTCGCCGATGCCGAGCAGGAGGCTGCTGGAAACAGCTGCTGCGCAGGAGGTGTCGAAATGTACCGGCAGCTGCGAATCGGGATGGCCGGCCGGCAGCTGCGGGGGCTGCTGCGCAAAGAAATGCCGGATCAGCTCGAATTCATTCATGACAGGAAGACTGCCGCCCCCAGAAAAAAACCGGCGTGCTCATTGCCGGCACCGATCGTTTGTCTTGACAAAAAGAGACTTTGATTCACGCCCTGCACCAACGATACGCTTCGCCCCCCCCCCAACTGGGTGTCCGGGTGAAGCGTGTACATCAGATACCGGCATGAGAGAAGGTGCCTGGCCGGGATCAGGAGTTTCCGCCGGCGCGTGGCATGCCACGAATGACATGCCCTGACGCCCCTCCCTGATGCCTCGCCCTTCCGGCAGCACGAATGTGCAATTTCCGGCGCCTTCCCGGAAAACCCGCTTCAGCTGCCGGCGCGGGTTTCTTCGGGGCGCACCGAGCCGACGACGCGATCGAGCACGCCATTGACGTACTTGTAGCCGTCGGTGCCGCCAAAGTTCTTCGCCAGCTCCACCGCCTCGTTGATGACGACGCGATACGGAATTTCCTGATGATGCTTCAGCTCGAAGCAGGCCAGCATCAGGATGGCGCGCTCGACCGGGCTGAGCAGATTCAGCGGGCGATCGAGGCTGGGCAGCAGGACTGCTTCGAGCGCAGAAGCCTGGGTGATGGTGCCGCGCAGCAGCGTGGCGAAGTGCTCGCGGTCGGCCCGGTCGAAGCCCGGCCCGGTTTCGATGTGCGCCTGGATGGCACCGATATCCTCACCGGACAGCAGCCACTGATAGATACCCTGCATGGCAAATTCACGCGAGCGACGGCGTGCGCTGCGCGTGCGGTTGCCCGCCGCAGCGGCCGGTGTGCGTCCCTGCATGCTGCTCACTCCTCGATGCCGTCGCCGGCGAGCGTGTCGAGCATGCCGGAGAGCGTGGCCATTTCCACGGCGACACGGGCAGCTTCTGCACCTTTTTCTGCAGCGCGCTGACGGGTCTGTTCTTCAGTGTAGGTGGTGAGGATGGCGTTGGCGACCGGGATGCCCAGCTCCAGCCCGACCTGGCTGATGCCCCGGGCGCTTTCGTTGCACACCACTTCAAAGTGATAGGTTTCGCCCTTGATGATGGTGCCGATGGCGATCAGTGCATCGAACTGGCCGGAGTTGGCCAGTTGCAGCAGCACCAGCGGCACTTCGAGTGCGCCCGGCACGGTGCAGACCAGCGTGTCGGCCTCGGCCACACCCAGTTTCTGCAATTCGGCCAGGCAGGCATCCAGCGATGTCTTGCCGAATTCCTCGTTGAAACGCGCCTGCACGATACCGATGCGCAGTCCTTCGCCCTGCAGCGAGCCGGTGATTCGGTCGACACTCATGTGTTTGCTCCGTTGTGTGTTTGATGGTTGATGTCGGGAAGCGATCCGGAAAAGGCTTCCCGGCGTGGGGCGAACCGAATGGAACCCGGTTCGCCCGGATGAGGACACCACGGCCCGCTGCGCTGAGACTTCAGGCGGGCACCGTGGCCAAGGGTGTTCGTGTTAGGGGGTGATGTTACCGGGCGAAACAGGATCTGCGGCTCAAGCCGGCGGTGACACGCACCGCCGGAACCTCGGGCATCAGGGCCTGCTGCACGCGACAGGCAGCGCCAGACCTCATTCTGCACCGATCTCCTGATAGCTGGTGACTTCGAGATTGAAGCCTGCCATGCTGGGCATGCGGCGCTGGCGGGTGAGCAGCTTCATGCGCCCCACGCCCAGATCCCGCAGGATCTGCGCACCGATGCCGTAATTGCGCAGCGTGTTCGAGCGCGCCGACTCCGGCTTCGCCTCATCGTCGTCTGCAGCATTCCATTGCCGGATCTGACCGACGAGCACGTCGGCATCGGGGGCGCAGTTGAGCATGAGCAGCACACCATTGCCGTGGGCAGCAATGGCCTGCAAGGCCGGGTTGATGGGCCAGGCATGTGAATTGGGCGCGCCCAGCAGATCGAGCGCCGACAGGGGTTCGTGCACGCGCACGCAGGCTTCCTGATCGGGTTGCGGCGTGCCGACCACCAGCGCCAGATGCACCTGGCCGGTGGATTTGTCACGATAGGCCATCAGGTCGAGTTCGCCGGCCACCGTGGGCACGCGCTGCTGGCCGATGCGCTCGACCAGGGTTTCGTGAGCGCTGCGGTAGGCGATGAGGTCGGCAATGGTGCCGATGCGCAAACCGTGTTCACGCGCAAAAACCAGCAGGTCGGGCAGACGGGCCATCGTGCCGTCGTCCTTCATGATCTCGCAGATGACAGCTGCCGGGGTAAGCCCGGTCATCGCGCCGAGATCGCAGCCGGCCTCGGTATGGCCGGCGCGCATCAGCACGCCGCCATCGCGCGCCATCACGGGGAACACGTGGCCGGGCTGGACGATGTCGGACGGTTTTGCGTCGGCCGCCACCGCCGCCTGGATGGTTCGTGCACGGTCGGCCGCCGAGATGCCGGTGGTGACACCTTCGGCCGCCTCGATCGACATCGTGAAATTGGTGCTCATCTTCGTCCCGTTGACGGCGGTCATCAGCGGCAGGCGCAGCCGGCGGCAGCGATCTTCGGTGAGCGTGAGACAGATGAGGCCACGCGCATGACGCGCCATGAAATTGATGGCCTCGGGCGTGACGAAATCGGCCGCCATCACGATGTCGCCTTCGTTCTCGCGGTCTTCGTCGTCGATCAGGATGACCATCTTGCCGGCCCGGAAATCCGCGAGGATTTCTGCCGTGCTGGACAGCGATGTCATCATCTCATCCTTAGTCATGCAAGTTTCCGACCCGGTCGGGTCGCCCGGTTAAACAACCTTTTGTTCAAGAGAAGCGTCGATGCGCTCGACTTCGTTGCGGCGCGCCAGATAGCGGGCCACCATGTCCACTTCCAGATTGACCCTGTCTCCCGGCTTGACGTGCTGCAATGTGGTGACGGCCACCGTGTGCGGGATCAGGTTGATCTGGAAGGCACAGCAGCGGTCGGCCGGGTGAGCGGCAACGGACGTGTCGCGCAACACGGCGGCGGCATCGGCCCCCCAGCCGGCATCCAGCGCATCGGCCAGCGCCAGATCCTGCACGCCGTTGACCGTGAGGCTGACACCGTTGACGGTGATGGAGCCCTTGTAAACCAGAAAGGCCGCCATCGACCAGGGCGCGAGGATTTCGAGCAGGTGGCTTTCGCCCACCGGACGGTATTGGCGCACCACGCCCAGACCATCGACATGCCCCGACACCAGATGCCCGCCGAGGCGGTCGGACAGGCGCATGGCCTTTTCGAGATTGACCGGGCCGGGCTGTGCCAGCCCGACCGTGCGGCGCAGGCTTTCGGCCGAGACATCGACCGTGAAGCTGTCGGGCGTCATCGAGACCACGGTCATGCAGGCGCCCTGAATGGCAATGGAATCACCAATGGCGACATCGTCCATGCCCAGTGAGCCGGCATCGACAGACAGGCGCACGCCATCGTCACCCAGCGGTTCGACCCGACGGATGTTGCCCACTGCTGCGACGATGCCTGTAAACATGTTTGTTTCCTGACGCTGATGGGGCCACGAAGACGTGCCCCGGAGGATTCCTCATTGTAGGCGCATTCAGCCCGGATACCGGCACACATGCAGCATCACACGCCGCCGGTGTCGGAAATGGCCACCGGGCAAGGCGGCATGCGGGTACTGCGATGAAAGCGGGCACCGCTGTGGCGGCACCGGCCGTGCACGAAGCCTGAAGCAATCGCCGGGGGCAGAACCAGCCTGCAGCGCAGCATGCCACGTGTCCGGCGCGCCCGTCGGGACGGCCCCGGCCGGAGCGACACCTCATCAGGAAGCGGCAGGCACCGGATGCAGCCCTTCTGAAGGCTCCCCGGCGGCATCAGCGTTGAGCACCCGCGCCCGCAGCCGCAGGTCGTTGCCCACCGGGCTCACGTCGCGCCAGGCGAGGCGGATGCGCTGATCGAGCGCGGGCACCGGCGGCATCTTCAGGGCCTGCAGGCCCGCCCCCAGCAGCGAAGGCGCCAGATAGAGCAGCAGCTCGTCGACCAGGCCCGCCGTCATCAGGGCAGCATTGAGACCAGCGCCCGCCTCCACGTGCAGCTCGTTGAAACCGGCCTTGCCCATTTCCTGGAGCAGCGCGGGCAGACTCACCCGCCGCCGGCTTTCATCGGGCAGCGACAGCAGCCGCACGCCCCGATCCAGCAGGCGCTGGCGCTTGCCGCCATCGGGCCAGTCGTCGGGCAGCGCATGGGCCACCCAGACTTCGCCAGGGCCGAAGATGGCGGCGTGCTCGTCCACTTCCAGCCGGGCATCCACCAGCACACGCACCGGCTGGCGGGCGGTGGGCACGTGGCGCACGGTGAGCGAGGGGTTGTCGGCCTTCACGGTACCGATGCCAGTAAGGATCGCGCAGGCGCGCGCGCGCCAGGCATGACCGTCGGCGCGGGCCTGTTCGCCAGTGATCCACTGGCTCTCGCCATTGGGCAGGGCAATGAAGCCATCAAGCGAGGAGGCAGCCTTCAGGCGCACCCACGGCCAGCCACGGGTCATCCGGGCGATGAAGCCTTCATTCAGCGCAGTGGCTTCGTCGGCCAGCAGGCCGCAGCGCACGGTGATGCCCGCCTCGCGCAGGCGGGCCAACCCCTTGCCGTTGACGAGCCGATTGGGGTCTTCGATGGCGGCAATGACCTTCGCCACGCCAGCCTCGACGAGGCGATCGGCGCAGGGCGGCGTGCGCCCATGATGGGCGCAGGGCTCCAAAGTGACATAGGCAGTGGCGCCACGCGCCAGCTCGCCTGCTTCGGCCAGCGCCAACACTTCGGCATGGGGCTGACCGGTCTGCCGGTGCCAGCCCTCGCCCACCACCAGGCCGTCTCGCACGATGACGCAACCCACCCGCGGGTTGGGCATGGTGGTGCAGAGCCCCTGTGCGGCCAGTTCGATGGCACGCGCCATGTGCTGCCGGTCGGCATCGGTGAACATCAACGCTTTCCCTTGCTGGCTGCCGGGCCGGATGCGGGCACCTGACGGGGAGACATGCCGGCACTGCGCCCGCCGGCTGCGCGGGAATCGGCAGCGGCTGCGCCCTGCCCGCCCGGCACGGATGGGCTGGCCGGCACCGGGGCATCTGCCCCGCCATCAGCGGAAGCGGACTGAGCGCCGTTGCCCGTGACCGGGGCCGCACCAGCATCCCCGATTTCCTGGATGACATCGGCAAAGGCGACGATGTCTTCAAACTTGCGGTACACCGAGGCAAAGCGGATGTAGGCCACGGTGTCGAGTTCGCGCAGCACGTTCATCACGTGCTGGCCAATGGTAGCGCTGGGAATTTCGCGCACCCCCAGCTTGAAGATGCCTGCCTCGACCTGATCGAGTGCGTTGTTGAGTGCCTCGTCGGAAACCGGGCGCTTGCGCAGCGCCAGCTTCATCGAGTATTCGAGCTTGGAGCGCTGATAGGGAACCTTGCGGCCATCGCTCTTGAGCACGTCCGGCATCGACAGCTCGACCCGCTCGTAGGTCGTGAACCGGCGATCGCAACCCGAGCAGCGACGACGGCGACGGATGCTGTCGCCACCGTCCAGCTCGCGGGTTTCCATCACCTGCGTTTCGGTGTGATTGCAGAAGGGACAGTGCATGGCGGAGTTCTCCGTCCGGTGCCGCAGCAACCTGCCGCGACACCGGGGACGAGGTCAGGGATGACGCGAGATCAGCCGCCGTAGACGGGGAACTTCGCCGTGAGCGCCTCGACCTTCGCGCGCACGTCCGCGATGTTGGCTTCGTCGTTGGGCTTGTCGAGCACCTGCGAGATGAGTTCGCCCACCAGCACGGCCTCGGCCTTGCCGAAACCACGGGTGGTCATGGCCGGCGAACCGACCCGGATGCCGCTGGTGACGAAGGGCTTCTCGGGGTCGTTGGGGATGGCGTTCTTGTTGACCGTGATGTGCGCCTTGCCCAGCACGGCTTCGGCATCCTTGCCGGTGATGCCGCGCGAGCGCAGATCGACCAGCATCACGTGGGATTCGGTGCGGCCCGACACGATGCGGAAGCCCTTCTGCACCAGGGTGCTGGCCAGCGCCTGGGCATTCTCGACCACCTGCTGCTGATAAACCTTGAAGGCCGGATCGAGCGCTTCCTTGAAGGCCACGGCCTTGCCGGCGATGACGTGCATCAGCGGGCCGCCCTGCAGGCCGGGGAAAATGGCGGAGTTGATGGCCTTCTCGTGCTCGGGCTTCATCAGGATGAAACCACCGCGCGGGCCACGCAGGCTCTTGTGGGTGGTGGAGGTGACGACATCGGCATGCGGCACCGGGTTGGGATAGACGCCACCGGCGATCAGGCCGGCGTAGTGCGCCATGTCCACCATGAAGATGGCGCCGACATCCTTGGCCACCCTGGCAAAACGCGCCCAGTCGATGACCAGCGAATAGGCCGAGGCACCCGCGATGATGATGCGCGGCTTGTGCTCGTGGGCCAGACGCTCCATCTGGTCGTAGTCGATTTCTTCCTTCTCGTTGAGACCGTAGGAAACCACGTTGAACCAGCGACCCGACATGTTGACCGGGGAGCCGTGCGTGAGGTGGCCACCCATCGCCAGCGACATGCCGAGGATGGTGTCGCCGGGCTTGGCCAACCCGAGGAACACGGCCTGGTTGGCCTGCGAACCGGAGTTGGGCTGCACGTTGGCGCATTCGGCACCGTAGAGCTGCTTCAGACGGTCGATGGCCAGCTGCTCGGCGATGTCGACGAATTCGCAGCCACCGTAGTAGCGCTTGCCGGGATAGCCCTCGGCGTACTTGTTGGTGAGCTGGCTGCCCTGCGCCTGCATCACGGCCGGGCTGGTGTAGTTTTCGGATGCAATCAGCTCGATGTGCGCTTCCTGACGACGCTCCTCTTTCTGGATGGCGTCCCACAGGGCGGAATCAACCTGGGCGAGTGTCTGCTTGCGGTCAAACATGATGATCTACTCCGGGGCCACACGGGGCGGCCAAACGACTCTGGTGAATGGAATCGGCAATGCCTGCACGGCCAGACAGCGTAAAAGGCGCGCGGGCACCTGCACGAGACACCCTGCCCAGGCGAACGGCAGGAAAGAAGGAACTGACACCGGCCACTCCCTGGTAGTGCTCTACCCCATCGCCAGTCACGGCCGGTATCCGCCGAGTTTAGCCAAAGCGTCCCGCTTGCGCCAGCGAAGCCCCCGGAACAACCGCCCGTGCATGGCGGGACTGGCAGAAGGCCCCTGATAGGGAAGGCCCGTGCCCGGTCAACGCGCCCCGGACCAGCCCGGCGCCGATGTTCAGGCGGCAAACCGGCAGAAAAACAGGCAGAAAGCCAATGGCGACCCTCAGCCGACCTTGCCCGCCACCAGCGCAGGGCGCTCACGCGGGTCGATCTCGTCACGGCTTTCCACGAGGTGAGCGATATCGGCCCAGTGCAGCACCTGCCACTGGCCGTTCTGCCAGCGCAGGTGATTCAGGCTGGCATTGAAGATGGGGAAATGACGCGGGGCGGCCAGATCGAGCCCGGTGGCCAGCCGGAAGATGCAATCGAGCACGCCACCGTGCGCGACGAGCACCACCCGCTTGCCACGGTGCTGCACCAGCACGTCGGCGACGCCGCTGCCGATGCGGGCCATCAGCGCCGTGAGGCTCTCGCCGCCGTCCAGATCCTGGGCCGTGTCGCGTGCCTTCAGCCGGGCAAACACCTCGGGCTGCTCACGGGCGAGATCCGCATACACCTGCCCCTGATATGAACCGAAGTGACGTTCGCGCCAGTCGCTGCTCAACTGCGCCGCAACCCCGGCAGCCTGCGCGATGGGTTCGGCGGTTTGCACGGCACGCAGCAGATCACTCGACAGCAGGACATCGACCGAACCCAGCGCAAAACGGCTGGCGGCCGCATGGGCCTGCGCGAGCCCCACCGCATTCAGCGGCAGGTCGAGCTGTCCCTGGATGCGCCCGGCCTGATTCCAGTCGGTTTCACCATGACGCACCAGCGTGAGCCGAACCTCGTCGGGTTGCAGCACGGCGGGCAGCGCCTGGATCTGCGCCGGGCTGCCGATGCCCGTTGCCCCGCCCGCATCGCCCGAAGATGGCAGTGGCCTCATCGCAGCTTCACCCCCGCCGCGCAGATACCGTATGTGGCAACGTCCAGCATCATCATGATTCCCAGGGGCTGATTGCGCACCACCCGCAAAGGCAGTTTTCTTGCCAAAAAGACAACCGACACCGCTCAGCCCAGCGTGACGCGGCAGAACTTGCGCTTGCCCACCTGCACCACGTAGGTGCCGGCCGCCAGCTCCAGCGCGCGGTCGGTGACGACGGCGCCATCCACGCGCACCCCGTTCTGCGCCAGCATCCGGTTGGCCTCGGAACTGGACGGCACCAGCCCGCTCTCGCGCAGCACGGCAACGATGCCCTTGGGCGCGCCTTCCAGCCTGCGCTCCTCAATGTCGTCCGGCACGCCACCACGGGCGCGCAGGTTGAAATCTTCGAGCGCAGCCACACTGGCACCCTTGCCGTGGAAACGGTCGACCAGCTCGCTGGCCAGCATCACCTTGGCATCACGCGGGTTGCGGCCATCCTCGCATTCACGCTTCAGCTGCTCGATCTCGTCCATCGGCCGGAACGACAGCAGCGTGAAATAGCGCCACATCATCGCGTCGGAGATCGACATGACCTTGGCAAACATCGTGTTGGCCGGCTCGGTGATGCCAATGTAATTGTTCTTGGACTTCGACATCTTCTCGACGCCGTCCAGCCCTTCCAGCAGCGGCATGGTCAGCACGCACTGCGGCTCCTGGCCGTATTCGCGCTGCAATTCACGCCCCACCAGCAGATTGAACTTCTGATCGGTACCGCCCAGCTCCAGATCGGATTGCAGCTCCACCGAGTCATAGCCCTGCAGCAGCGGGTAGAGCATTTCGTGCACCGAAATGGATACCCCCGCCTTCAGGCGCTTGGTGAAGTCGTCACGCTCCAGGATGCGGGCCACCGTGTAGCGCGAGGCCAGCTGGATCATGCCGCGCGTGCCCAGCTTGTCGCACCAGGCCGAGTTGTAGCGGATCTCGGTCTTCTCGGGATCGAGCACCAGGCTGGCCTGATTGAAATAGGTGCGCGCGTTTTCCTCGATCTGCTCGCGGGTGAGCGGGGGCCGGGTGGCATTGCGCCCGGACGGATCACCGATGGAGGCGGTGAAGTCGCCGATCAGGAAGATGACCTGATGCCCCAGATCCTGCAACTGGCGCATCTTGTTCAGCACCACCGTGTGACCGAAATGCAGATCGGGCGCCGTGGGGTCGAGACCCAGCTTGATCCGAAGGGGTTTTCCGGTCTGCTGACTGCGTTTGAGCTTGGCTGCCAGCTCTTCCTCGACCAGCAATTCGTCGATGCCGCGCCGGATGATGGTCAAAGATTGCTGAACGGAGTGCTCGATCGGATCGACGGATGACATGAATGGACGGAAATGTGAGAGATTGACTGGCTTTGATGCGCCCGATTTCACACTCGGGCATGAATGACGATATACCAACGTGCGTTTGACGTTACAATCTGGGGTTATCGGCCCAGTCCCAATTCTCCTGGGTTTGCTGCAACGTTCCACCGGCCAGTGGTCGGCGCCAGGCGCCCACCGCGCGGCTGATGCTGGAACCCGGCAAGCCCCCCGCTCGCCCGTTCCTCCGCCACCGAAGGCAAGGAATGTCGCCGTGCGGGCAAAGAGCAGGCTGCGGCCGGCCAACACGGGTAATCCGCCATTGCTGTTTGCGGATTCTAGCCGAGCTTACGTCCCGGCGGCCCACTTCCCTCCCCGGTTTGTCGACACCAGACGGCCGGGAACCCCGACCCCGTCCGTCAGCATGCACTCGTCCCCAGGCAAACGACTCGCTTCTGCTCTTGGTGCCGCGCTCTCCGTGGCCACCCTCACTGCTTTCGCCGTCGCTCCGCTGACCGAGGAAGCCCCTCCGCACGCCCGCGTGATCCAGCCGGTTGCGCTCAATCCGTTGCCCATGCCCACCACCGGTGCCTTCCATCGTGAGGTCACGGTCGGCCGGGGTGAGTCCGTCGTCTCGCTGCTGCGCAAGCTCGGTCAGGAAGACGACAGCCTGATCGACTTCCTGCGCCGCAACCCGACGACGCGCAAGCTGCTCACGCCTGCACCCGGCAGCGCCATCAGTGCCGTGCTCGACCAGCGCAACCAGATCCAGTCGCTCAGCTACCCGCTGCCTGCCAGTGCCGGCACCAATGGCACCAGCAACGGCAAGGCCCGTGCCCAGCGCCTGGAAATCACCCAGCGCAACGGCCGCTGGCAGGCCGACATCCGCGAGCAGGCGCTGGAGCGCCGGCTGGTGTCGCGCTCGGCCGAAGTCAGCACCACCCTCTTTTCGGCTGCCGATGACGCCGGCATTCCGGCCGCCATCACGGCACGCATCGACGAAATCTTCGGCGCGGAGCTCGACTTCCATCGTGACGTGAAGAAGGGCGACCGCATTCGCCTCGTCTACGAGATGTTCGTCAACCCGAACACGCTCGATGCCGGCCAGCCCGGTCGCATCCTCGCCATCGAATACCAGTCGGGCAACAAGCGCATGGACGCGCTGTGGTTCAACCGGGCCGATGGCACCGGCGATTACTATGGTTTCGACGGGCACGCCCTGAAGCGACGCTTCCTGCGTTCGCCGCTCGAATACTCCCGCATCACCTCGGGCTTCAGCCTGGGCCGCCGCCACCCGGTCTTCCGTGACTGGCGCGCCCACAAGGGCGTCGACTATGCAGCCCCCACCGGTGCCAAGATCCGTACCGTGGGTGATGGCGTCGTCGAATTCATCGGCACGCAGCGCGGCTACGGCAACGTCGTCATCGTGCGCCATGACAACCAGCAGAGCACGCTCTATGCCCACATGAACCGCTTCGCGCCCAAGCTGCGCCAGGGGGACAAGGTGGAACAGGGCCAGTTCATCGGTGAAGTCGGCTCGTCGGGCTGGGCCACCGGGCCGCACCTGCACTTCGAGTTTCTGGTCAACGGCCAGCAGATCGACCCGACGACGATGCTGCCCCAGCCCGCCCAGCCGCTCGACGTGCCGAGCCGCACGGCACTGCTTGCTTCCGCCGACAAGCTCATCGGCATGATGCGCCAGCAGGAAGCCACCAAGGTCGCAGCCTTCGAGTGATGCCTCCGGGGCTGCCTGCCATCGTTCAAACCATCAGCGCAGCCCCGTCAGCACCATGAATTCGCGCCCGGACAATACAGGCTCGGACAAAGGCCATCAGAATGAGGCTCAGGGCGCAGCCGGGGCCGCTCACCGCACCGCACCGCACGAGATTCACATCGGCCTCATGTCCGGCACCAGCATGGATGGTGTCGATGGCGTGCTGATGACCTTCGACGACCAGGGCCGTCCGCAGCACACGCTGGCGACCGCATCGCTGCCCATGCCCGACGGGCTGCGCAGCCGCCTGGCCGGCCTGCAACACCCCGGACATGACGAGCTGGCACGCGCTGCGCTCGCAGCCAACGAGCTGGCCGATCTCTATGCCGACTGCGTGGCAGCCCTGCTAGATGATTCAGGCATCGAGGCGCATCTGGTGCGATCCATCGGCGCGCACGGGCAGACCATCCGCCATGCCCCTGCCGACGGCTACAGCCTGCAGATCCTGAACGGTGCGCGCCTGGCTGCCCGCACCGGCATCGACGTGGTGGCCGACCTGCGCAGTGCCGACATTGCGGCAGGTGGACAGGGAGCCCCCCTGATGCCGGCCTTTCACGCCCACGTCTTTCAGGATCTTCCTGCACGCTGCGGCATCCTCAACCTGGGCGGCATCGCCAACCTCAGTGTCATCGACAACAGCAGCTCGCCAGCGAAGGTCATCGGCTTCGATACCGGCCCGGCCAACGTGCTGCTCGATGGCTGGATCGAGCGTCACCAGCAGCTGCGCTACGACCACGACGGCGCCTGGGCAGCCAGCGGCACGGTCATCCCCGCCCTGCTGGCGCGACTGCTGGGCGAGCCCTGGTTTGCGCTGCCGGCGCCCAAGAGTACCGGGCGCGACCTTTTCCATCTGGGATGGCTGGATGCCCATCTGGCCAAGCTCTCCTCCGGCAGCACAGGCGCATCGGCGTCCGCAGCCCCCGAAGACGTGCAAGCCACCCTGCTGGCCCTCACGGTCGAAACCACGGCGGCTGCCATCCGGGCGCACCGGCTGGACGCCGTTTACGTCTGCGGTGGCGGTGCCCTGAACCGCCATCTGATGCAGCAACTTCAGCAGGCCATCGGCCCCGCCACGCCGGTGCGCTCCACCCAGGAACTGGGCATTGCCCCCCTGGCCGTCGAAGCCAGCGGTTTTGCGTGGCTGGCCTGGCAGCGCATCCACCAACGTCCCGTCGCGCTCATGCAGATCACCGGCGCCCGGCACGACACCATCTCCGGCGCCCTGCACCTCGCCCCGCCACGCTGATCTTCCCTATCAGCTGCACATCACCGGACACGGCTCCGGTCGTTTCGCCTCGCCCGGCGCACGCCCCAGCGTCGCGTCCTGACTTGGGGGGCGTTCCCCTCCTTTCAGTAAACCGCACGCCCTCTGCCGCCTCCGTGCGCAAACGACAGGCGTGCCCTCTGAAGCGCAGGCGCCAGTCCAGCCGGCGCGTTCGGCCATCGGCATCAACAGCCATTCCCGGTCATCCCCGGCCCCGGGCCTGCTCCCCCTTGTCCGGCGCATGCCCACCCTCTCTTGACCAGGGCACTTACCCCCGTCTTTCAGCCCGCGCCCTCGGAAACAACGCGCGCTCACGCCTCCGTGCAGATCCTGCCTGCACGCGACACCGTTCCTTACAAACAACGAATCACCTCCCCTCGCATGGCTCGACACCACAAAAACGACAGGAAAGCCACGTAAATGACGCTTTTTGCCAACAACTGCGGGCTAAAAAAACCATTTTTGCGTCTTACCCAAAGCTGGCATTCATGGCAGAATCCGCGCCATTAAATCTTTTTGACAAAAATTGCTGCACAAACGGTAAATATGCAACGTGTATTGCGGGTTTACACGGATTCCTGGGCATTCGCAGCCCTCCTAATCTGCGCACATGCTCACTGAATCGATCCTCTCCCTGCTGGGCACCTACCGCACCAGCCTCACTGAAAACGAACGGCGTCTGGTCGAAGTCCTGACGGCCGATCCGGACAGCGCCCTGTTCATGTCGGGGCGTCAGCTGGCGCGTTCAGCGGGTGTTCACGAATCCACCCTGGTGCGCCTGTCGCAGAAGCTGGGCTTCGACGGCTATCCGGCCTTCCGCCGCGCCATGCTCGACATGCAGCAACGCGCCTCGGCCGGCCCCAGTCTGCGGGTGGCCCGCACGCTGGCCAGCGCCGCCGACGGCGAACTCTGGCCCCTGCTGGTCAGTCACGAGGTCGAATCCCTGCTCACCTGCCAGAAGCACATCTCGCAGGCAAAACTCGACGAAGCCGCCGACATGCTCGGCAAGGCGCGTCACATCTACATCTGGGCCACCGGCAACGCCAAGATCCTCGCCGATCTGCTCGACCGGCGCATGCGTTCATCGGGGCTGCCCGCCCGCAACATTGCCTATGACGGCCGGGAACTGGCCGAACGTCTCGTCATGCTTGGCCCCGATGATGTGGTGGTGGCCTTTGCCTTCCGCCGCACGCCGCGGGTGCTGCCGCTGCTGCTTCGCCATGCCCGCGCCTGCCAGGCCCGCAGCCTGCTCATTGCCGACATGCTGGGCCACACACTGGCCGAAACCCCCGACCTGATGCTGGCCGCCCCGCGCGGCGACAGCAATCAGTTCCTCACCCTGAATGTCCCCATGCTCATCACCAACGCACTGCTGCTCACCCTCGCCCGTCATGACCAGGGCCGAACCCTTGCCGGGCTCGAAACTCTGGAAAAACTCCGACGCGAACTGGGCAGCTTCGACTGACCTGTTTTCACCACAAGGAGCCCACACCATGCGCCTCCCGATGATGCTCGCTGCCCTGGCACTGTCCTCCACAGCCCTGGCCCAATCAACCCAGAACCTCGACAGCTTGAGCGCCGATCAGCTCGAAGCGCAGGCCCGCAAGGAAGGCAAGGTCGTCGTCTACGCCTTCACCAGCCGGATCGCGCGGGTCGAGAAGGCGTTCGAGACCCGTTATCCCGGCATCGACCTGGTTGCCTTCGATGTGAACTCCACCCAGCAGATTGCCCGCCTGAAATCCGAAGCCGGTGCGGGCATCCGCAATGCCGATGTCGCCTACGTCAGCGACATCCCGGTCGTCCTCAGTGAACTGGTCAAACCGGGCATCGTCAGCCGTTATGTGCCACCTTCGGCGAAGGACAGCGTCCCGGCAGAACTGCAAGAGCCTCTGCTGGCCAATCGCCTGTCCACCAAGGTGCTGATGTACAGCGAGGAAGCCTACCCCAACGGCGCACCGGTCAAGAACCTCTGGGATCTGACCAAACCCGAATGGGAGGGGCGCGTCATCTCGGTGGACCCGACCGTGCGCGGCGATTACCTCGACCTGTTCACCGAGATCGTGCTGCGCAACGACGAGATGGCCAAAGCCTACGAGGCCAGCTTCGGCGAGCCGATCGAACTGGAAGACGGCCAGACCGCCGGTGAAAAATGGCTGGAAGACTGGCTTGCAAACTCGCCGGTTTTTGTCGCCAACACCGATGCCGTGGCCGATGCCATCGGCAAGCGCGGCCAGAAGACCCCGCCCATCGGCTTTGCCACCTACAGCGACCGGCGTGACAACGAGGATCGCGGCCGCGCCCTGCAAGTTGCACACACCGTCCAGCCCGCCAGCGGCATCCTCTTTCCGGCTTCGCTCGGCATCGTGAAGGGCGGCAAGAATCCGGCCGCAGCCCGCCTGCTCATCAACTTCATGATGGGTGACGACTCCGACACGGGCGGCCCGGGTTATGCCCCCTTCCGGGTGGCAGGCGATTACGCCGCACGCACCAACATCAAGCCACACCCCGATGCCGTGCCCCTCGACACCCTGAACGCCTGGCGTATCGACCCGGCCAAAACCGTGGAAGCACGGCGCAAGGTTGCGGATCTGATCCTCGCCTACCAGTGACACCGCCTTTCTCCTCCTTCTTCCCGAGACAGCGATGAACACCGCCACCCTCAGCGTGCAGGCCCCGCCGGCAGGTCTGCCACGCTTTCTCTCGCCACCGGTCCTGCTTCCCTGGACCCTCGCCATCCTGCTGGGCCTCTGCGTGCTGGCACCACTGATACGCATCGCCTGGCTCACCCTGGTGGGTGACGATGGCCTCAGTGTCTGGCAGGACGTGGTTGCCGGCCGCATCTCCCGCAACCTGCTCTGGCGCCCGCTGGGCAACACCCTCATCATCGGGGTTGCCACCGTCGCCGGCACGCTCCTCATCGGCGGCGTGCTCGCCTGGCTGGTAGTGATGACCGATGTGCCGATGCGCAAGCTGATTGCACTGCTGGCCTCGCTGCCCTTCGTCATCCCCAGCTTTGCCTCCGCCTTCGCCTGGGGCGTGGTCTTCCGCAACGACCGCGCCGGCGGTGAAGTGGGCTGGCTCGAACAATGGGGCCTGTCGGTGCCCGACTGGCTGGCCTGGGGGCTCACCCCCACCGCCATCGTGCTCATCCTGCACTATTGCAGCCTGGTCTTCATGCTGGTCTCGGCTGCGCTGGCCTCGGTACATGCCGACATGGTCGAAGCGGCCCACATGACCGGTGCATCCCGCGCCCGCATCCTCGGCGGCATCATCCTGCCGGTGGTGTCTCCGGCCATCATCAGCGCATCGTCGCTGGTCTTTGCCGGCGCCGTCTCCAACTTTGCCGCCCCCGCGCTGCTGGGCCTGCCGGTCAACACCCACACCCTGTCCACCCGCCTCTACGGCATGATCTCGACCGGCAGCGTCGAGCGCGGCTACGTGCTTTCGCTGATCCTGATCCTGATCTCTGCCCTGGTGCTGTGGTATGCCACCCGTGCGGTCAGCGGCCGCAAATCCTTCGCCACGCTGTCGGGCAAGGGCGGACGCACCCAGCGCTTCCCGCTGGGCAGCTGGCGCTGGCCCCTGGCCGGCATCGGCCTTGGCCTCGGACTGCTCGCCACCGTCATTCCGCTCATCGTGCTGCTGCTCTCCAGCCTCACGCGCGAAGCCGGCAACCTGGGCAGCGGCCTCACCCTGCACTACTGGTTCGGCCCCAGTGGCACCGAAGTGTCACAGGGCGTGGGTGGTGTCCTGCGCGACCCGCTGCTGTTGCGCACCCTCGGCATCACCCTGGCCCTGGGCCTGGTCGTGGCCTTCCTGTCGCTGCAGATCGGATTGCTCACCGCCTACGTCACCACCCGCTACAAGAACAGCTGGCTGGCTCGCCCGCTGGCAACCATCGCCTTCCTGCCCAGCATGGTGCCCGGCATCGCCTTCGGTGCGGCCTTCATCGCGCTGTTCAGCCAGTCATGGGGGCCGATTCCCTCCCTGTACGGCACCTTCACCCTGCTGGTGATTGCCGGCGTGGCCTATACCCTGCCCTTCTCGGTGCAGTCGGCCCGTGCCGCAATGGCCCAGGTCTCGGGTGACATCGAAGACGCCGCCACCATCGCCGGTGCCTCGCTGGTGCGCCGCCTGCTCGCCATCTACCTGCCTCTCACGCTGCGCAGCCTGCTGGCCGGTGGCGTGCTGGTCGTCGTCAAGATGATCCGCGACCTGTCGCTGGTGATGCTGCTGTTCACCCCGGCCATGCCGGTGCTCTCGGTGGTGGCCTACCGCTATGCCAGCGAAGGCTTCCTGCAACACGCCAACGCCATCACCATGCTCATCACCCTCATCTCGGTCAGTGCCACCGTTGTGGCCGAGAAACTCAAGCACGCCTCGCAACCCTGGATGAAGGATTGATCCATGAAGCCCTACGATCTTCCCCTTGAGATGGAAAGCATCATGCCCGCAGCCATCGAACTCCACGCACTCGGCAAGCGCTATGGCGACCACGAAGTCGTCAGCCACATCGACCTGAAACTGCCGCCCAAGAGCTTTCTGGTACTGCTCGGCCCCTCGGGCTGTGGCAAGTCCACCCTGCTGCGCATGCTCTCCGGGCTCGAAGCCCCTACCAGCGGCAGCCTCAGCATCCACGGCCGCGAAGTGGCCAACGGCGCACAGGGCATTCTCGTCCCTCCCGGCGCCCGCGGGCTGGGTCTGGTCTTCCAGAGCTACGCCCTCTGGCCGCACATGACCGTGCGCGGCAACATCGAATGGCCGCTGAAAATCGCCAAGCTGCCCGTGGCCGAGCGGCGGCAGCGCGTCGACAGCGTCCTGTCGCTGCTGGGCATCTCGGCACTGGCCGAACGCTACCCCAGCGAGATCTCCGGTGGTCAGCAGCAGCGAGTGGCCATCGCCCGGATGCTGTCCCCCGCGCCCGGCCTGCTGCTCTTTGACGAGCCGCTCTCCAACCTCGACGCCAAGCTGCGGCTGGAAATGCGCAGCGAACTGCTGCGCGTCCACCGTCAGACCGGCGCCACCAGCGTCTACGTCACCCACGACCAGGTGGAAGCCATGACGATGGCCACCCACGTCGCCGTGATGAACGGCGGTGTCATCCAGCAATTCGGCCCCCCGCAGGAATTGCTGGAAAACCCGGCAACCGCCTTTGTCGCCACCTTCATCGGCACCCCGGCCGCCAACGTGCTGCCGGTCGAGGCCCGCAATGGCCGCTACCACTTCCAGGACATTCCACTGGCGGCCGTGGATGGCGGGCCGGACAAGGCGCAGCTGCTCTACCGCGCCACCGAACTGACGCTGTCGACCGAACCCGGCGACGGCAGCAAGCCCGGCGCCCCGGCAACCCTCATCGAAGTGGCGCCAATGGCCGGCGGCTACGTCTGCACCCTGATGCTGGCCGGCACGCGCGTGTCCGTCGTTTCGTCCGTACCACCGCCCGCAGTCAGCGGTGACACGCTCCACCTCACCTTCCCTGCCTCTCCGCGCATCCGCTTCGATGCCGAAGGCCAACGTCTCGACAACAAAAACCCATCATGAAAAGACTGCTGCTGGTCAGACACGGTGAAACCGCCTGGAACGCCGCCAAGGTGCTTCAGGGTCAGGCCGACATCCCGCTGTCTGCTCAGGGCCGCCAGCAGGCGCTGGCCCTGGCGCCCCTCGTGCAACGCTGGGCGCCCACCCATGTCATCAGCTCGGATCTCAGTCGCGCCCGCGACACCGCTGCCCTTCTGGGCTGGAAGAACGCCCCCGAGGACGCTCGCTGGCGTGAGGCCCATCTCGGCCGCTGGACTTCCCGCCCGGTGAAGGAACTGCTGGAAACCGAGGCCGAGCACTACCAGCGCTGGCGAAACGGGCAGGAAGCCCCTCCCGACGGTGAAACCATCATGCAGTTCCGCACCCGTGTCGGCGCCGCGCTCGACGAGCTGCACCAGCACGACGGCAACGTACTGGTCGTCACCCACGGTGGCGTCATCCGCGCCGTGCTCGCCATCGTGCTGGGGCTCGAAGCCGAGCAGATCGTGGCGGTCGATCCCGGCAGCCTGACGATGCTCGACTTCAGCACCAACCCGCGGCTTCTGGCCTACAACAACACGCCCTACGTGCTGGAGGCCCAGGCAACCGACTGACCAAAGGCCAGGGATCTGCCCGGAAGCAGCCCCCGAAAACCCGGACGGCCTGCAAGCAACTCCCGAAAGGCCGTCCAAATGACAAAAACGACAACGCCGGGCGAGAAGCCCGGCGTAAAAGACGGCACGACATCAAGCGAGTGCGATCAGGGCCTCCCTGGGAAGCACAGGTGCAGCAAAGCAACCATCTCTCCCGACCCCACCCTGGCAACCGGCACCGCAACACCTCAAGCCTGCCCCCCGGGGCAAAGCCATTGAGGGTCAGAGACCCGGCCCGATCAGGCCGAGAACGAGGAACCGCAGCCGCAGGTCGTCGTGGCGTTGGGGTTCTTGATGACGAACTGCGAGCCCTGCAGATCGTCCTTGTAATCAATCTCGGCACCAACCAGATACTGATAGCTCATGGCGTCGATCAGCAGCGTCACGCCATTCTTCTGCATGACGGTATCGTCTTCGGCCACATCCTCGTCAAAGGTGAAGCCATACTGGAAGCCGGAGCAACCGCCCCCCTGCACGAACACGCGCAGCTTCAGATCCGGATTGCCTTCCTCCAGGATCAGCTCATTGACCTTGTCAGCTGCACTGTCGGTAAAGAGCAGCGGTGCCGGCATTTCTGCTACGTCAGACATTGAAATCCACTCCAAATAAGACAAGACAGACTGAACATTCCCGACCAAGTCTGTCAATCATAGCCGAGTCAGAGCCCGGTAGCTCAATATTTGCGACCGACGGCATTCAGTTTCAAGGCTGGTTCGTCACTTTCCGTGCATTTCAGCGAACCCTTGAGCTGCGCACCGTGCTCCAGCTGCAGATCGCGGTAGACCACATCGCCATTCAGGCGAGCCGTTGCCTGCACCTGCAGCCGACGGGCAGCCCGAACCGGCCCATTGACCGTACCGGCAACCTGGATATTGGCTGCCCGGATCTCGCCATCGACCATGCCCGCCGCCAGAATGCGCACGGTGCTGTGGCGCGGATCATCCGAGATGATCGAACCATTGATGCGCCCCTCCACATCGAGGCGCCCCTTGAAATGCAAGGACCCGTCGAGCACGGTGTCCCGACCAATCCGGTGGAAGATGATCTGCCGATCGCGCTTCATAACGCTGCCTCCCTGTCATCCGCCTCGAAAAATGCCCCATGAACGGCCAAACCGACATGAAACGGCAAGAATCCCGACACAAACACGCCCGGGAACACGGATGAACCAGACACGACAAAGGGCGCCAACGCGCCCTTCATCACATAAAGCCGGATTTTCATGCCAACCGCAGCAAAGACGGCAGGCATGAAAACAGCCACATCAACGCTTCGAGAACTGCTTGCGCCGACGTGCCTTGCGCAGACCGACTTTCTTGCGCTCGACCTCACGGGCATCGCGGGTGACGAGGCCGGCAGCCGACAGGGCGGGCTTCAGCGTTTCGTCGTAGTCGATCAGGGCACGGGTGATGCCGTGACGGACAGCGCCGGCCTGACCGGATTCGCCACCGCCGTGGACATTCACGCGGATATCGAAGGTGTTCTGGACATCTGCCACGGCCAGCGGCTGGCGAACGATCATCCGGCCGCTCTCACGGGAGAAATACTCGCCGATGTCACGGTTGTTGATGAGGATCTTGCCAGTACCGCGCCGAATGAAAACGCGGGCGACAGAAGTCTTGCGTCGGCCAGTGCCGTAGTTGTATTCGCCGATCATGGGATCTGACTCTCCGGTTTTCAGAACTGCAGGGGCTTGGGTTGCTGAGCGGCGTGCGGATGGTTCTCATCGGCATAGACCTTCAGCTTCTTGATCATGGCATAGCCCAGCGGCCCTTTCGGCAGCATGCCCTTCACGGCCTTTTCCAGCGCGCGACCGGGGAAACGGTCCTGCATCTTGGAGAAGGTGGTGGAGGAGATACCGCCGGGATAGCCACTGTGACGGTGGTAGACCTTGTTGTCGGCCTTGGTACCGGTCACACGGATGCGCGACGCATTGACGACGACGATGAAATCGCCGGTGTCCACGTGCGGGGTGAATTCGGGTTTGTGCTTGCCACGCAAGCGACGGGCGATCTCGGCTGCGAGACGGCCCAGCACACGATCCGTACCATCGACGACGTACCAGTCGCGCTGAACCTCGTGTGCTTTAGCTGAGAAAGTCTTCATGTTGCCTGACGAAAAAAACGCTACCTGTTACAGGGATAGCTGCCAAAACGTGGCGGACAAGGGGCACCCTGCAGGCATGTTCCCCCAGGGATTGTTGATCGATTTTTGTGGCAGGCACCGCCCTGAAAAAATCAGGAATGCCAAGGCAAGCCCGGCAACGCATGCGCCCTACCATGTAGTTCGATTCGGAAAGCTACTGATTGTAGCGTCATTTCAAATCCATAGTCAAAGCGCACAAGCCACCAATCTCTGACAGCCCCGATGCGCATTGCCCGGCATTCCCTCGACACCACCCGGAAAGACACCACCCGGAAAGATCACCCGGGAGCACCATCTGAACACTTCGCCAGCCCGGCATTGATGGCGCAGCGCCCTGCACGCCGGGACGCCCCCGTTTTCCCATTCGGCCCTCGATGGCGTCTGGCTGGCGTCCGTGCGGCACATCGTCCTTCCGGGCACTTCACGCAGCCGCACCGTCATCGCCGGGCACACATCATAATAGTAGGTTCCGTCAGATGGCCTGAAACACCCCGGCCTCAGGGCACAGCCCCAACACAGGAGGACGAAATCCCATGACCATGACAACCAACGTGCAATGGATGGGCCCCGGCACCATGCGCTTCATCGCCGATACCGGCAGCGGCCACCTCATCGGCATGGATGGCGCCCCCGAAGGCGGCGGCCACAATCTGGCCCCGCGCCCGATGGAGATGCTGCTGGCCGGCACCGGCGGATGCAGTGCCTACGACGTGGTGCTCATCCTGAAAAGGGGCCGGCACGACATCCGCGGTTGCGAAGTCCGCATCGAGGCAGATCGCGCCGACACCGACCCCAAGGTGTTCACCCGCATCAACCTGCACTTCATCGTGCGCGGCCGCAAGCTCAATCCGGCCCAGGTCGAACGCGCCGTCACCCTGTCGCGCGACAAATACTGCTCGGCACTCGCCACCCTCGCCCACACCGCAAAAGTCGAGACCAGCTGGGAAATCGTCGACGACCTGGGCGACGCCTGAACGGCATCCTCGTGCGGCTGCCGGCAAGCGCCAGGCAGCGGGTAGCAACACGCCGTTTCATCATGCAGCGGCACCACTGCAGGGGGCGGCAGCAACATTCATCAAGCAGCAGCCCCCTCCCCTACGTCCCGCTCCCCGAAGCTGCTGCCAGCAGGACGCCCGCTGCTCCCCCTGCCATTTTTCATCATGTGGCACACCCAGAGCGGACTGCAACAACCTGCCAATCGTGTCATCCACACAACAGGATCGCAGTTTTTTTCCCTGAACCCCCCATTGCGCTTTGACTTCGCCCCCTTCAAGGCCGACACTGGGCACACCAACTTGCAAAAAACAGCAAGACCGGAACCATTCCGGCAACGGATGCAAGGGGAGACATGCAGCGCATCACCATGTAGCTGCGGGTCGCGTTTGGAAACTCAGGAGATTGATCATGAAAAAAACACTCATCGCATTGGCCGTTCTGGGTGCACTTCCCGTGTTTGCCCAGGCACAGACCTCCGTGCAGCTCACTGGTAGCGTCGACGTTGCTGTCGAAAGCCTGAACAAGGATGCCAATGATGGCCAGAGCGATCTGCAGGTCAACGACGGTATCTGGGGCGGCTCGCGCTTCGGCATCAAGGGCTCCGAAGAGCTGGGCAACGGCCTGAAGGGCATCTTCGCCCTCGAATACCGTGGCAATGCCGATGACGGCACGATCCGGGAACAAAACGTCTTCTGGCGTGGTGAATCCTGGGTCGGTCTGGACGGCGGCTTCGGTACGCTGCGTCTCGGCCGTCAGGACGGCCCGCTGGAGCTGGCCCTCGACGACACGGGTGACATGACCGGTGGCGACTGGTACTACCACGGCGGCAGCCTGGTCGACGCCAGGGGCACCATCAACAACTCAGTCGCCTATGACTCCCCCACCTTCGGCGGCGTGCAGCTGTATGCCATGTACGCAGCAGGTGAAGCAACAGCGCCTGCCGGCAACGACGACCTGAACAAGCTCGGCGACTTCTACGGTATCGGTGCCCGTGGCGAGTGGGGTGGCTTCACGGTTGGCCTCGGCTACCAGGTGACCGACGGCGCCGACATCGACAACATCAAGAACACCAACGAGCTGGGCGCCTCCATCGGCACCAAGCTGGGTGGTTTCGGTGTGGGTGTCACCTACGTCCAGGTCGAACAGAAGAACGTCACCGGCCCCAATGTCAAGAACAAGGGCGCAGCAGCCAGCCTGAGCTACGAGTTCAGCGATGCCAACACCGCCTATCTCAGCTATCGTCGTGAAGACCCGCAGGGTGACGACGACGTTGAAGACGGCGTCGGCCTGACCTTCGTCCACGGCCTCAGCAAGCGCACGTTCGTCTATGCCGCTGCCGGCATCGGCAAGGAGCAGCAAGGCCCGAACACGGAAGACCTGAAGCCCCGCCGCTTCGCACTGGGCGTTCGCCACTTCTTCTGATCGCCGCCCGCCCGGATGACACCGTCAACCGGGCACTTCAGGCATCAGCACAGAGGCTCCTTCGGGAGCCTCTTTTCATGTGGGCAGGCGCCACCAGAACCTCCACCACCGGGCCTGCAAACCGGAGGTGTCTCCCCCTGTGCACCTCACTTCCCCACATCGCCGCAGGGCCTGACACCACAGCATCTCTCATCCTCAAAACACCATCACCAGCACGCCACGCCAGTAGCAGCCGGCGGGCAAAAGCCCGAATGCGGAGCCCCCCCGCCACACCGGCTTGCAGCCAAAGCCCCCCATTGACAACAAGCTGCAACACACACAACTCCCCCGAGCCATGCCTGCAGCCGGCCGCCCAGGCTTTCATTTCATGCAAGAAGAAAGCACGATACGGCAGCCCCATAGACATTCATCTTCAGATTTTTCTTGAAGAATTTCACAGCACAATCCGCCGAAAGTCGTCGCCATTCAAGGCCAATCAAACGCCTTTCAGCCGCAAGACTGTATCGCCCGCGCCACAAACACGTATCTTTCTTGGCGTGAAGCGTCTGGTTTCTTTGTGTACCCCTCGAATTTAGGGACAATAGTTTTAAGCCCCCGTCGCCAAAGAACAGCAGAGGGGGTTTCGACCCGGTAACGCGCCAGGCAACGGTCGTAACCGGTCGAGTCCAGAAACTTAGGAGATTGACTCATGAAAAAATCGCTTGTTGCGTTGGCCGTTGCGGCAGCTCTGCCCGCGTTCGCCCAAGCTCAAACTTCCGTTCAACTGACGGGTAGCGTTGACGTTGCTGTCGAGAGCCTGAACAAGGACGCCAACGGCGGCCAGAGCGACCTGCAGGTCAACGACGGCATCTGGGGCGGCTCCCGCTTCGCCATCAAGGGTTCCGAAGACCTGGGCAGCGGCGTGAAAGGCATCTTTGCCCTGGAATACCGTGGTCGTGCAGACACCGGCCGCCAGGCCCAGGAACGTTTCTGGCACGGTCAGTCGTGGGTTGGTCTGGATGGTGGCTTCGGTACCGTCAAGCTGGGCCGTCAGTACACCCCGCTGCACGCCGTCATCGACCAGGGCGACATGACCGGCCAGAGCTGGTACCACTCGTCTTCTGACCTGGCTGGCTACGCTTCGCGCGTTGACAACTCGATCAGCTATGCCACCCCCAGCCTGGGCGGCTTCACGCTGGTTGCAGCCTATGCTGCTGGTGAAGCCACCGGTGCCGGTGAAGACATCAACAAACTGGGCGACACGATGGCCATCGGCGCTCTGGGTGCATGGGGTGCCTTCAACTTTGGCGTTGGCTACCAGACCGTCGACCAGGCTGAAATCAATGGTCAGGACAGCATCAACCAGCTCGGCGCCTCGGTGTCGACCAAGCTCGGCGCCTTCGGTGCTGGCCTTGCCTACGTGCAGAACGAAGCCAAGCCGGTTACGGGTGAGTCCGACAAGACCAAGGGCGTGAACCTCTCGCTCAGCTATCAGGTTACCGATAGCGGCACGCTGTATGGCTCCTTCACCCGTAACGACTACCAGGGCGAAGACAACAACGTCGACGGCTTTGGCCTGACCTACTCGCACGGCCTGAGCAAGCGCACCTTCGTGTACGCTGCTGCTGGTTTCGGCAAGGGTGACCGTGCCGACAACGGCGCAGTGGATACCGAAGCCAAGCCCCGTCGCTTCGCAGTGGGTGTCCGCCACTTCTTCTGATCTCCGATCAGAAAAGCAGCACCCCGCCACCGGCTGATGCCGGTGGCATCAAAAGCCTCCGGCCTCAAAACCGGAGGCTTTTTCATGGGCTCATCGTGGAAGTGAGGGGTATGCGGGTGTGCAAAGCACGAAGCACACGCACAAAGAAAAACAGGCCACTGCATCTGCAAATGGCCTGTTGAACCTTTCTCGTGCAACATGATGCAGCAGAACGCTGCATCACATGTCCGTCAGCTCATGCCTCATCCAGCGGCGGCACGATCGTTCCCATGCGCAACGGCCGCCGCAGCACCTTGCCCACATCACTCCGGGGCAGGCTTTTCACGAAAACGACATGACGCGGCCGCTTGTAGCCCGTCAGCCGCTCCGCACAATAGGCCCGCAGCGTTTCCACGGTCAGTGCGCGGTCGGAGCGCACCACGAACAGCTTCACCGCCTCGCCGGTGGCCTCGTCCGGCACTCCCACCGCTGCGCATTCGCGCACACCGGGACAGCCACTGGCCACGTTCTCCACTTCATTGCAATACACGTTGAAGCCCGAGACCAGCACCAGATCCTTCTTGCGATCAAGAATCCTGAAATACCCGCGCTCATCCACCGCCGCCATGTCGCCCGAGCGGAAAAACCCGTCCGGCGTCATCGCAGCCCGTGTTTCATCCTCGCGCCGCCAGTAGCCCGCCATCAGCTGCGGCCCCCGAAACGCCAGCTCGCCTTCTTCTCCCCGTGCCACCTCGTTGCCCGCTTCGTCGATGATCTTCACGAAGGTGGAAGGCAGGGGCATGCCGATGGTGCCCTGATATTCCATCGCATTGGTGGGTGTGCAGCACACCGTGGGCGAGGCTTCGGTCAACCCGTAGCCCTCACATACCGCACACCCCGTCACACGCAGCCACTCGGCCGCCACCGTCGATGACAACGCGGCACCACCCGCCAGCGTGATGCGCAGATTGGAAAAATCCAGCCGGCGAAATCCCTCGTTGGCCAGCAAATGACTGTAGAGTGTGCTCAGTCCCGGAAACACCACCACCTTCTGCCGCCCCACTGCCTTCACCAGGCTGTTCACGTCACGCGGATCGGGAATCAGGATCACCTTTCCGCCCAGCCGCATCGTGACCAGCAGGCAGATCATCAGCGCAAAGATGTGATAGAGCGGCAGCGCCCCCACAAAAACCGGCGGGCCTTCCGGGCGCGGCAACCCGGGTTTCTCCATCGCCGGATAGAACCAGGCGCTCGCCTGCAGCACGTTGGCCACCAGATTGCGGTGCGTCAGCATCGCCCCCTTGGGCGTGCCCGAGGTACCGCCGGTATATTGCAGCAACGCCAGATCGGTGGGCTTCAGGGCCGGCATCTCCTGCTGCTGCCGTGCGCCCAGCGCCAGCACTTGGGCCAGGCGCTTCGCGCCCGGCAACCGATAGGCCGGCACCATCCGCTTCACCCGCCGCACCACCAGATTGGTCAGCATGCCGCGCAGCAGGCCGATCAGATCGCCCACCGACACCACCACCACATGCCGGACGCTCACGTGCGGCAACACCTTTTCCACCGTGTGCGCGAAATTCTCCAGCACCACCACCACATCGGCTTCTGCGTCGAGCAGCACTTCCCGCAATTCGCGTTCGGTATAGCGCGGGTTCACGTTCACCACCGTCATGCCGGCACGCAGCACGCCCATGAACGACACGACGAAGGCATGGCAGTTGGGCATCATCAATGCCACACGCGCCCCCCGTGCGAGCCCCAGAGACAGCAGCCAGCCGGCAAAATGCCGCGACAGGCGCAGCAGATCGGCATGGCTCAGCGCCTTGCCCATGTAGATGGTGGCATCGTCCGCCCCATGCCCGCCCATGCTCTCATCCAGCAGGTGCACGAGCGACGCATACTGATCCGGATCGATATCAGTCGGCACGCCTGCCGGATAATGCTCAAGCCAGAAACGATCCATTCATGCCTCCAGGTGCCCGGTACTGCCATCCTCGCCGGTCTCTCACACCCGGACGAGGTAATCGACGATGGTAAACCTTGAACGATGGTTCGTAGCGGAATCAGGCCACGTACCGCATTTGTGCGCCTGCCAGACGCAGCAGAAAACACACAGTCGGCGCACGGCATGCCTGCGCCGTTGAATGGAGCAGGTGCGGCGCCCGGCTTCAGTCGCCCGCGATGCGCCCGTCCCGGGCCAGGATCACCCGCCCGGCCATGCAGTGATAAGCTTCGATCATCAACGCATTCACACGCCATCACGCCCATGCGAATCCACCCCGACATCCTTGCGCAGTTTCCCGAATTCAAGGCACTGCGCCGCGACATCCATGCCCACCCCGAGCTTGGCTACGAAGAGCAGCGCACCAGCGCGCTGGTGGCCGAACGGCTGCGCAGCTGGGGGTACGAAGTCACCACCGGCCTGGCCGGAACCGGCGTAGTCGGCACGCTCCGGCGCGGCAACAGCCCGCGTGCCATCGGCATCCGCGCCGACATGGATGCCCTGCCCATGCACGAAGTCAACGACTTCCCGCACCGCTCGCAGAACCCCGGCCGGATGCACGCCTGCGGCCACGACGGCCACACCACCATGTTGCTGGCCGCTGCCCGCCACCTCAGCGAACATCCCGATTTCGACGGCACCGTGCACCTCATCTTCCAGCCCGCCGAAGAAGGCGGCGGCGGCGGTCGCCGGATGATCGAGGACGGCCTGTTCGAGCGCTTCCACTGTGACGCCGTGTTTGGCGCCCACAACTGGCCAGGCATGCCTGTGGGCACCGTCGGCCTGCGTGCCGGTCCCCTCATGGGCTCCTCCAACGAATTTGAAGTGACCATCCGCGGCCGGGGCGCACACGCCGCCCTGCCCCAGAACGGCATCGACCCGGTGCTCATCGCCACCCATCTCGTGCAGGCCTTCCAGTCCATCATCAGCCGCAACCGCAACCCCGTCGAAGCGGCCGTCCTCTCCGTCACCCAGATCCACGCCGGCGAAACCTCCAACGTCATCCCCGACACCGCCGTCGTCTCCGGCACCGTGCGCACCTTCTCCCTGGAAATGCTCGATCTCATCGAATCGCGCATGAAACAGCTCAGCGAGCACATCTGTGCCGGCTTCGGTGCAACCGCCGATTTCCATTTCCATCGCAATTACCCGCCCACCCTCAACGATCCCGAACAGACCGCCTTCGCCGCCCGGGTCATTGCCGATGTCATCGGGCCGCAGAACCTCATCAACCCCATCGAACCCACGATGGGCGCCGAAGACTTCTCCTTCATGCTGCTCGAACGCCCCGGCTGCTATTTCTTCCTGGGCAATGGCGACGGCAAGCACCGCGAAACCGGACACGGCGCAGGCCCCTGCCTGCTGCACAACACCAGCTACGATTTCAACGACGAGCTGATTCCCATCGGCGCCACGCTCTGGATGGCACTCATCCGGGCGTTCCTGCCCCAGTCGTGAACTCGCTGGAACAACTCAATCGCCTCTGGCCACAAACCTGGTGGCCGTGGCTTCTGCTGCTGGCCATCGCCTTCGTGGTCGGCTTCTTCCTCATCGGCCGCCAGCCGCCCGAGCGGCCCTGGCGGGTGAAGGCACGCGCCCTGCTCACCGACAACGAACTGGAATTCGTGATGCGCCTGCAGGAGGCCCTGCCCGAATTCCACATCCTGCCCCAGGTGTCGATGGGCGCCCTGATGGAGCCCGATCTCGACGACGAGGAAAACGTCGAACCCGGCCGCTTCCTGTCGATTCGCGGCCGCTTTGCGCAGAAGGTGGTCGACTTCGTCATCGTCGACGAGCTGTACCAGATCGTCGCCCTCGTCGAACTCGACGACCAGACCCACGACGCCGACAGGGACGCCGAACGCGACGCCATGACCTCGATGGCAGGCTATCTCACCATCCGCTACGACAGCCGCCAGAAGCCCCCGCCCGAAGAAATCCGCGACGATTTCATCCACGCAGGGCTGATCGCCTGAGCGTGCAGAACGCCAGCAACTGCTTGCCGCCGCTGCCAGCATGCCTTGCCCCATTCCTGTCCGCCAGCCCCATGCCTGCCGGCCCCTTTGCCCCCCGCAAAAAGCCAAGACCCACCCGATCCATACCAGGGCAGCACTCCCACAACCAGCACCACGCCTTGCCCCTATCTCTATCCCTGCTTTCGACTTTCTGACAAGCATGCCGCCACACGCAGTGAGCCCACTCCCCTGAAACAAAAAGGGCGACACCGTCATTCCTGACGCCTGTCGCCCTCATCAAAGCACTGCCTGCCTTCCCCGCGTCCAATGGCATCAGGAAAAGAGCAGACAGAAAACCCGCCTCAATCCTTCACCAGCAGATCACCGGAAATCTCCGATACGTTCTTCACGCTGGTCAGTGTCATCGCCACGCGCATTTCCTTTTCCAGAAGACCCAGCAGGTGGCTCACGCCCTCGCCTCCACGGGCAGCCAGCGCGTAGATGTAGGCCCGGCCGATCATCACCGCATCGGCGCCCAGCGCAATCATCCGCACGATGTCCAGACCGTTGCGGATGCCGGAGTCGGCCAGGATCTTGATGTCGCCCTTCACCGCGTCGGCAATGGCCGGCATCGCATGCGCCGACGACAGCACGCCATCCAGCTGGCGACCACCGTGGTTCGACACGATGATGCCATCTGCACCAAAACGCACCGCATCTTTCGCATCATCGGGATCGAGAATGCCCTTGATGACCATCGGGCCCTTCCAGAATTCACGAATCCATTCCAGATCCTTCCACGAAATCGACGGATCGAAATTCGCGCCCAGATAGCCCATGTAGTCTTCCAGCCCGGTGGGCTTGCCCAGATAGGCTGAGATGTTGCCCAGATCATGCGGCTTGCCATGAATGCCCACATCCCAGGCCCATTGCGGGCGAGTCATCGCCTGCAGATAACGGCGGATGGCGGCATAGGGGCCGCTCATGCCCGAGTGCATGTCGCGGTAGCGGGCGCCGGGCACCGGCATGTCCACCGTGAACACCAGCGTCGAGCAGCCGGCAGCCTGCGCGCGCTCCAGCGCGTTCTTCATGAAGCCGCGATCCTTCAGCACATAGAGCTGGAACCACATCGGGCGGCTCAGCTTCGGTGCCACTTCCTCGATCGGGCACACCGACACGCTCGACATCGTGAACGGAATGCCGAACTTGTCGGCTGCACGTGCCGCCTGCACCTCGCCACGCCGGGCATACATGCCGGTGAGGCCCACCGGCGACAGCGCCAGCGGAATGGAGAGCTTTTCACCGAACAGCTCGATGCTGGTGTCGAGCTGGCTCATGTCCTTCAGCACGCGCTGGCGCAGCGCCACCTCGGCCAGATCCTCGACATTGCGTCGCAGGGTCTTCTCGGCGTAGGCACCGCCGTCGATGTAGTGAAACAGGAAGGGAGGCAGCTTGCGTTTGGCAGCCAGACGATAGTCGGTAGAGGAGGCAATGATCATCTTGAAATTCCTGAAATGGCAGATGCGGCCACACCCGGTGCAGCCACGTTCGGGCAGAACGGCCAGCCAGACCGATAATGATGACACGTCGCCCTGCGCACAGTCCATGACAGGTGCATGGACAAACACACGGCATCGCACATCAGCACCACCGGCCCCGTGGCCCTGCCCTCATCCCGAAAACGTTGCCGGGCCGGCACTTCAGCAGCGCAGGCCCGGCAACATGGTGGTCACGTCATGATCGTCGGACGATCAGCCGCCCGGAATCATCCAGGGCAGCACATAGGCCTGCAGCGCCGTCATCGCACCAATGATGACCGCAAAGATCAGGCTGTGCTTCACGGTGAAACGGAACAGATCCGACTCGCGCCCGACCAGACCCACGGCAGCACAGGCGATGGCAATCGACTGCGGCGAGATCATCTTGCCCGTGACGCCGCCAGTGGTGTTGGCAGCCACCGTCAGCACCTCGGGCAGACCCAGCTGCTGCGCGGTCGTTGCCTGCAGCGCACCAAACAGCGCGTTGGCAGACGTGTCCGAACCGGTCAGGAACACGCCGATCCAGCCCAGGAAGGGCGAGAAGAAGGCGAAGGCATCACCCGTGTGCGCCAGCGCCAGGGCCAGCGTGGCCGACAGACCCGAATAGTTGGCAACAAAGGCAAAGGCCAGCACCATCCCGATCGAGTAGATGGGCAGTGCCAGTTCCTTCAGCGTTTCGCCCGCCGTCTCGATTGCCTTGCCGGCGCCCATGCGCAGCATCACGATCGAAATGATTGCGCCGATGATGATGGCCGTGCCGGTGGCATTGAACCAGTTGAAGGAATACAGCGCCGGATAGGCCGTCGCCTTGGCCACAACCGGCTCGACCTTCTGCACGAAATTGTGCAGGAAAGGCACCGGGATGTTGATTACCCAGTCGGCCAGCGCACCATCTTTCAGGAACAGCGCCTTGAAGGGCTTGATGCTCCAGATCGTCACCATCGCCGTCAGCACGATGAAAGGCGACCAGGCTTTCAGAACAGCGCCGGTCGAAAGCACTTCCTTTGGCTCGGCATTGGCCGCAGCTTTCGCAGCAGCCTGCCCCTGCGCAGCGCCGTCCTTCTCCTCGTTCTCGAAACGGAAGATGGTCTTCGGCTGCCAAACCTTCAGGAAGGCCGTGAGCGCCACCAGCGACACGATGGCCGAGGTGATGTCCGGCAGCTCGGGACCGATGTAGTTGGCCGTCAGGAACTGCACGATGGCAAAGGAGCCACCGCCCACCAGCACCGCCGGCCAGGTCTCCTTCACCCCACGCCAGCCATCCATGATCGCCATGATCCAGAACAGCACGATCATCGTCATGAAAGGCAGCTGGCGCCCGGCCATCTGACCGATCAGGAAGGGATCGAGATCGGACACCTGCCCTGCCACGATGACCGGGATGCCCATTGCACCGAAAGCCACCGGCGCCGTGTTGGCGATCAGACAGAGTCCGGCGGCATACAGCGGCTTGAAGCCCAGCCCCACCAGCAGCGCGGCGGTGATCGCCACCGGCGCACCAAAGCCGGCGGCCCCTTCCAGAAAGGCACCAAAGCAGAAGCCCACCAGAATCAGCTGCAGGCGCTGATCTTCGGTAATCGACAGGATCGAGCGACGGATCACGTCGAACTGCCCTGTCTTTACCGACACCTTGTAGAGGAACACCGCGGCCACGATGATCCAGGCAATCGGCCACAGGCCATAGAAAAAGCCATAAACCACCGACGCCAGCGCAGAAGACACCGGCATCCGGTAGAAGAACAACGCGACGGCCAGCGCCAGCAGCACGGTGATCGTGCCCGCCACATAGCCCTTCAGTCGCAACTTGGTCAGCGCAACGAAAAAGAAAACAATCGGAATCAGCGCAACCAGGGCCGACACCCAGATATTGCCGGCCGGGTCATAGTTCTGTAACCAGACTTCTTGCATGTAAATCAACGCCTCGCGGATTTCAGTATTTCAGGCATGAAGCCCGAATCCTGCAGATTCGCCCGACAAGGACAGCCATCGGACGGACTAAAAACACCCTGACTTCACCCACCCATGACGACGCATGATTCGGGCGCACTCGACAAGGTTCCCCGCAGGCACAGCAGCCTGCACGGCGATTGACACGTGATATTCCGGGGGTGGATAACGATCAGACAAGGGGAACGACTCCCCCGCCCCCCGACTTTTCAGCGATAAACACGGCCCGCAGATTCAGGCAGACCAGACATTACATGACCTGACAGAACCCGAACAACGACACACACTGCCGACGCCAGAGCACCGCCAGCAGCCATTACCGGCCACATCGCCACGGAACAGAAACGACGCAACAAATCGTTGCCAAACAGAATGCAGCGTCACGAATTCCGGGAAGGCACGGAGTCTACATAAAGCCGAATGCCCGCAACCATTCGGGTATTCCCTGAACCGCGAGCGGCTCATTTTTCCGCCAGTCAGGCCGGGGGAATACTGACATCAGGCAGGCAGCTTCTTCCGATACACCAGCATCGCCGCCGTCAGATCTTCCAGCGCGCTACCCACGGCCTTGAACACCGACTCGCCCCAGCCGCTGTTTCACCAGGATATCGGCGCCACAAAGTGCCCCTGACGACAAGCGACGAGCCCCCCAGCAATAGCTACGGACCGCTATGTTTCCTGCGCCTCCCCCGGGCCGGAGCGCAGACACGCATCAACCCCCCCGAGCCTGTTTCCGCCGTCCTCCTCTGCCCCGGGCGAAGAAACACCAACCACAAACCTCCCGGAATGCGCAGCCAAGCGTCACATCACGCAGACTGCTTCTTCCGATACACCAGCATCGCCGCTGTCAGGTCTTCCAGAGCACTGCCCACGGCCTTGAACACCGTCACTGCCTCAGCATCCGTGCGCCCCGGATGCTCGCCCCGGCAGAGCATCTCCAGCGTCGCCCGAATGTCCGACACCGCAAAGCACCCCGTCTCCATCGCAGCCAGCAGATCCCCCGACTTCTTCGGTGCCTCATCCGTATCCACGAACACCTCGGTACCGATGAAACAATCGGGATCAGTCTCCTTCATGTCCGGCTTGAAACTGCCGATCAGATCCAGATGCGTGCCCGGCTGCAGCCACGCCCCACGAACCAGCGTCACCGTCGACAGCGTCGCGCAGCTGACGATATCCGCCTCACGCACAGCTGCCTCCAGATCGTCGGCCCGGCGTGCATCAAAGCCCGCATCACGCAGCCTCGCCACCAGTGCATCCGCGCTCGGCGCGCGGTGATTCCATACAACCACCTGCTCGATCGGCCGCACCGCCTTCATCGCCGCCGGAATCAGGCTGGCAATCCGGCCGGTGCCCAATACCAGCAAGCGCCGCGCATCAGGCCGCGCCAGATAATCCGCCCCCAGCGCCGCAGCGCCGGCCGTCCGCTTCACCGTAATCTCGTCACCATCGATCAACGCCAGCGGCACACCCGTCGTCGCGTCATACAGCATGTAGGTGGCATGCAAGCCCGGCAGCCCCTTGTCGCCATTTCCCGGAAAGATATTGATCGTCTTGACACCAAAATATCCCTCCTCGTTCCAGGCCGGCATGATCAGCGTCGTGCCCACTGCCCCCTGCGACTCGATCTGATGCGTATGCCGCAGCGGCACACTCGCCCCTTCCGCAAACGCCTTGCGCAACGCCTCGATCAGCGACGGAAAATCCAGCGCCGCCCGCGTCTCCACTGCATCAAACTGCTTCATGCTTCCTCCCACCAAATCCAGACAAACTCACAACCCCAGGCTTTCTGCCCCCCTCCCGGGTGTGCAGCCACTCCCCGCAGCGCTTGGGCACTACTCACTACTCACCGCCCACCACTCACCACTCACCACACACTGCCTACTGCCTACTGCCTACTACCTACTACCCACAACACACAATTCACCCAAACTCGGCAGTTCAATTTTCTGCTTCTTTTAGCGGGCCAATTGATGGGAGAAAATCAACAGACCGATTCTGCACTTCCGACCAAACCAAGTGACTGGAGAAGATCAGCAGACTGCTTTCTACACATCCGACCGGAGCAATTCACGGAAGAAGATCAACAGACCAATTCTGCACGTCCAACCAGAGCAATTGACAGGAGAATAAAAACAAACTGATATCAGCACATCCTAACAGACCAAGTGACGCGACAATATAAACAGACAGATTTCTTCGACTCAGAGCACACCAC
>JAUNHU010000004.1:0-1773 GCA_030523825.1 Lautropia sp. | reverse complement strand
TGCTGCGCCTCCGAGCAGAGCAATTCACGGGAGAGGATCAACAGACAGCTTTCTGCACCTTCCGACCGGAGCAATTCACGGGGAAAGGTCACTCAACCCCAAATCTATGATTTCTGCTCTACGCCCCTGACGGGAAAGTCCACGCCCCGGTCGCAGCGGAACAAGAGATACAAGAAATGGCAAACGATTGGATTCGCCGCCATATCGACGGGCAGCCGCATGAATCATTGGAGAAACCGGCCGCCACCCCTATATGGCCGCCGCCCTATATGTGCGCAGAGCTTTTCAACCCCGAACATCCACTTCCGGCAAGACTTGCTTGACCGGGGAATCTACACCCCGACAAAACGCGCTGCCGAAAAAGGCGCAGGGTCCATCAGCAGTGTCTCGCCCGTCATCATCTCCGCCAGCAACCGCCCCGTCACTGGGCCCAGCGTCAACCCATGATGCGCATGTCCAAAATTGAACCAGAGCCCGGCATGCCTCGGCGCAGGCCCGATCACCGGCCGCATGTCCGGCATGCAGGGACGCCGCCCCATCCAGGGCTCCGCCTCCACCGCATCGCCCAGCGGCCAGAAACTGCGCGCAATCCGCTCAGCCGCACGCAACTGCCCATCATTCGGCAACGCATCCGGTCGCGTCAGCGCAACCCCTGTCGTCAATCGCACGCCGTCCTCCATCGACGACAACACAAAGCCCGCCTGCGACTCCACCAGCGGCGCCTGCGGCACGAGCTGCCCCAACCGAGGACGGAAATGCAGGTGATAGCCCCGCTTGTGCACAAGCGGCAACCGATATCCCAACGGAGCCAACACCGTCAACGCATCAGGCCCCAAAGCCACCACCACTTCTTTCGTGCGGATCTCTCCCCGCCCCCGCAAGCGGACACGCCATCCCGCGCCCCGTTCACGGTGAGTACGCGCCAATGCACCAACAGCAGACGCATCGGTCTTCTCGACACCTTGCAGCGACGGATCTGCATCGAAGCTCTGGGCCTTCTGCCCAACCTCAGCCTGCGACTGCTCAGCAACCGGCGCGATGCCAAGCACCTCATCCTCAAGAACCTCTCCGCCGCGCTCCGACAAAAGACGTGCGTAACCGGCCACCAGAGCACTGGGTGAACTCACGTTCCACGGATCAAGCCAATGAACGCCCCCAGCCAGCCCGCCATCGGCCAGAAAGCCTGGCTCCCTTGCGCGCAAAGCAGACGCATCCAGCACTTCAGCCTGCAAACCATGAGACAGGCTCAACGATCGCGCTTCCGCAGCGGCAGCTCTGAACGAAGCGGTCCCCCGATAGATCTCGATCCACCCGTTCTGACGAACCAACGCCCCCAGCCCTGCTGCATTTACCAGGGGCTCATGCTCCACTACCGAACGCTCGATCAGCGGCAACAAATCCGCCGATGCTTTCGCCAGCGGCCCAGGTGCAGACTCCCGCCAATACCGCCACAACCAAGGCGCAAGCGCTGGCAAGGCGCTCCACTCGAAGCGCAACGCCGAGTGCGTGTTTCCAAGATAGCTCAGCAACTGCGACGCCGAACGGGGGAAGGCATAGGGCACCACACTGGCCCGCTCGATCAGACCCGCATTACCAAAACTGGTTCCCTGCCCCGGAGCTGCCTTGTCCACAAGCAGCACCTTGCGGCCACGTGCCTGCAAATGCAAAGCCGTGGAAACCCCCACGATGCCAGCCCCCAACACAAGAACATCCGCTTCCGCCACAAGCACCTCCAACAACCCAACCCGGGCGCAAACGCATCACGCCCAATAC
>JAUNHU010000075.1 GCA_030523825.1 Lautropia sp. | reverse complement strand
CGGTTCCATTCGGCCTTGTTGCCCCAGTAGTGCCCCACCGTGCCCTCGCAGGGATAGAGCGGGCACTCGTGGTTGAGCACCAGCGAGAAGGAGAACTGCTCAAGCAGACGCCGGGCACTGGGCGTGGCGCACATTTCGTCGCACATCTCCAGCGTCTGCTGGATGAGCTGGGCTGCACGGGAAGACGGCAGCGCGATGACCCCTGCATTCCACATGCGGCTGGTGGGCGTGACCGGAACGCCGGCAAATGTCTTGCCCATCAGCGTCTGGTTCATGCTGACCACATCTTCCTGACGGCTGTCACCCAGACAGTATTCCTGACAGTGCATCAGGGCCGCACCTTCGTCGAGCAGGTTCACCACATCGGCCAGACTGCGCGCGAGGAAGGTGTCGGAGTCGATGTACATCAGGTGCTGGTCGGGGTGGCGCGCGAACATCTCCTGGATGGCCCGGATCTTGACGCGCCAGAAGAACTGGGGCGCGCCCTGCCATTCGGTGAGCTGCTCCTGCGAGACATGGACGATTTCGACCTCGGGCAGATCGTGGCCAGCCACCTGACCACCGTCAAGGGAGGTCACCCAGCGATAGAGTTCCGGCTGGTCCGTCATGATGAGGATGCGGGACACCAGCGGGTCTCTCATGAAACTGAGGATGGCAAAAACCGCCTGGTAATGGTTCTTGACCTTGGGGCCAAATGTCATGAGCAGCAGATTCATTGCTTCCTTGTCGACTCCGGTGACGATTGAACGGGCGAAGGCGCCAGGCGCCATCAGGACTGGCAGACGGACGAAACACCGTCGGGCGCGATTGGTTCCTGAAGATAGATACCAGCCCATGCAGAACCCCGGGGGGCCGGAAAGAACAAGCCCCAGGGAACCGGCATGCAGCAACCTGCACGGAACCGAACGCCAGGATGCCGCATCATTCTGCCGGATTTTTATGTACCGCAGCAGCAACACCCGACTGGACACCGGGGAATTATCGTTGTAGCCGATTTTTTTGACAAATCGCTTGCATTCAAGACAAACCAGCCTGTTCTGTCAATAACCATCGTGTGAGCTTGTGTAATTTGTGCCAACTGCCTCCACTTCTTTACAGTGGTGGGATCGGGGCAAGAACCAACGGGATGATCGTCCCGCCCCTCTCCCTGGCACCACGGCTGTCACCCGCCACCGCAACGCCTGCAGATGGTGGGTAATGGCTCAGGAACGATGATCCGGAACCGAGCCCCTCACCTGGAGACCACGATGGCATTCAAACCCCCATTCGCCCCGACGGCCCTGGCCCTTGCACTTGCCCTGGGTGCCCAGACAGCGCCTGCACTGGCAGATGACGACAAGCTGCCCCGCCTGGGCCACGCCCCGGTAGCCGACGTGATCGGCGCCATGACGCTGGAAGAAAAGGTGGCGCTGGTGCTGGGCCAGAGCGTGCTGGACTCCCGGGATGGCCAGCCGGCGCCGGTGGTCGGTGCCACCAACAACCGGGTACCCGGCGCTGCCGGCACCACGATGCCCGTCGAGCGGCTGGGCATTCCCTCCATCGTGCTGGCCGACGGCCCGGCTGGGCTGCGCATCGCCCCCACCCGCGAGGGGCAGGACGGCAAGACCTTCCACGCCACCGCCTTCCCGATTGCCTCGCTGCTGGCCAGCACCTGGGACACCGGACTGGTGGAGCGCGTGGGCGAGGCAATGGGCGACGAGGTGAAAGCCTATGGCGTGGACGTGCTGCTGGGCCCCGCGCTGAACCTGCACCGTTTTCCGCTGGGCGGCCGCAATTTCGAGTATTACTCGGAAGACCCGCTGGTGACCGGCCGGATGGCGGCCGCCATCGTGCGCGGCGTGCAGTCGCATGACGTGGGCACATCCATCAAGCACTTTGCGGCCAACAACCACGAATGGAATCGCAACACCATCAACGTGAAGGTGAGCGAACGGGCGCTGCGCGAGCTGTACCTGAAGGGTTTCGAGATTACCGTGAAGGAATCCGACCCCTGGACCGTGATGAGTTCGTACAACAAGATCAACGGCACCTACACCTCGGAAAGCCCGTGGCTGCTGCAGGAGGTGCTGCGCGGCAACTGGGGCTATGAAGGCCTGGTGGTGACCGACTGGTTCGGCGGTGTCGATGCGGCGGCACAGATGCGTGCCGGCAACGAACTGCTGATGCCCGGTGCCCGTGGTCAGTACGAGCAGATCCTGAAGGCCGTGCGCGAGGGCAAGCTGGACGAGAAGGTGCTGGATCGCAACGTGGCCCGCATCCTCGACCTCATCATGCGCACGCCCACCTTCCGTGGCGAGCAGCCCACCAACCAGCCCGACCTGAAGGCCAATGCACAGCTGGCACGCGAAGCCGCCGCCGACGGCATGGTGCTGCTGAAGAACGAACGGCGTGCCCTGCCCCTGAAGGCCGGCGGCAAGCTGGCCCTCTTTGGCAACAGCGCCTACGAGATGGTGACGGGCGGTACCGGCAGTGGCGATGTGAACGAAGCCTACACGGTCTCGATGCCGCAGGGCCTGGCTGACGCCGGCTTCAGGGCCGATGGCACGCTGGAAGCCGCCTACAAGAACCACATTGCCGGCGAAAAGGAGCGCCGCCCGGCGACGAACCCCTTCATGCCGGCCCCGCCGCTGGCCGAACTGCTGCCCACCGATGCACAGATCAGGGCTGCGGTGGCCGCCAATGACGTGGCCGTCATCAGCATCGGCCGCAATTCCGGCGAGTTCGTCGACCGCAAGGCCGAAGACGACTTCTACCTGACCGATACCGAGCAGAAACTGCTGAAGGCGGTATCGGAAGCCTTCCGTGAGGCCGGCAAGCCCGTGGTGGTGGTGATGAACATCGGCGGTGTCATCGAGACGGCCTCCTGGCGTGACCATGCCGATGCCATGCTGCTGGCCTGGCAGCCGGGGCAGGAAGCAGGCAATGCGATTGCCGACGTGCTGTCGGGCAAGGTGAACCCCTCGGGCAAGCTCACCGACACCTTCGCCAACCGGCTGGAAGACTATCCGGCGGCCGAAGGCTTTCCCGGTGTGACGCTGCTCGGCCCCGATCCCAACGCCCGCTCCCCCTTCGTGGTGCCCGACCGCGAGGCCGAAGTGACCTACACCGACGAGCTGAACCTCGGCTACCGCTACTTCCAGGATCACCCGACGAAGGTGTCCTTCCCCTTCGGTCATGGCCTGTCGTACACCCGCTTCACCTACAGCGACCTGCGGCTGCTGCGCGAGGATGCGGGCCTGACGGCCACCGTTACCGTCACCAACACCGGACGCCGTGCCGGCAAGGAAGCGGTGCAGATCTATGTGGCGGCGCCGAAGAACGAACTGCCCAAGCCCACCTCGGAGCTGCGCGCCTTTGCGAAGACCCGGCTGCTGCAACCCGGACAGTCGCAGAAGCTGGTGATGCGCATCCAGCCGCGTGAACTGACTTCCTGGGACCCGTCCGTGAACGCCTGGGTGGGCAATCCGGGACGCTACAGCGTCTGGGCAGGCGCTTCGTCGCAGGACATTCGCCTGAAGACCGAGTTCGAGAAGACCGGCTGGCTGCAGTTCCAGCCCTGAAGCCGCGAATCGCTGGCGGGTCGGGTTGCGGTAGGCCAGCGCCTGGCGTCCTTGTGCAGGCGGGGGGCGCGACAGGGTACGGGCACACCACGTTCCGTGTACGCTCAGGCGCCCCCTTCGTGCCCCTGTACAGACAGGGGCACACGGCATGTGCGACCGCCGGGTCGCACATGCCCCCACCACGGCCCGATGAGGCTCCACTATCATGGGCAGCATGCACAGCACGCTGGCGCTCCCCGCGCCCTGACCCCCATGAACACCGAACGCTTCACGCTCACCCGCGACATCGGCCGGTTGCACGAGATTGCCACCGTGCTGATCCGTCACGGGCTGGGCGATCTGGTGCGGCGCCTGGGACTTGCCGACGGGCTGAGCCGCGCCGGCCATCCGCTGGTACCCGAGCGTGTCGGCGACCTGGCCCAGCTGAGCGCCCCGCAGCAGGTGCGGATGGCGATGGAGGAACTGGGCCCCACCTTCGTGAAACTCGGCCAGGTGCTGGCGGGCCGCACCGACCTGTTCGGCACCGAATGGACGGACGAATTCGAGCGGCTGCACAGCCGCGTGTCCCCGCTGCCCTGGGAGGCCCTTGCCGACCAGGTACGCGAAGACCTGGGCGCCGACCCGCAGGATGTCTTTGCCCATTTCGACACGACCCCGCTGGCTGCGGCATCCATCGCCCAGGTGCATGCCGCCCGCCTGAAGGATGGCACCGAGGTGGTGGTGAAAATCCGCCGCCCCGGCATCGACCAGCGCATCGAGGCCGACCTGCGTCTGCTGCACTGGCTGGCAGGGCTTGCCGAGACCCATCTGGAAGCACTGCGCTCACTGCACCCCCGCAGCATCGTCGAACAGTTTTCGCGCTCGTTGCAGCGCGAGCTTGACCTGTCCACGGAGTGCCGCCACGCCGAACAGATCGCCCGCCAGATGCGCGCATTCGACTGGGTGCTGATTCCGCGCCCGCACTGGAACTGGACCCGCACGCGCATCAACGTGCAGGACCGGCTGATGGGCGTGCCGGGCAACGAGCCCGAACGCCTGACGGCAGGCAACGGCTTCGACCGGAGCCTGCTCGCACGCCGTGGTGCCGAGTGCATGCTGCGGATGATCCTGCACGACGACCTGTTTCATGCCGATCCGCACCCGGGCAATTTCATTTACCTGAAAGACAACCGCATCGGCCTGCTGGATTTCGGCATGGTGGGCCACCTGAGCCGCCGCCGGCGCGAGGAGCTGGTGGCGCTGCTGCTGGGGCTGGTGGAATGCCGCCCGCCGGATGTGGTCGACGTGTTGCAGACCTGGGCTGCCAGCAGCCCCGACCGGCGCCACATGACCGATACCGCGCCACTGGAAGACGACATCGAAGCCTTCGTGCTGCGCTACCGGAACACGCCGCTGGGCGAGCTGGATCTGGGACAGATGATGAGCGAGGTGGCCGCCCTGCTGCGCCAGCACGGCCTGAGTCTGCCCAGCGACCTGGCCCTGCTGGTGAAGGCATTCATCAGTCTGGAAGGCATCGGCCGCTCGCTGGACCCCGGCTTCAATCTGGTCACGGAAGTGATGCCACAGCTGCGCGATCTGGCCAGCGAACGCTATCACCCGAAGGCGCTCGCATCGCGGGGCTGGCGCACCCTGCGCCGCAGCCTCGACATGATCGAGGCACTGCCCGACGACCTGATCCGCATGATGCGGCAGATCCGTGCCGGGCAGTTCAGCGTGCAGCTCGACGTGCGTCACCTGCAGCGGCTGGGCAACCAGATCGACCACGCAGCCACCCGACTGTCGATGGCGCTCGTCATTGCCGCGCTCATCATCGGCACCTCGATCATGATGACGGTGAGCGGCGGCCCCACCCTGCTGGGTTTTCCGGCGCTGGGGCTGGGAGGCTTCATCGCCGCAGCCGCGGGCGGCATCTGGCTGCTGCGCTCGATCTGGCGCAGCGAACGGCACGATGACCGGGACGAGCGCTGACTGCGCCTGGCGGTCAGTGTGGCAACGCTGTCAGCGCAGCTCCAGGGCTTGCCCGCGAGGACAGCTCCTCTGGGCGCGCGTGGCTTTTCTCCCTTGAAGCCATGCATGATTCTGCGGCGCAGGCGCCTTGCCCTGCGCCCCCGGAGGAATTTTCGCGGGAACCAATAAGTGCACGACACGCTCCGGGCACATGGAGGCAGCTCCATCCGGTGGGAGTCTCACCCCCGCTGCACGTCCTGCCGCCGGCAGACGGCCAGATTGCCCGCACCGATCTGGTCTACCATCTGCGCAACCCGACGCTGCCGCTTTGCCCGGCGTCACCCGCGCCCCGGGCGTCAGCTTCCGCCCGTTGCACAACCTCATTCCTTTCAGCCTCCGCACCATGATCTACCTAGCCTCCCGCAGCCCACGACGGCTGGAACTGCTGCGCCAGATCGGCATCGAGCCCCGCCTGCTGCTGGACGAGGACGAGGCACGGGCCGAAGCGCTGGAGGCGGTGCGCCCCGGTGAATCGCCCACGCAGTATGTGGAACGGGTGGCACTGGCCAAGGCCCATGCCGCGCGCGAACGGCTGGAAGCCCTGCATGCCGGCGCCACCGCCGACTGGCCGCTGCTGCCGCTGCTGGCCTGCGACACCACTGTGGCCATCGGCGGCACCATTCTGGGCAAACCAGCGGATGCCGACGATGCCCGGCGCATTCTCGGCATGCTGTCGGGGCGCAGCCACCGGGTGCTATCGAGCGTGGTGGTGGTGAGTGCCAGCGGGAAGAAGCGCATGCAGCGCACCCAGGTATCACGTGTGCAATTCATGCGGCTGAAGCCCGCCGACATCGACGCCTACATTGCCACCGGCGAGCCTTTCGGCAAGGCGGGCGCCTATGGCATTCAGGGCGCAGCCGCCCCCTTCGTGCGCAGGATCGAGGGCTCGTACTCCGGTATCATGGGCTTGCCGCTGCACGAGACGGCTCTGCTGCTGCAGAAGGCTGGGCATCGGGGGCTGGACGCGACAAGCGCAGCCTGAGCACCGCCCCTCCTCCGACACGCCCCAAACTCAGGTGCCACGATGAAAGAACACGCCACCGAAGAAATCCTCGTCAGCACCACCTCGCCCGAAACCCGGGTGGCGCTCATCCATCAGGGCGTGCTGAAGGAGTTCTACATCGACCGGCAGGCCAGCCGCGGGCAGGTGGGCAACGTCTACGCCGGCATCGTCAACCGGGTGCTGCCGGGCATGCAGTCGGCCTTCATCGACATCGGCCTGGAGCGCTCGGCTTTTCTGCACGTGACCGACCTGTGGCAGTCGCGCACGCAGGACGGCAACAGCGGCCCCGCCCCCATCGAGCGACTGCTCTACCCCGGTCAGCCGCTGCTGGTGCAGGTCATCAAGGACCCCATCGGCAGCAAGGGCGCCCGGCTCACCACCCAGATCAGCATCGCCGGCCGGATGCTGGTGCACCTGCCCCACGACCCGCACGTGGGCATTGCACAGCGGATTACCGACGAGCCCGAGCGCCTGCGCCTGCTGGAACGGGTGAAGACGCTGATGAAGGCCGGAGAGGCGGGTGATGGAAACGCAGCCGGCGGCGCGGCGGACGGCAGTGATGGCGGTACAGGCGAAGCCTCCGCCCGTTCCACCGGCAATGGCACGAGCGTTGCCAGCACGGGCAGTGCCGGCGGCGGATTCATCATCCGCACGCTCGCCGAAGGCGCCACCGACGAGGCGCTGCTGGCCGACATCAATTACCTGCGCCGACGCTGGACGCAGATTCTTGAGGCCGCGAAAAACAACGCCACCGGCAAGCCCGCAGGCAGCCGGCAGCCCGAGCTGCTCTACGGCGAGCTGGAACTGAGTCAGCGTGCGCTGCGCGATCTGGCCGGCCCCGACACGCAGGCGATCATCGTCGACCATGCCGAGACGCTGGCGACCATGCGCGAGTTCTGCCGCACCTACATGCCGAACCTGGAGGAAAAGCTGCGCCTGCACGCCGGCAGCCGGCCGCTGTTCGACCTGTATCAGGTGGACGAGGAGGTGGAAAAGGCGCTGGCAAGGCGGGTGCCGCTGAAATCGGGCGGTTATCTGATCTTCGATCAGACCGAGGCACTGACCACCATCGACGTGAACACCGGCGGCTACATCAGCGGGCGCAATTTCGACGACACGGTGTTCCGCACCAATCTGGAAGCGGCGCAGACGCTGGCGCGGCAACTGCAACTGCGCAATCTGGGCGGCATCATCATCGTCGACTTCATCGACATGCACAACGCCACGCACCAGGAGGCGGTGCTGCAGGCACTGGGCGCTGCGCTGCAACACGACCGCACGCGAACCACGGTGAACGGTTTCACCTCGCTGGGCCTCGTGGAAATGACCCGCAAGCGCACCCGCGACTCGCTGGAGCGGATGCTGTGCGAGCCCTGCACCTCGTGTCATGGCAAGGGCACCATCAAGACGGCGCGCACGGTGTGCTACGAAATCATGCGCGAAATTGCCCGCGAGGCACGGCAGTTCGATCCGAAGGAGTTCCGCATCGTTGCGTCGCAGCCCGTCATCGACCTGCTGCTGGACGAGGAAAGCCCGCATCTGGCGATTCTGGGCGAACAGATCGGCAAGCCGGTCACGCTGCATGTGGAACCCTCTTACGCTCAAGAGGAATACGACATCATCCTGGCCTGAGCCGGAATTCATCCGGCATGGTGCAGAGAGAAATCGGCGCCACCTTGCCCTTGCGCCGAACCGGCGGATGCCCCTCCGACTGGAGCCCCTCGTTTCCTGCCGGGCCTTCGCGGGACGAATGAGTTCCTGACGCGCTCTGACGCATTTCCCTGCATGTCCGTGGGGCGTTTCGTGCGGCTGGCTGGGTGATGCGCGTATCGTGGTGAGGTATTCCCCGCATTCGCCAGATTCCCCGGGGAATGCAGCGTCTGCCGACGCTTTCAAAAAAACAGGGCGCCCCGACACCGAGCAAACACCGGACAAACCCGGCATCGAGAAACGCCGGTCTCAAGTCCTTCCAGTCAGGCCAACGGAAACACGGCGCCCTGCAACCCGCGAGGAGACCAGAATCATGAGCGACAATCAACGCAAGACCGCTGTCGTCACCGGCTCGGCTGCCGGGCTGGGCAAGGGCATTGCCACGCGGCTGGCCCGTGACGGCTTCAATGTGGTGCTGCACGACATCAACGCCGACAACCTGCAGAAGGTGAAGGCGGAGTTCGAGGCTGCCGGCTATCCGTGCATTGCGGTGCAGGGCAACAGCGCCAGCCGCGACGACCAGTTTCGTCTGGTACGCGAGGCGGTAACGGCTTTCGGCCGCGTGGATGTTTTCGTCAACAACGCCGGCGTGGAATCGGTGGAAGCCTTCATGGATGTTCGTGAAGACGAGATCGACCGCGTGCTGGACATCAACGTGAAGGGCGTGATCTACGGCACCCAGGCCGCAGCCGAACAGATGAAGACCCAGGACGGTGTAGGCAAGATCATCAATGCCTGCAGCATTGCAGGGCATGAATCCTATGAAATGCTGAGCCTCTATTGCGCCAGCAAGCACGCGGTGCGTTCCTTCACGCATTCCACCGCCAAGGAGCTGGCACGCTGGAACATCCGCGTGAACGCCTATTGCCCGGGTGTGGCCGACACGCCGATGTGGGAACGCATCGACGCCGCTTTCGTGAAGCACAAGGGCTATGCGCCCAAACAGGCATGGAACGAATTCACCGGCGGCATTCTGGCCGGGCGCCCGCAGGTGCCTGACGACGTGGCAAATCTGGTGAGCTTTCTGGCGTCGTCCGATGCCGATTACATCACCGGCCAGACCATCATGACCGACGGCGGGATGGTGTTCCGTTGATGCATTCGCAGGCATGCGAAGCATTTGACGGGGCTGCGCGGATTTATGCGTTCAGCAGCCCCGCGCAACCGGCATGCCTGCACCGACGCCAGGGTTCAGGCATGCTTTCCGACCACGCCTCAGCAAAGGGGAACGCATGTCCGGGCAAAGTGCTCAGACCACTTCCAGCAGCATGAAACAGGAAGAAAAGCGGCCGCTTTCCGGGATGTAGCAAAGCACTTTCTGGCCGGATTTCAACGGTACGGTACGGCGGAATTCATCCAGCATGATGTAGATGGAGGCCGACCCGGTATTTCCCTTGCTGGCCAGATTGGTGAACCATTTTTCCTGCGGAATGGGAAAGCCGATGCGTTCCAGCCCTTCGGCCAGCTTCGGGCGGAAATAGCCCGACGAGTAATGCGGCAGGAAATGGTCGATGTCTTCGGGCCGAAGCGGATGCTTTTCCAGCACCCGCTGCAAGGCCCTTTCCACCGTGACGCCGACGATGTTCTCGTTGAGCAGTTTCACGTCCTGCTTCACGCTCATCACGCTGTTGGCCTCGCAATGGGCGGCGTCGTGCTCCTTCCAGCCGGCATAGCGCCCTTCGCTGCCGATCTCGGCACCGGCATACATGCACACCGGCATTTCGTGCGCGTAAGACAACAGCTCGATCCAGCAGATGCGCAGCGCGGGTGCAGTGGTGGAAATCGTATCTCCGCTTCCTTTGCCGGTACCCGTACTGATGCCTGCGTTCGTGTCGGCGGTGGTGCTGGACTTGGCTGCCTTCGAGGATGCCGTGCCCGTCATCTGCGCAGACGCTGGCGCATGAACGGGTGAAGGATCATTCGACAAAAAAACCGCCCCTGCCCCGTCGGACAGCATCCAGCGCAGGAAGTCCTTTTCAAAGGCAATGTCGGGGCGCGCATCGGCCAGGCGCTTCTGGTCTATTTCGGGCAGGAAGGCTTCGCGGCGCATCACGGCCGAGGCGGTTTCGGCAGCACAGGCAATGGCGCGCCGCTGCTCGCCGCTGCGGATGGCCAGATACGCATGGCGCATGGAGGCCATGCCCGCCACGCAGACACCGGCATTGCTGATGACTTCGCAGGCGGGTAGCTGCGGCAGCAGGCCATGCACCATCACGCCATGCCCCGGCATGATCTGATCCGGGTAGGAGGTGGCGCAGGCCAGCACGTCCACCGTTGCAGGGTCGATGCCGTCGGCAAACAGGGCGCGCACCGCTTCTGCCGCGAGTTCGGCCGTGCTGTGCGTGGGCTGACGGGTGACGGGGTCGATGGCGTAGTGCCGCTGGCGGATGCCGTTGGAGCGCAGGATCATGTTGCGCACGCGCGAAGGCGTGTCGCCGACGATGCCGAGCACCGACTCCATCTGGTCGTTGGGCACCGGCGCATTGGGCATGCAGGCCGAGGTGGCAACGATGTAAACGTCCGACAATTGATTCATGAGATTCCTGTCATCCCGGATTCCGGCTGGCGCCTGCCCCGCTTATGGCAAGGGCAGATGGCATGGGCTGGGCGCATGTGGAGCATGCTGTCGCGGAGGGAAAGGTTCTTGCTGGAGACGGGTGAGGCTTTGTCAGCACCTGGAGACGAGACCATGCGCAGCACCGCTCACTCACCCGATGGCTGTGCGAAATGCGCCTTCTGCTGCTGGATGCGGCTGCGCAGCACCGGCGCCAGCAGCCATTTCAGCAGTGCGCTGACCGGCAGCACGGTGCAGATGATGGTGATGAGAAAGAGGATGTAGCCACAGAGCACGATGCGTCGCAGCATGGGAGAGATGCGCCCCACCGCCATCAGCAATGCGCCCCACAGGCGAAAGCTGCGGTGCGCAAAACGCTCGCTGAGAATGAGTTTTTCGTTCACGCGCACGGCGCCCATGCCACGGAACATGGTGTCGAGCCGAGGGCTCGTCTCCGCCGGGGAAACGCCTTCTGCCCTGCTGACCCGATCGGCGTGTGCACGCAGCACCTCGCGTGCGCGGGCTCCAAAGCGGCCGCAATCGGCGATATCGGCCTCACTGATGCCTGCAGGCGGCATCCAGGCCGCCGCCTTCCGGCGGCCAGTGAGCATCCACAGTGGTGTGGTCAGCAGGCTCCAGCCAGTGTTGCAGGCGTCGATCTTCACCACGTTGTCGATGAGGCGCAGGCCGGCTTCATCCAGCAGCTGCTTCAGCGTGCCGAAAGCCATCAGCCACATGTTGCGGCAGCCGATGAGGGAAACCACCGGCGTACCAGCCAGACGTTCGCGCGTGTGCGGATGCTGCAGGAAGGCCGTGACGGGCTGCGCCGGCGACAGGAACCAGACCGTCCAGGCAAGTACCACCAGATCGTATCGGTCGTGTGCAAAGGCCGGCGTTTCGATGGGCGCCGGCCGCAGATGCACCGTTTCGGGAAAGGTGTTGAAAAACCGCAGGAAGGGCCACGGAAACGGGAAGGATTCCTGCGGCCTGAGCACGAGGCGCTCGACCGTGAAGCCCGGATCGGCTTCGAGCGGTGCGGCAAAGGCATCAGCCATGCGCGCCAGCTGGCCGGTTTGCGAATACTGGACAATCAGGATCTTTCTGGGCACCTGCGGGGCCGACACGATATGTTTTCCCATCACGATGACGGAAGGATCGGAGCGCCCTTCCCGGCGGGGCACATTCTACGGGGGAAGTGGCCCGGATCGAAGGGTGTCACCTTTGCTGACAACAGCCGGCGGTGCAGGAAGGACCAATGACAGAAAACCGGGGTGGATATGCCACAGGCCGGGGGCCGATGAGACATGGCGGCATGACCTGACAGCCGGCGGCAGGCGCGCAACAGCCGCAGGCAGCCTCATCATCGTTCCGAAAAGACAGGTTTCGCCAGATACGGCGCGTCCGCCCGGACGCAAAGGATGTCAGCCCCCGAAATGGCGCGGTGCCCGGGACGGAAACAGGCGGTCGACGAATACCTTGACGCGCTCGGCAGCACTGCTGCGGCGTTTTTCGAGGGGCATCGCCTTCCAGTCGGTATGACGTGCTTTCTCGACGCAGGCGGCCAGATCGTCATCACGCAGTTTGGCCTCGGACCAGAAACGGGCGATGAAGGCATTCCACTCGGGCTTGTTGCCCCAATAGTGGCCGATGGTGTCGTAGCACCCCTGCAGGGGGCCACCATGCGCGAGCGCCAGCGAAAAGGAAAACTGCTCGATCAGCTTGCGCCGGCAGTCGGTGGCGCAGAGGGCGTCGCAGAGCGTCAGCGTCTGTTCGACCAGCATGGGCGCCTTGCCGGCAGGCAACGCGATGACACCGGCATTCCACATGAGGCTGTCATCGTTGATGGCAATGCCGGCCACCGTCTTGCCGGACAGGCTGCGGTGCATCTGCTTCAGCGTCGAATTGGTAGCATCGGCCAGCCGGTCTTCAGGGCAGTGCATGAAGGGCGTGCCCTGCTGCAGGGCAGCATCCAGCTCGCCCAGATCGGTGGCGAGGAAAGTGTCGGAATCGACGTAGAGCCAGGAGGCTGCAGGATCGCGGGCCACGGCCGCCTCGATGGCCTTGATCTTGATGCGCCAGAAGAAACGGTGCGGTCCGTGCCATTCGTCGAGGATGCGCTCATCGACGGTGATGCACTCGACCCGGTCGCCGAAGACCCGATAGAAATCGGGCTGATCGGTGACGATGACGACGCGCGCCAGGCGGGGGTCCTTCAGGAAGCTGAGCAGTGCAAAGCTGCCCTGAGAGTGGTTCTCAAGCCGAGTCCCGAAACTCATCAACACCAGATTCAACGCCACGCCCTGCAAACTCCCTGCCACCCGGATCATCGGTACAAAAATGGATATGGGCCCGCGCAGGCACATCCGGCTTCGGACCTTTCAGGGGCTTATTCCGGCGATGCCGGCGCATGGCGCCGGTCGTGGTCGACATGCCCGTGATGCGGGCGCTGCACCGGAAATGAGCCCGAGCGCGATGATATCGGCACAAGGGAATGTGGCCAAGCCCGGAGGGCGGCCTGGAAGCAGGACGCCCGCCGGCTGCGGGCGCATGCAGAGAGGTCACAGAGGGGTCAGGGACGAATGATGCTGCGTTCCAGTGCCTGCCACTGGGTGTCGGGCAGCACGGCCCAGCGATATTTCCAGTAGGTGCCGCGCGCATGCAGCCGGGCCACCACCAGCCCGTACTTTCCGTCCAGGAACCCGGCACGCAGCACATAACCACGCAGGAAGGCCCAGCCGGCGTGGCTGAAGGCGCTGAACAGCCCACCGCGCCGGCGGGCACGCAGCACGGAGGCGCCCAGGAAGGCGTAGGCGCGGGTCTTCGTCCAGGCGTCCTCGTAGGAATCGACGCTGTCGTGCACCAGCATGCCGTTCAGCACCCGGGTGGGACCGCTGCACACCAGCCGCTCGTGCACCGGGTCGTCGGAGAAGCGGCCGCGTGTGCGTTCAAAGAGGCGCAGGACGCGATCATTGCCCCAGAGTCCGTGCGCAATCACCTGACCGCAGAAACGGCTGCTGCGCCGCAGCCAGTAACCGACGATGGCGTCGCTGCCCGGCTCCGCTGCCGTTGATGCTGCCAGCTGCGGCGCCAGCGAGCGGGCACGCAGGCCGCCGGCCTCGCCCCCGGCAGACGACTCGCGGGTGAGCACCGTGCGGATTTCCTCGGCCAGCGCCGGAGAAACCTGCTCATCGGCGTCGACCGACAGCACCCAGCGATAACGGCATCTCGCCAGCGCCCGGTTCTTCTGCGGGCCAAAGCCCGGCCAGTCGGGTGTCACCTCGACTTCGGCCCCCAGTGAACGGGCAATGGCCACGGTGTTGTCGGTGCTGCCGGAATCCAGCACGACGATCTGGTCGGCAAAGGCCACGCTCTGCAGGCAACGGGCGATGCAGTGCGCCTCGTTCTTGGCAATGATGGCGACCGACAGCCCGCCCGGCACCGACAGCACCTGCGACGGGCCGCGTGC
>JAUNHU010000266.1 GCA_030523825.1 Lautropia sp. | reverse complement strand
CACGACCACCGCGGATGAGAACGACCGAGTGCTCCTGCAGGTTGTGGCCTTCACCACCGATGTACGAGATGACCTCGAAACCGTTGGTGAGGCGAACCTTGGCCACTTTACGCAGCGCGGAGTTCGGCTTCTTCGGGGTGGTGGTGTAGACACGGGTGCAGACACCACGACGCTGGGGGCAATCTTCCAGCGCGGGACTCTTGCTCTTGACAACCGCGGATTGACGCGGCTTGCGGACGAGCTGATTGATGGTTGGCATGGCTGTTGACGCTTGCTTGGGCGCGGCCCGGGCGGGCCGCTTCGAACGGAATCAATCCATGGCAACGCACGGAGCGTCTGCCTGAATTCCACGTGACTGCCTTGATGGCAGTTTTTTTCTGGGGCGTCAGCCCGATGCCCCTTTGACCGTTGGCCGGAGCGAGCCGGAAAGCGAATTTCCGAACCTGCCCCTGTGACCCAAAGAGCGCATCTGGGCACGAGAGATACACAGACCCAGAAAGCCGCGAGTATAAAAGGATTCCAGAGGGGGGTCAACGGCGCCAGACCGTGCCCGGATCAGGTCGCGGGCGAGACCCACACATAGCCGCCACTGCGGGCAGCCGCATTGATGTCGGGCGTGCGTGCGCCCTGCTGAGTGAGCAGATTGACCATTGCGCGCAGGCTTTGCTCGGCCTCGGCAAGGCTGCTTCCCGTGGCCGTGCATTCGGGTTTCTCGGGCACATAGGCCCGGAAACTGCTGCCACGTTTTTCGATGACGACGGCGTATTGCGCCATTTTTTCACTCCAGACGACCCGATACAGACGGCGATCACCCGCGCCTGCTTCCGGGCCAGACCACACACATCAGAAACTTCTTCAGCAGAAGACACAAAACCTGCCGGATTGGACAGGTTCGCATTTGGACCCGGCGACCCTACTTTGCCCGGAAAACATGAAGACGGGGGTATCGCCAAGCACCAAAAGATCGAGAATTTGTAAGATTTACCAACATCCGGACAAAACACGGCAACAGCGAAGCCGCACCCGCCGGGCTGGCGGCCCTCTTGCCCGGCATGTCGCCGGCTGCTTTTCCCCGACCAATCAATGCGAAAGGCGCACGATAGCCAGCGCCACATGCCGTGTCTTCATCGGCACGACGGCCGGCCGCCGGTGTTACGAATTCCCCCACAAGCCGGCCTGCCGGTGTTGCACGGAACCCTCACCGCCCGGCAAGATCGCTACACATTTCGGGACACAACGGCTGACTGATCGCGCGCCCCACTGGTGATGCCCCACTGCCGCCGGCCCGGCATTCCGTGGCATCGCGGCCCGCCTATCCCCCCACCAGCGGAACCCGGCTCCTGACACTGACCAGGCACATCTGCGCCCGCTTCCGGCAGGACAGTCCTTTCAGAAGCCATGCCGCTGACGGCTTCGATGCAGCAAAAATGCGATACGCCAAAAAAAAACCGGCATGCGCCAGAAAGGCGCATGCCGGCTCGATGTCAGCGACCAGGATGAGCACGGACCGGATTCAGTCCATGCTCACCGGTACGGATCAGCTTTCGTCGGAGGGAGACGACTCCTCGGCTGCCTCGGTTGCCGGGCCGCCACCAAAGAGGGCGTGCAGGTCGAGGGCGGCTGCTGCGGCAGCGGCCGCACGCTCCTCGGACACTGCCGGCTCCAGGTCGGCAGGCTGGGCAAAGGCTGCTTCGGCTGCCATCAGGGCGGCGGCTTCCTGAGCCTCCACCGATTCCTTGTCGTGACGGGCCTTGTGATAGGCCAGACCCGTACCGGCCGGAATCAGGCGACCGACGATGACGTTTTCCTTCAGGCCACGCAGGTCGTCGCGCTTGCCCATGATGGCCGCTTC
>JAUNHU010000074.1:1424-14383 GCA_030523825.1 Lautropia sp. | reverse complement strand
ACCAACCTGGGCGCGCTGCTGCGTGCCAAGCTCGACAATCAGGATCGTTCCTGATCGTTCGGGGCAGGGTGGGGCGCCCGGCCGGCACTTGCCGGCTGCGGTGTGCCATCCCGCAAGTGCCTCTGCGGCTGGGTAGCTTCTGCCGGGCGTCATGCCCGGGGGCTGCCCAGTCCGCTGTCTGCCCTCTCGTGGCAGGCATCCAATGCCGGGTTCCAAGCCCGGCATTTTGCTGTCCGGTCGTGCCGCAAAGGGTCTGCCAGCAAGGGCCCCTCCATGCGCGCGCTCGCACGAGGCAGGCTATGCCGTTATCATTGGCGGAAACCGCTCGGCACCGGACGCCCCATGTCCAGCGGTTTCATTTCCGATCAGAGGGAACCAACCATCATGGCAGTGACCGATTCTCTCGACCTCGACGATCAGTCTGCACCGGGTACCATGACCAAGTCGGAGCTGATTGCCCGACTGGCCGAGCATTACCCGCAGCTGGTGGCGAAGGATGCCGAATATGCCGTTCGTACCATCCTGGACGCGATGGCCCGTGCGCTGGCCGACCAGCATCGCATCGAGATTCGTGGCTTTGGCTCCTTTGCGCTTTCCCACCGCCACTCGCGGATGGGCCGCAACCCCAAGTCGGGAGAGCCCGTGCCCGTGCCCGAAAAGCTGGTGCCCCATTTCAAACCCGGCAAGCAGCTGCGTGAAAGTGTCGATCAGGCGCTGCACGCATCCGCTTCCTGATTTTTCCTGCAGGAATGCCCATGCAATTGATCGCCTGGCTGATCAAGATCATCATTTTCATCGCCTTGCTCGGATTTGCCCTCGGCAATACCGAAACCGTCCGTCTCGGCGTCTTCGGCAACCAGGATATCGGCATGGACGGCCCGCTGGTGGTGTTCCTGCTGATGTTCTTCTTCTTTGGCCTCATCATCGGCTTGCTCACGCTGGTGCCGCGCCTCATGCGCCTGCGTCGTCAGGTCTCCCGCCAGACGCGCGAACTGGAGAAGCTGCGCAAGCAGGTCGGCGCGCCTGCTGACGACCTCGGCCTGGTGGCAGCGCCCTCGGCCCGTCTGCCGTCGGCCTGATCTCGCGGAAGGCTGTCGATGGAATTCGAATACTGGTGGCTGCTGGCCATCCCGCTGGCCTTTGGTCTGGGCTGGTTTGCGGCCCGGCGTGAAGGGCGCCTGAACGATCAGCCTGCTTCGCTGAGCAGTGCCTATTTTCGTGGGGTCAACCTGCTGCTCAACGAGCAGTCCGACAAGGCCATCGACGCCTTCGTCGATGTGGTGCGGGTCGATCCCGAAGCCAGCGAACTGCATTTCGCCCTCGGCGCGCTGTTCCGCCGGCGTGGTGAAACCGACCGTGCCATCCGCGTGCACCAGAACCTCGTCGACCGTGCCGACCTCGACACGCAGACCCGTGCACACGCCCTCTACGAGCTGGGGCTCGACTTCCTGAAGGCCGGTCTCGTCGATCGTGCCGAAGACAGCTTCAACCGCCTGCAGGGCACCGACTACGCCGGCGCAGCCTCGCGCCAGCGGCTCGAAATCGCCCAGCGCACCCACGACTGGCCGCGCGTCATCGACCTTGCCCGCAACACGGCCTCCGAGCCCGGTTTCGATCCGGCCCTCATCACGGCCCATGCCCATTGCGAGCTGGCTGCCGCAGCCCTCAAGGCACGGCAATTCGATCAGGCGCTGGAACACGTCCGCCAGGCACGCGAGTTTGCGCCCAACCATCCCCGTCCGCTCATCATCGACGGCGAGATCAAGCTGGCACAGGGCAAGCCGGAAGGCGCCATCGCCGACTGGTCGACCCTTTCCGATCGTCATCCCGAACAGGTCGAGCGCGTCGTCGGCCCCTGGCTGCAGGCAGCCGAGGAAGTGGGCGGCGCCAGCGGTCTGCGGCTGGCCATTGCCCGCATGCAGCGCCTCGATGTCTCCCATTCGCCCGAGTTGCTGCGTGCCATGTCCGAGGCCATCGCCAAGCTCGATGGCAAGCCGGCAGCAGCCCAGTGGGTGCGCCAGACCGTCACCGAGCATCCCACGCTCAACGGCCTGCAGATCCTGCTGTCACTCTCGCGCAGCGACGATCCGGCAGGTGCCCGCTCGGTCGAGGATCTGGACGAGGACGCGCTGGCTGCCACGCTGCGCCGTCTCACCGAGCGCATGAGCCGCTACGCCTGCCGCGTCTGTGGTTTCCGTGGTCAGCACTACTACTGGCAATGCCCGGGCTGCAGCCGCTGGGACAGCTACGTCTCCCGCAGCGACGACGGGGCAGGGGGCTGATGTCGGCTCCTGCTTGTGGCGCCAGGCTCATCTGAGCGCCCGACAGCGTACAACAGGCGCCGATGCCCCCCCTTCGTGTTCTCGCGGCTCAGGTGCCTGTTGTCATCTCCCGTGGCATCCTGCCGTCCGCACCCGCTTTTGCATCCGGGTAATCCCGGTTTCTCAGGGTTATCACGGACAATTCCGGGTCGGAATGCTCCCCGGAATTCCCCCGGAGGTTGCGCAGCTGCGGTATCGTAACTGCATTCGTTCCAGTCCCCATCCAAGAGGAAACACCAGAAAATGAGCGACAAGCAGAAAACCGAAGGTCTGGTTCTCGTCCTGAACTGTGGTTCGTCCAGCATCAAGTTCGGGCTTTTCGATGCCACCCAGCATCCGCTGCCCCGTCAGCCGGTCTGGAGCGGCCGTGTCGTCGATATCGGTGGCCCCAACGTCACCTATGGTGATTCCAACACCCCCACCGCGCCACTGGTCACGCCCGACCACGGCCTCACCCCCTACGTTGCAGCCCTCGAATACATCCTGGAGCGCGTGCGTGCCCAGCTGGGCGACAAGCCGCTGGCCGGCGTCGCACACCGTGTCGTGCATGGCGGTGCCGAATACGATCACCCGGTGCTCATCGACGACAAGGTGCTGAACGACCTGCGCAACCTGATCCCGCTGGCACCGCTGCACCAGCCCTATGCACTGGACGGCATTGCCGCGCTGCTCAAGCTGGCCCCGGATCTCAAGCAGGTTGCCTGCTTCGACACCGCATTCCACCAGTCCATGCCCAAGGTGGAAAAACAGCTGCCCATCCCGCACGAATACTGGGATCGTGGCGTGCGCCGCTACGGCTTCCACGGCCTCTCCTACGAGTACATGTCGCAGGCGCTGCCCGAGCACTATGGCGACGAGGCACGCGGCAAGGTCATTGCCGCCCACCTGGGCAGCGGGGCCAGCCTCTGCGCCATGAACAACCTGGAGTGCTTCACCACCACGATGGGCTTCTCGGCGCTCGACGGCGTGATGATGGGTACCCGCACCGGCTCCATCGACCCGGGCGTGCTGCTCTACATGCTTGAGATCGAGAAACTTGAAACCAAGGATATCGTTCGCACGCTGTACCACAAGTCCGGCCTGCTCGGCGTTTCGGGCCTGTCGCCCGAGCCCCGCGTGCTGATGGCCCGCGAGAACGAGGACAGCGACGTGGGCGAGCGCATCCGCGACGCCATGAAGATGTACGTCAGCCGAATCGTCCGCCAGATCGGCATGCTGGCCGCCGCGCTCAACGGTGTCGACATGCTGGTGTTCACCGCCGGTGTCGGCGAGAACAGCGTCGAAATCCGTCGCCGCATCCTCGCTGGCCTCACCTACTTGGGTGTGGAAATCGACGAGGAAGCCAACGCCAAGAACGGCCCGGTCATTTCCTCGCCCAACAGCAAGGTCAAGGTCGTGGTCGAGCCCACCAACGAGGAATGGATCATCGCCCGCCACGCCGTGCGCACCCTCGGCCTGGTCGAGTGAGCTGATCACGCCCATTCCTGACAGGGCGTGATTTCGTGGGGCCGGTTCATCCGGCCCCTTTCCGTTCCGGTGCCAGCTGTACAGCACGCTCTGGAATCAGAATTTCAAGCCAGACAAACGGGTAAGCCCCCGTCATTTCGATGCCCGCATCGCCCGAATTCCATCCCGGCGCCATGCCGCCGTCGCCCGCTCATCCCTGCCTGCAGCGCCTGGGCCATTACTACCGCCTCACGCGCCTGCACAAACCCATCGGCATCCTGCTGCTGATCTGGCCCACCCTCTGGGCGCTGTTCGTGGCAGCCGACGGCTGGCCGCCAGCCTATGCGCTCTTTGCCTTCTGCATGGGCACCGTGCTCATGCGTTCGGCCGGCTGCGCCATCAACGACTTTGCCGATCGCAATTTCGATGGCGCCGTCAAGCGCACGGTCGATCGCCCGCTGGCCCGCCGTGCCATCGCACCGTGGGAAGCTGTGGCGGTCTTCGTCGTGCTCAGCCTGCTGGCATTGCCCCTGGTGTTTCCCTATGGCCCGCTCGTGTGGGCGCTCACCGTGGTTGCCGCCATCCTTGCGGGCAGCTACCCCTTCTTCAAGCGCTTCTTTGCCATTCCGCAGGCATATCTGGGCATTGCATTTGGCTTCGGCATCCCGATGGCCTACGCAGCCCTCACCGATACCGTCCCGCTCAGCGCGTGGCTCATGCTGCTCGCCAACATCTTCTGGACCATCGCCTACGACACCGAATACGCGATGGTCGACCGCGATGACGACCTGAAGATCGGTATCCGCACCTCTGCCATCACCTTCGGCCGCTTCGACGTGGCTGCCGTCATGGCCTGCTATGCCATCGCGCTGCTGCTGCTCGCCTGGGTGGGTGCGCGCGAAAACCTGTTCCCCGGCCTCGGCGTGGGCCTGCTGCTCGCCGCCGGCATCGCCGTCTGGCACTTCACCATGATCCGCACCCGCACCCGCGAAGGCTGCTTTCGCGCCTTCAACCACAACAACTGGTTCGGCGCCGCTATTTTCCTCGGCGTGCTGCTGGGGGTGTTCTGGCGCTGATGGCATGGAATAAACCTGCGGCCCGGCAGTGGTTGCATCGACAGACGACGCGGACGTGGAGAAGGGCAGTACACGGTACGTGATGATTCGGCGCCTGCGGTTTTTGCGGCAAGATCATGCAGGTGATTTTGTCTTTTTCTCAAGGCTTGCCGGGAGCCCTTGCATTGTGCGGTGGCTGTCCGGTGTCTCCCACGCTTCGGGCAATATCCGCATCGTGCGGGTCTGAACTCTCAGGCCCGCACGATGTGCTCAATCGCCTCAACCTTTCCTGAAGTGCTCTGTCTCAGCTCGGGCCTGATTTCTCAGGCCCGGCAAGGCCATCAGAACTGATAATTCGCCGTCAGCAGGAAAGTCCTCGGCGCACCCGGCATCGCCGATGAACGCCAGTATTCCTTGTCCAGCAGATTGGTCACGGCCAGCGTCACCGTCCACGGCGCCTGGCGCCAGCCGGCCATGGCATCCCAGCGGGTGTAGCTGGGCAGACGTTGCGTATTGTCTTCATCTTCCCAGCGCGGGCCGGTATGCGTCACGCCCACTTCGCCATACCAGTTTCCTGCCGGTGCGTAACGCACAAACAGGTTGCCATTGCGTTTGGCAAAGTTCGGCAGCAGCTTGCCGACCATCTCGGGTTCTTCTGCATGCGACTCGATCTCGGCGTTGGCAAACGATACGCCCCCGCGCACGTACCAGTCATCCAGCAGGCGGCCACTGATGCTGAACTCCACGCCACGTGAGCGGTCGCGCCCTCGTACCGCCCACAGATACGGATCGTTTTCATCAGGCTGGTAACGAATGTTGTAGTGTTCGAGCTGATAGATGGACGCCTGTGTCGAGAAGGCTCCCTCTGCCCAGTCGCTCTTGATGCCGACCTCCACCTGACGCGAATATTGGGGATCAGCATCGTAGACTGCGCTGGATGTCGTAGCCACATTGATCATGCCGCGGCCACCGTAGGGCGAAAAGCTCTTGCTCCACGAGGCATAGATGCTCTGGGTTTTCGTTGGCTGCCAGATGGCGCCCAGCCGCTGGCTGAGGGCGTTGTCCTTGTAACCCCGTGCTGCGCCGTTCAGCAGATTGGTGCTGTGGAAGCTGAACTGGTCATAGCGCAGGCCGGCCAACAGCTTCCACTGCTCGTTGAAGCTGATCAGATCCTGAACATAAAGCGCTTTTGTCTTGCCTTCATGCAGATTATGCGTGTTGGCCGTCGGGCGATCCGGATAGGGCGTGGGCCACACCGGGTTGTAGGGGTCTATCGCGTCACGGTACATGCCTCCACGAGGGATTGTGCCAATCAGCGGATGGCGTTCTTCTTCGCTGTATTCGAGACCAACCAGCAGGTCATGCTGAATGCCCGCGGTTTTTACCATCCCCGTCAGATCCAGCGTGTTTGTCGTCGTTTCGTTCTCTGTCACCTGCCAGGCATAGCGCTGGCGCATCCGGTTGTTCCAAGTGCAAGTCGCGCCGGCATTGGTTCTGCCATCTGCATTGCACCACGTACCGAGAAACACGTAGTCGAAATTCTGATGGGCCTTGCGCTGACTGGCCACCCAGCGCAGCTTCCAGTCCTTGTTGAAATCGTAGCCCAGATCGGAGCGCAGTACGCGCAGCTTGTCTTCGACGTAATCGCCAGGGCGTGCAAAGCCCGTTCGGATTGAAACACCCTCGGGCAGTTCCGAGCGCACGGGGCCGCGATCCGGCACACGCCATACCGTATCCCAGGTGTATTGCCCCAGCCAGCGCAGGCCCGTGCGGGTGTCCACCAGAATGCTGGGCGAGAACATCTCGTTGCGGTTGCGAATGCCGGAGCGGAAGCTGTGCGCCTGCTCGCGGTCGGCCACCAGCCGCACCGCCACATGGCGGTTGAGCACCTTGTTCATGTCCAGCGTGCCGCCCACGTTGCGCCACGAACCGCCGCGCAACGACACGCTGCTGCCCGCATCGAAGCGCGCCTGTTTGCTCACCATGTTGATGACGCCACCACCCGAGCTGCGGCCATACAGTACCGAGGCCGGCCCTTTCAGTACCTCGATGCGTTCCACGTTGGCCGTGCTGCGTCGTACCTGCCCGCTCTCACGGATGCCGTCACGGTAGAGATCATTGTTGTCCGCCTGAAAACCGCGGATATACACGCCTTCACCACGCATGTCATAGGCTGTGCTCACGCCGGGCGTGCCATCCAGCATCACGCTCAGGTCATTGATGCCATAGCTCTTGGACTTGCTCACTTCCACCGTGTCGATGGTCTGCGGAATGTCGCGCGGCGCCAGATAGGTCTTGGTCGCCGTCGTCACGCCTTCGGGGCGCACATCATCCGGGTCGAAATCGGCCGTGACACGGATGGGCGCCAGTTCGGCCTCGGCAGCAGTCGTCTGTGCCTGGGCGCTCAGTGGCAGCACGGCCGGAGCCAGTGCGCCCAGTGCCACCATCAATGAAGGAAAACCACACAACGAGAACGACATGCCCGTTGCCCGCAGGGCAGGGCGATGCTTCAGGGAAGATGATTTCATGACGGAATCACGAGGGAGTTAGGAATGGGAAAGAGCGCTTCGGCAGCCCAGGTCCCGGGATAAATCGCCTGAAAATCAGCGAGTTGAGCTGCCCGTACTTCACGCTGCGGCGCGCAGCACCGTCATGTCGGGTGCTGCGCTGCCTGAAGGCGCCATGCTGCGTTCGCGTATCCATGTGCCCGCCGCTGACACGGCAGCGCACTGGTCTGTCGACACATCACAACGAACCTGCACCTGATCTTCAAAAGAGTATGAAGAATGAGAAATATTCTAGATTGATAAAAGAATATTTCAAATTTTCAGTAACCTTTTCCGTTCTCCGTCTTCGACTCCCCTGGCACTCAGCTTCGCAACCCCACAACCCTTCCCGGCGGGCCGATCCCGTCCGTCGCTTCCGTAGTCATTCCGAAGCTAGCTCCGGGCCGGAGGCCCGACCCGAAGCTCTGGCATCTGGCATGAGTCCAGGCTTGGTTCCGCCTGTTTGTCCGAACCCCTCCGGCTGAGGCCGGCCCATGCCACAAATGGCCCGGCCCCAACCCCAGCTATCACCGCCCGTACAGCGTCAGTTCCCAGCGGTTCAGTGCCAGATTCGAGCTGGGGTCGTTGCCGTGATCGGGGTGCTGCCAGTACATCAGCGACAGCGTCCAGTCGCGGCTGCTGGCGGTCACGGCCGGTTCGTCCATGTGCCGCGTCACGCCAAAGGTGTAGCCGTTCAGGCCGGCACATGCGGCTTTCTGCTTCTGGGTGTCACCGGTACTCGTCGTGCTTTCCGCCATGCACTCGTGCGGCGTCGACAGAATGCTGCTCTGCCGCGAGGGGCTGGTCAGCAGAATGTGCAGATTTTCCTGCCCGATCATTGCATCCAGTGCGTTTCCACCCACGGCGCGGATGTTCTGGCCGTTCAGCTTCACCTCCACATGTTCGATCTTCCCGATGTCGCAGTTGGCCGGAATGCTCACGCTGCTCTGCAGATAGCCGATCGTGGAACGGTTCGCATCCATCATCTGCGCCAGGTCGCCCGCAGCTTCCACGCGCCCCGGAATGGCGGCCTGATTCGCCTCGGCGACGACATGGCACTGCTTCAGCGTGCTGCTGCCACCCACACTCTGCCAGGTGCGTGATGCGTTCACGGCGGCTTCGGCATCCACCACGCCAAAGCCATAATCGTGGCTGTAGCTCAGGTTGCCAAAGCGCGTCCAGCTGGCGGATTGCGGATCGACCCTGCGTGCCGTCTGTGCCAGGATCAGGCGTACATCGCGCCATGTGAGCAGCGGATTGGCCTGCAGCATCAGTGCCGTCACACCACTCACCATCGGCGCAGCAGCCGAGGTGCCACCAAAGGAACGGGTATACCCGCTGGCCGCGGTGGTGCCCTGTGCGGTGGTGCTCAGGATGCCGTGATAGGGGGTTTCATCATTGGCCGGAGATGCCGACGGTGCGCATACCAGAAGATTTGCCCCCTGATTGCTGTAGGGTGCGCGCTTGCCGTAGGCGGTCGTCGCACACACGGTGACGGAGCCCGCTGTCGAGGCCACGCCGTTCCAGTTCGACAGATAAGGACGGCACACACCGTTGCTGGAGTACTGGCAATTGCCATAGTTGTTGGCCGACACCACATAGATGGCACCCAGCCCCCCGCGTCCCTGGGCAATGCCCTGCGCAATGCCTGTCCGCATGTCGTCGGCAGCTGCAAAGTGACCGAAGCGCAGTGGTCCGCGTGCCCAGCTCAGGTTGTAGATGTGGTTTTTGTCCAGTCCGCGAACCAGCGAATCTGCTTCATCCGAGGCCTCGTTCAGGGGGCCGGCTGCACGTTCGCGCTCGATGGCTTCACGCAGGGGGTTGTAGAAAACCAGGCTGGCGCGGGGCGCCACGCCCGTGATGCCCAGGCCATTGTTGTCGCGGGCTCCCAGCACGCCACCCACTGAAGTACCGTGGTTCTCTCCGGCACAGGGCAGGGGATAGGCACTACCGCGATTCCAGGGGCCGTAGTTGTAGCTTTCGCCCGGCACGATGTTGGGCAGCAGATCCGGGTGGAACACGTCTGCCGAGGTGTCCACCACGGCGATGCGAATGCCTTCACCTTTACCGGCAGCCCAGGCATTGATGACATTGATGTCTTCACCGGCCACGGTGCCTTCCCGGCTGCCGGTATTCTGAAGATTCCACTGCAGCGGGAAATCGGGGTCGGCTCCGGACGAGCGCAGATCGGGCTCCCGATAGTGGAATTTCCGCAGGCAGGTCGGGTCGTTCACCTGCTCGCCCACCCGGTAGCGAGTCGCCAGCGCGGGGGCGTTGGCCACGGGAGTACCGGCGGCTCCAGCCTGCGGTCCTGTCGCATCCGCTGGCGGGGTGGCGGTCGTGCCATTTGCCGGCGTCAGTGTGCCGACCGGTGCAGCCCCGTTCACGGGGACGACACCATTCACCGGCGCTCCGTTGTTGCCGGTCGTGCCCGTGGGCGTCACCGTGTTGCCGGGTCGCCCGGGAGGAAGCACGGGGGCCGAGTTGCGAACTCCGCCAACGGGCATCAGGGTTGCGGCAGCGCCTGCCTCATCCGTGCCGATTTCGTCCAGAGGCTGCGTGTCTGCCCCTTCCATCCCGGCGACCGGAGTGTGCTGCGCGCCGTTGGCCGGCGGTCGCACGGAACTTGCCGTGCTATTGCTGCCGTCATTCCCGCTGCCACAGGCGGCAAGCAGGCTGATGCCCATCAGCAGGGGCAGGGACGAGGAAACACGGGGACTGCGGCGGGACTGTCGGACGGGCATGTTGGCAACCCCGACCGCACGGCTTTCTGAAGATGCCGGAACATGCAGCGTGCCATGCCAGCCTCACGGGCGCAGACGCGCCGCTTCAGGCCGTGAGAATCTGGCAGGCGCCGCCGTCTGCCCGAAACATCCGTCATCCACCCGCATGGGATTCACGGCAAGCGCTGACCTGCGCGCCCGGCATGCCGGGCCAGACTGCGTGTGATGAAGATGCCATGCACAACGCAGACCCACCACAGCAGGCGGTGCGACTCAGGTGATCTTGCGGAATTCAGGCGGGAAATGCCCCATTGAGCGGGGCAGCGGACGACGGCGAGGGCAGGCTTTCAGAAAAGCGATACGGACGCGGGAGAGAAAGGGTTGGAACCGCCGCAGATGCTAGGGCGCGCGCCCTTTTTCCGATGTGTGGTAGTTCACGGCCGACCGATGTTCCCTGTGTCCTCGTGCCTGTCGTGCAATTGTTCCAGCTCGCCCGTGTCGGTTTTTTCAGCGCCACATCCCGCGAATCACGCTCCAGACCACGTTCAGCCCCAGTTCCCACAATTCGTCCAGAAAGGGAGTGCCGACCGCGACAGTGCGCCGGGCCGATTCCACCTGGCGTCGCAGGCGTTCCTTCTCTCCCTGGTATTCGATTTCCCGCTGTGCCATCGCCACAGAGGCACGTGCCATCGGGTCGAGCACCTCACCATTCATCGCGCGGGTGGCCGCCACCGACGCCCTGTCGTGGTACTGCTGCAGCGCCTTGCTGACCGCATCGGGGTCCAGCAGCGAGAAGGCCGAGCGGCAATAGGGGCAGGCATGGTCCTTGCGCAGATCGACGGCCGCACCACAACTGCTGCAATGGATCACCCGCAGCTTCTGCGCGATCCGGTTCACTTCCACGGCGCTCAGATGCCGCACGAAGCCCTTTTCCACCATGAACGACGAAAAGGTGCCAAAACGCCCGTGCTGCTTTGGGCAGCGGTACACCACATAAGAGCCGCTCAGCGTCCGGTCCGAGCCCCGGATCAGACCCAGCCGGCAGCTGGGGCAGCTCATGCGCGTCTTCAGCGTGGAGTGCGGCGTCTCGCGGTGCGCATGCAGCGTCTCAAACAACTGAAGCACACCCCGTGCCGACAGCTGCATGCTTTCCTTGCCATCGAACCAGATGCCATGACAGCCAAAGCACAGATCGAGTACCACGGTCTGGCCGTGGTGCCCCTCCAGTTGCAGCTCGCGCATCGGCGCATGGCACGATGGGCAGCTGCGTTTCCCCACGCGGCCCGGCGGGGCGTGCATCGACGCGGATGGAAAGGGGGCCGCTCCGAACCCAGGGGAGGAGGGAGATGAAGGAGAAAGCCCGGCAGATGCCTCAGATGCAGAATTTTGATTCGTGCTCATACCGCCCCCATGCTCGATCGCACACCATAGCGGGTGGTGCATGGCGGGGCATGCGCGCGACGACAGACGGATGCCGCGCGCGGATGATCCTGTCCTTTCTCGCCTTTGGGGGCATGGAGAATATTGACATGTCGACAGTTTTGTGACCCAATATGCGTACACATTTCAAGGGGGCAGCATGGAAACCTTCAGCATTCGTGAACTGCGTGAGCGTTCGGGCGATCTGAGCCGGGAGGCTGAGGCCGGGAGGCTGTCGCTGGTTGTCCGTCACGGTCGTCCCCTTTTCATCAGCGTGCCGTTCACCGAGGAAGTGCTGAAAGTCGGCGTCCATGTTGCGCTGGCCGTCAGTCTTTTCAAAAGCGGTGATCTCACGGCTGGCCGGGCTGCCAGACTGGCGAACATGAGTCGGGCAGATTTTCTTGCCCATCTCAGCGCGCTTGGCATACCGGTTGTCGATTACGACCCGGCTGAACTGAGTGATGAACTGGCCGTTTTTGACGAGTCGTCAGAGAAGGCATGAAACAGCCTGTCGTCGTTTCCGATTCAGGGCCATTGATTGCGCTGGCGCGTAGCGGGCACCTGAATCTGCTGCCTCTCGTCTTTGGTCGAATCCATCTGCCGGAAAGCGTTCTCAGGGAAACCACGGCCGACAGCTGGAGGCCGGGGGCTGTCGACATTGATGCCTTTGTGGCTGCACATGTCGAGGTGCATGCCGACAGTCATGATGGCATCTATGTTGAGATGAAGGGGCTGCTGGATGAAGGAGAGGCCCAGGCGCTGAATCTCGCAGAAAAACTGGGTTGCGCCGTCCTGATTGATGAACGTCGTGGACGGCTTGCTGCCAGAAATGCGGGTCTCGCGGTGGTTGGGGTTCTGGGCGTTCTGCTGCAGGCCAGAAAGCTGGGCGCCATCGAAAAGGTGCTACCCATCATCGAGCGCATGAGAGAGAACGGATACCGTTTTTCCGATCCTCTGGTTCAGGCAGTATTGCAGGCAGCCGGTGAGTGAGAAGGGGGCAACCCCCTTTCACCATCAATTTGCCGTTTCATCCTTCGGCGGCCGGATCATCTGCCACGGCTTCAGGCCCAGCATCAGCAGCACCGCAAAATACGCGGCGGCACCGCCAGCCACCATGCCCAGCACCAGCCCGGCTCGCAGCCAGGGCTGCGCCTGCAATGCAGCCCAGTCGAAATGGGCCGTACCCCAGCCCAGCAGAGCGGCCAGCGCGGCCAGTGCCAGCAGCACTCGCAGGATGAAGCCCATCCAGCCTGTACCGGGGCGATAGCTGCCACGCTTCTTCAGCCCGTGCAGCAGCCACAGTGCGTTCATCCAGGCGCCCAGCGAAATCGACAGCGCCAGCCCGGCATGGGCCAGCCAGGGCACGAGTGCCAGGTTCATCAGCTGCGTGCATACCAGTACCGACACCGCGATTTTCACCGGCGTGCGCACGTCCTGCTTTGCGTAGAA
>JAUNHU010000074.1:0-1324 GCA_030523825.1 Lautropia sp. | reverse complement strand
GCTGCGTTGGCCTGCGAGAGGCTGGGCAGCAGCACCGTCCCCATCGCAATGCCCAGCAGTGCCGTCGGAAACTCCATCAGCCGGTCGCCAAACGTCACCCACGAAACACTGCCCGGTGCCAGCCACGATGCGATCTGCGTGTTGATGATGAGGCTGAATTGCGCCACCGACACGCCCAAGAGCGCCGGTGCCATGTTCTTCAGCACCCGCCGCACGGTGGCGTCCTGCAATGCCTTCCAGGCATTCAGCCGGATGCGTGGCAGCATGCCGATCTTCAGCAGTGCCGGCACCTGCCACAGCAGTTGCAGCACGCCACCCACCATCACGCCCACGGCCAGCGCCAGAATCGGTGGATCGAAATACGGCGTGAGAAAGAGCGCCGCCGAGATCATCGACAGATTCAGCAGCACCGGCGCGAAGGCCGGCGCGGCAAAGTGCTTCCACAGATTCAGGATGGCGGTGGCCAGCGCCAGCAGGGAAATCAGCAGGATGTAGGGAAACATCCAGCGTGTCATCAGCACCGCCAGCGAATACGACTCCGGATCCTGGCGCAAGCCGCTCGCCACCAGCCACACCAGGCCCGGCGCGGCCACCACGGCTACCGTCACCACCAGGGTCAGTGCCCAGAACAGCACCGTGGCCACCGAGTCCACCACATGCCGGGTCTGCTCGGGTGACTTCTGCTGCGTCTCGGCCAGAATCGGCATGAACGCCTGCGTGAACGCGCCTTCGGCAAACATCCGGCGCAGCATGTTCGGCAGCCGGAAGGCCACGAAGAAGGCGTCCGTCAGCGGGCCGGCACCAAAAGTGGAGGCCACCAGGGTTTCGCGGACGAGGCCGGCAATGCGCGAAAGCAGGGTCAGGCCACTCACGGTGGCAGCGGCGCGAAGGATGTTCACGGTGATGAAGGGCAGAAAAGGCGGGGAAAGGAATGGATGACGGGAAGCCACCCGAATCGTGATTGTGACACTACCGCGCCTCAAGGCCCGTCTGGTGTTGCCGCTTGCCCCGAACCAGGCAGACAGACCCGCCGCTTGTCCACCCACGCCATCAGAGGCTATAATGGCAAACTTAGTTTTTCGGGGTTGCGCCATACCGTCTGTCGGGGGCTCGCTCCGTAGCTTCCAGACAAACCCTGACGACCCCATCCCTGCGGTGTGCCTTGCCCGGCTGCTGCCGGGGCGCTGGCAAAAGCCACAGGTCGTCACACCGTGACAGAGCACAGGCTCTTTTGAGGAAATCGCCCCATGGCAAACATCGCATCGGCGCGCAAACGTGCTCGCCAGGCCGTCGAACTGAATGCACACAACAGCGCCCTGCGTTC
>JAUNHU010000265.1 GCA_030523825.1 Lautropia sp. | reverse complement strand
TGGCGTAGTAGACGATGCCGCCTGCGTCCGTGTCCTCGTAGTAGATACGGACATCAATCGTGTGCAGTTGTATCACGAGGCCATTCTAACCGGCTGGGAAGAGATTGTCGGACATGAAGACATCCGGCGGTGGTTTCTGGCGACAATGGCAGTGTCGGGCGGCCTTTTCCGGCCCGCATGGCGTAATCCGCAGCCGGAATGCGTCGTGTCGGGCCATCGGGACGCCGGCGTCAGACCCCGGCCTGCGGACCTGCATCGGCACGCTGTTGCGCAGGGGGCGCCATCCCGAAATGGGCCCAGGTGCTGACCGTGACCATCCGTCCACGCGGTGTGCGCTGCAGCAGACCCTGCTGGATCAGATAGGGTTCGATCACGTCCTCGATGGTGTCGCGTACCTCGCCAATGGCGGCCGCCACGTTGTCCAGCCCCACCGGCCCCCCGGCGAAGCGTTCGATGATCGCCAGCAGCAGCTTGCGGTCCATCACGTCGAGACCAATGCTGTCCACGTCGAGCATGCCCAGCGCATCGTCGGCCACCGGGCCGGTGATCCGGCCGTTGGCCCGGATGTCGGCGTAGTCGCGCACCCGGCGCAGCAGCCGGTTGGCGATGCGGGGGGTGCCGCGCGAACGCCGGGCGATCTCGTTGGCGCCATCTTCGGCGATGTCGGCCCCCAGCAGCCGGGCCGAGCGCATCACGATGCTCTGCAGCTCGTCGGTTTCGTAGAACTCCAGCCGCGAGACGATGCCGAAGCGGTCGCGCAGCGGATTGGTGAGCATGCCGGCGCGGGTGGTGGCCCCCACCAGCGTGAAGGGTGCGATGTCGAGCTTGATCGACCGCGCTGCCGGCCCTTCGCCGATCATGATGTCGATCTGGAAATCTTCGAGCGCCGGATAGAGGATTTCCTCCACCACCGGCGAGAGGCGATGGATCTCGTCGATGAACAGCACGTCGTTGCGATCCAGGCCGGTCAACAGCGCAGCGAGGTCGCCAGGCCGCTCCAGCACCGGGCCGGAGGTCTGCTTCAGGTTCACTCCCATCTCGGCGGCGATGATGTGCGCCAGCGTGGTCTTGCCCAGCCCCGGCGGGCCAAAGAGCAGCACGTGGTCCAGTGCCTCCTCGCGCCTGCGGCTCGCTTCGATGAAGATGCCAAGCTGTTCGCGGATCTTGCGCTGCCCGACGTAATCCTGCAGCCGGCGCGGGCGCAGGGCCTTTTCCAGTTGCTCCTCGGTGTGCGAGGCAGGGGCAGCGTCGATCAGACGGTCGTGTTCGATAGCCATCGTGGCAGGGTTCTCAGGAATGGCGAACCAGTCGTTTCAACGCCTGGCGGATGCCATCGTTGACACCAATGTCTTCCGGCAGGTCGGCAATCGCAGCGCGGGACTCCTTCTCGGAATAGCCCAGCGCCAGCAGGGCGTTGAGAATGTCGTCGCCCGGCGAAAAGAGCGACGCGCCCCCGTCGGCGGGTTTTGGCAGCACCGGCGCCAGCTTGCCCTTCAGCTCCAGCAGCAGACGCTCGGCCGTCTTCTTGCCCACCCCCGGAACCCTGGTGAGACGACCGCTTTCCTGCTCGGTGACGGCGCGGCTCAGCTCCTCGACACTCAGCCCCGACAGCACTGCCAGTGCCATGCGCGGACCGATGCCGGAAATGCGGATCAGCGCCCGGAAGGCCGCCCGCTCGCCCTCGGTATGAAAACCATAGAGCAACTGGGCGTCTTCGCGCACCACCAGATGCGTGAACAGCGTGACCGGCTGCCCCGGCGGTGGCAGCTCGTAGAGCGTGTTCATCGAAACCGAGATCTCGTAGCCGACGCCGTGGGCATCGACGAGAATCTCCGGCGGGTTGGTCAGCACCAGGGTGCCGGCAATACGGCCGATCATG
>JAUNHU010000073.1 GCA_030523825.1 Lautropia sp. | reverse complement strand
GTACTCAGCGACGAGCAGCGAACATTGCTGATTCATATGACCGATGAACACGATATTGGCACCTTGATGCAATGGGTCGGTCGCAACAACAGAAGCAAGTTTCGGGAGGTAGTGTTGACGCCTATGCTGGCATTGGAACTCGTTGAGATGACCATTCCAGACAAACCCAGCAGCAGCAAACAGCGCTATCGCCTGACTGCACAAGGCAGATTACTGCAGGATGCGGCGGGCCAATGACGCATGCCGAGCATAGCTTCTCAACGGGTGACTGGTGTTGGCACATCCGGCAGGCCACACCCTGTCGTGTAGTCGAGCGGTTGGCGCTGTGGGGCGAAGTGATCTACCGTGTATGGCTCCCGTCAAAAAACACCGTGCTACGCACGCGAACGGCAGAACTGACACATCTTACTCGCGTGCAGCCCACGGTGGAACAGCTTCTGCACGCCACGGCGGCAGCCAGGCTGCAAGATTCACTGGAAGAAAATCTGCTGCTCGCGCCCATCCAGTCCAGTGTCATTCCGCTACCGCACCAGCTTTACGCGCTGAACCGCGCCGTGGGCCAGGATCGCATCCGCTACCTGCTGGCAGACGAAGTGGGCTTGGGTAAGACTATCGAGGCGGGTCTGGTGTTGCGCGAGCTGAAACTGCGCGGGCGCGCCAAGCGCATTCTGGTGGTTGCCCCCAAAGGGCTGGTGCGTCAATGGCAGGCGGAAATGCACCAGCACTTCGGCGAGCCCTTCCACTTCGTTGATCCATCAGCGTTCGCCGCGCTTCGCCAATGGCGTACGAACAGTACCGAAGACAGCCCGTGGCGGATGCACGATCAGGTGATCTGTGCACTCGACTCTGTAAAGCCGCTGGAGTCCCGGCGCGGCTGGAGCCAGGAGCAGATCCAGACCTACAACCGCGAACGCTTCGAAGATCTGGTGTCTGCGGCGTGGGATCTGGTCATTATCGACGAAGCGCACCGCATGAGCGGCAGCACCGAGCAGGTCGCGCGCTACAAGCTGGGAGCTGCGCTGGCCGAAGCCTCGCCCTACCTGCTGTTGCTCTCTGCCACCCCGCACCAGGGGAAAACCGACCAGTTCATGCGTCTGATGCAGTTGCTGGACAGAGACACCTTCCCCGACGAAGGCAGTGTCAGTCGCTCACGGGTACAGCCCTTCGTGATCCGCACAGAGAAGCGCGCCGCCATCAATGCCGAGGGCCAGCCACTGTTCCGGCCCCGGCTCACTCGCCTGCACACAGTGACATGGCAGACACGACATGCTGCGCAGCGCCAGTTGTACGAAGCCGTAACCGACTATGTGCGCCACGGCTATAACCAGGCACAGGCAGCCAAACAGCGCCACATCGGATTCCTGATGATTCTGATGCAGCGGCTGGTAACCTCCAGCACGGCGGCAATTCGCGCCACGCTAGAAAAACGTCAAGCGATACTGGAAACGCCACAGGCTCAGGCACGACTACTGTTCGAGAATCTCAGTGCAGACGAATGGGCAGAGTTGGACGGTGAAGCGCAGGTGAACCTGGCACTACAGGCCAGCGGCCTGGAGCAGGAAAAGTCCGAAGTGGATACACTGCTTCAGCTTGCCCGTGCAACCGAAGCCGCAGGTACGGACGCCAAGGCCGAAAGCCTGCTGGAACTGATCTACAAGCTACAGCAGGAAGAGAACAACCCAGCGCTAAAAGTGCTGGTGTTTATCGAATTTGTGCCCACGCAAGCGATGCTGGCGGTCTACCTGGAAAGCAGGGGCTTTGCGGTAGCCACGCTGAACGGCGGCATGGACATGGAAACGCGCACGCGCACCTTGCAGCAGTTCGCGCAGGGTGCGCGGGTGCTGATTTCAACTGACGCAGGCGGCGAAGGCTTGAACCTTCAGTTCTGCCACATCATCGTCAACTTCGACATGCCGTGGAACCCGATGCGTATCGAGCAACGCATCGGCCGTGTGGACCGCATCGGACAGAAGCACGTCGTCCGCGCACTGAACTTCGTACTGGAAGATACGGTGGAACACCGTGTACGACAGGTTCTGGAGGAAAAACTCGCTGTCATTACCGAGGAGTTTGGCGTAGACAAAGCGGCAGACGTAATGGACTCAGCAGAGGTAGAGCCGGTGTTCGACGAGTTGTTCGTCCAGAGTCTACAACACCCGGAAACCCTCGAACAGCGGGCGGACAACGTAGTTTCACAGTTGCGCGCAACGCTGGTCGAATCGAGCCGACTCAGTGATCTGCTGACAATGCCGCACAACCTGGACACAGATCAGGCCCGAAAGTGGCGCGACCATCCGGCGCAGTTCTGGCTGGAACGTGCCGTCGTCAATGGATTGACAGCACGCGGTGGATTTGCCTCCCGCGCTGGCGATGGTTTAACGGGCGTCTGGCATGTGCGCTGGGCTGACGGCAGCAAAACACCGCAGGCATGCTTCGACGCGCGCTCAGCAGACGAAAACCCGACAGCAGAATGGCTGACAATGGAAGACCCACGTGCGCGAGCCATCGTCGGTGACGTGCCACACTTCGTAGCAGGCCAACCCTTGCCGATTGTCCGCGTGACAGGTCTGCCAGAGTCCCTTGACGGCATCTGGTCCCTGTGGGAAGTTGGCCTTACCGCACTGAGCACAATTCGCAGACGGTTTCTGCCAGTGTTCATCAACGATGAAGGCCGCCCCTTCATACCTACCGCCAAGCGCGTGTGGGATCTATTACTGACGGAAGCCGTATCTTTGCTTTCCGTAGCGAACACAGATGACTCTGTGCGCTGGTTCAATGCCTCGTTGGCCGTGGCCAGTACCCAAGGCGCCCCTCTGTTCTACACTCTGGCAGAAGAACACCGTACTCGCATCAAGGAAGAGCTGGGTCGCGCAAACTACGCATTCGAGGCACGTCATCAGGCCATCGGGCGCATTGGCCTGCCAGAGGTACGCGAATTCCGCCGCCGTCGCCTTCAAGCCGAATACGAGGCTCGCCTGGCCGCGTTAGCTGACATGGAGGCAATCATGCCCGAATTGAACGCCGTGGCAATGATCCGCATTTGCGCCCAAGCCAACAGAAGCAACGAGACTGCAGCATGATTCATTCGTCAAACCAGTGGCACCAGCGCATCCTTCAGTCTTTCACCACTGATCTCTCCCTCGTGTGGGTGGCTTGCGACCCGGATGCTGTGTTGTTGGACGAAAAGCTGTTATCCGAACTGCGCAGCCGTGGTTTCGAGGTAATGAGCTACGACGACCCATTCAGCTTTCGCGTAGAGTACGAGGAGCGGTTTCGTTCGGTGTGGGAAGCTAACGCGCCAGCGCCCTCATCGGCACGGACGCATGCGTTAATCGTGCATCTGCGCGGAGACGATGCGAACGATGTACCGTGGGACATCCTGCATAACGCCCGCCCTCCTGTACGGCTGAGTTTGGCCGAGCTTTTCCCTAAGCTCACCTACGGCGCGGTGCGGCATGTAGAGCCCGAACGGCTGGCCCTACTATTCGAAGCCCAACAGGCTGAACTACAGTCGGTGCGAGGTGAAAGCGAATCAAAAGACTTCATCCTCGAACATGTCTATCAATTACCGCCGCGTTCCATTCGCACGCAGGTGGATTTCTGGCGTGAAGTATTGCGTCTTCATTTCGCCAACCGAACCTTGCCTGCACCGTTCTCCGAGCATGTGGCGAACATCCTGCATGGCAAGGGCCTGCTCACCGGGCTGCCGGTCGCGGAATGGTTGTCCTCCAAGAGCACGTTACTGCGTGTAGTGCAGGATGCTTGGTACCGTTATCTGGCGACGCTGAGGCTGGATGGCAAGCGAGTCATAGAGCCCGACCCGAAGCCCTACGACACAAGCAGGGTTGGCGCAGAAGTAGAAATCCCCTTCGATCACACCGATGTGCGCGCAATCATTGATTCAATGTTTCTCGATGGCAGCCTGCATCCGCTGGCTGTTCTCGGCGTACCTGCTTCGGTGCCGAGCTGGATCAGGGCAGGCATTGTCGAGGACGTGCAATCGCAGCTGACGTTAGTGCAAAAAAGCATCGATGCACTTTCTGCAGCAGTTCCGGATACTGACGCATCTCATAGACAGTGGGGCGATTTTGCCAAACGCTACGGTGAGATCCTAAACCGCGTTCATGATTTGCCACACAAGAAGGGGAGCAAACATATAGAGGAGCTTCGGGAGCAGCTCAAAGTCATTCAAACATTGTCTGACAAGCAATTACAAGCCTGGATTTCAGCCCGTCACTACGCGAATCTGATCCTGCAACCGGCAACAAAAGGGCCGGTTATGGTTCATCACATCCCCCGCTTCCTGCGCCAGCGCCGCAACGCAGGTGAAACCAAGCTGGCGCTGCTGATATTCGACGGTTTGGCCTTCGATCAATGGGTGCAGATCAGAGAGCATTTGATCGTGCGCAAGCAAGCACTAGCTTTTGAAGAGAACACAGCTTTCGCGTGGCTCCCTACAGTGACATCAGTATCACGGCAGGCGCTGTTTTCGGGCTTGCGACCACGTGAGTTCGAAGATTCGATAACCCACACCAACAAGGAGGAAACCTTGTGGAAGGCGTTCTGGCAGCACGAAGGTGGCATTAAACCTACCGAAGTGATGTACCGTCGCGCGATACATCAAATCGAGCAACTTGAGACACTGCAAACAGAAGTCATCGACTGTAAGGCCAAGGTGCTGGGCCTGGTAATTGACGAAGTGGATGAGCGGCTGCACAAGGAACGAAACAAGAATGACGTGGCGATGTGGCTCAGAAACTGGCTCGACACGGGGTTTGTTGAGCATCTGTTCGCCTTTCTGCTGGATGAGGGATTCAACATTTATGTCGCCGCGGATCACGGCAACGTAGATGCCACGGGCATCGGCAGACCCAATCAGGGGGTTATTGCGGAAACGCGCGGCGAGCGTGTTCGGGTGTATCGCAGTGAATCGTTGCGAGCAGACTCTGCGGCAGCATGCGCCGACACGCTCAGTCTGGATATCACTGGACTTCCCGCGAACTTCATGCCCCTATTCGCAAGCGGACGCAGTGCGTTCATACCCGCTGGCGACAAGGTGGTGGCCCACGGCGGCGCTTCGATCGAGGAGTTGATAGTACCTTTCGTGAAGGTTTCAAGGACGAATGATGGCGAGCCAATTTGTGAATGCTGATTTAAAAAAAGCGGCAGCAGCCCCCCGAATCGGCTTTGACCGCTTCATTTCACGCGAATGGGCAACAGCCGCACTGAAGATTCGCGCAGATTCGGCTCAGCTTGACGAGTTGGAGGCATTGCTCGATGCTGCCGGATTGGGAGCCGCTGCGCGCACGAAAACTCGCACCGTGCTGAGGCGCCTTTGGTTAGAGCCTCGCACCGAACTGGTAGACTACGCAGATCGCGGTGTGGCCATTTTCAAGGCCAACCCTGATACGCCGGTCATTGCACTGCACTGGGGCATGGCCGTGGCGGCTTACCCCTTCTTCGGGAAAGTATCCGAGCTGATCGGACGCCTGTCTGTCCTGCAAGGCGATTGTGCATCCGCTGAAATCCATCGACGCATGAGCGAAACTTACGGAGAACGTGAAGGCACCTATCGCATGACCAACATGGTCATCCAGAGTCTGACTAGCTGGGGCACGGTGGACAGGATAGAAAAAGGAAGGCGGGTTATCCGCCACCCCCCTATCGTGCTGGAAGACGATGAACTGATAGCCTGGCTGATTGAGGCTGCCTTGCGCTACGCGGGCAAGCCGCTATCTATCGCCAACCTGCAATCGCAGCCTGTACTTTTCCCATTCAATCTGACGCAATCACTGGCCTACCTGGCCTCGAACAGCGAACATTTAGCAGTGAGAACTGAAGGACCGGGGAATCAGCTTGTTGCCCTGCGCGAACCAGTTTAAGTGTCACCAGAACTGAGCCATAACATAAGCCTTCACACAAGCAGATTTGCATCGCGGAGTGCTCGCTGGGTACGTCAGCAGTTTCTCCCTCCCAACTGACCACCACTGAAGCCAGCAAGACAGCGTTCACGACACGGCGAGGAGCTGAGCCAAGCAATACCTCAGCACAATAACCTCAACTGCCGTTCCTTTTACGAAAGCAGCCCAATGGTGCGAAATTACCTAGAAGCGGCATGCCATGCCATCGCCGGCAAACGGCATGCCGCCCCGTTTCAGCGCAGCACCACCGTGCGGTTTTCGTTGAGGAACACGCGCCGTTCGATAAAGGCTTTTACCGCGCCGGCGAGTGCCTGACTTTCGAGCGTGCGGCCCAGCGCCAGCAGGTCTTCGGGATAGTGGGCGTGGTCCACGTGCTGTGCGGCCTGTTCGATGATCGGGCCTTCATCGAGGTCGGAGGTGACGAAGTGCGCCGTGGCGCCGATTACCTTCACGCCGCGGTCGAATGCCTGGTGATAGGGTTTTGCCCCCTTGAAGCCGGGCAGGAAGGAATGGTGGATGTTGATGGCGCGGCCCGTGAGCGCATTGCTGGTCTTGTCCGACAGGATCTGCATGTAGCGTGCCAGCACCACCAGTTCAGCATTGGTTTTTGTCACGAGGCCAAGAATCTGCTGTTCCTGCTCGGCCCGGTTGGCATTGCTCACCGGCAGGTGGTGATACGGAATGCTGGCCGCGTCGGCATGATGGCGCAGGTCGTCGTGGTTGGAGGCAATGCCGACGATGTTCATGTCGAGTTCCTTCACCCGGGTGCGGAACAGCAGATCGGCCAGGCAATGCTCCAGTTTCGAGACCAGGATGAGCACGCGGGGCGGTTCGCGCATGTCGTAGAAGTGCGCGTCCATGCCGAAACGTTCGGCAATGGGCTGAAAGGCGGTGCGCATGCCCTGCAACCCTTCGCTGCCCAGATCACCGCTGAACTGCACCCGCACGAAGAAGCGCCGGGTGGGCTGATCGTCGTAGACGGCAAATTCGTGGATGTAGCCGTTGCGTGCATCCAGAAAGGCGGCAATGGCCGCCACCTGCCCTGCCTGACTGGGGCAGGACACGGTCAGGCAGAAGGGATGGTCGCGGCGTGGCCGGGCAGGTGCACGAGTGCTGTCACCGGAAGTGCTCATGGGCAGGGTCTCCTTTCCGTATGTGGTTGTTCTGGCGCTGCCGGCGCGTGTCATGCACTTGAGCAGCAGGCCAATACATTACCGCAAACCCGTGCAAGGGTGCGCCGAAGCCCTGCCGTCTCCCTCAGCACTCGACGACATTCACCGCCAGTCCGCCGCGCGAGGTTTCCTTGTAGGTGCTCATCATGTCGGCGCCGGTCTGGCGCATGGTCTCGATGACGGTATCGAGCGACACGTGATGGTGCCCGTCGCCGCGCAGCGCCAGATGCGCAGCATTGATGGCCTTGATGGCGCCCATCGCATTGCGCTCGATGCAGGGAATCTGCACGAGCCCGCCAACCGGATCACAGGTGAGGCCAAGATTGTGCTCCATGCCGATTTCGGCGGCATTTTCCACCTGCCGCACCGTGGCGCCCAGCACCGCAGCCAGGCCCGCTGCCGCCATCGAGCAGGCGGTGCCCACTTCGCCCTGGCAACCCACTTCTGCCCCGGAAATGGAAGCATTGCGCTTGAACAGGAAAGCCACGGCTGCCGAGGTGAGCAGGAAATCAACCACGCCCTCGTCGTTCGCCCCCGGCACGAAATGCTGGTAGTAGCGCAGCACCGCAGGCAGCAGGCCCGCCGCACCATTGGTGGGTGCCGTCACCACCCGGCCCGACGCGGCGTTTTCCTCGTTCACCGCCATTGCGTAGAGATTCACCCACTCCATCGCCAGCATGCCTTCGGGCGCACGACCTTCCTGCTTCATCAGGCTGGCAAAGAGGGCAGGCGCACGTCGGCGCACCTTCAGCACACCGGGCAGCATGTGGCTGTCGAGCGCACCCGCCTGACCCGTTCCCCGGTCGATGATCTCGTTCATCACCCGCGCAATGTGCAGCAGACCGGCACGCACCTCGGCCTCGGGGCGCATGGCCTTTTCGTTTTCCATCACCAGTTGCGCAATCGTCAGGCCATGTGCCTCGCACAGCGCCAGCAATTCATCGGCCGAGGTGAAGGGATAGGGTTGCGGCGCGTTGTCGGGCACGCGCTCGTCAGTCTCGATGCTGTCGAGTGCCTGAATGAAACCGCCCCCCACCGACAGATAACGCTCATCCAGCAGGGTTTTCCCTGCCACGTCGAAGGCGATGAAACGCATGCCGTTGGGGTGTTCGGGCATGGGAGCCATCTGCCAGATCAGATCCTGATGCAGGTCGAAGCGCAGCGGGTGTTTTTTCCACACCTGCATCCGGCCATGCTGTTCCACTTCCCGCAGGCGCTCGCCAATGGTGGCGGGGTCCACGGTGTCGGGTGACTCGCCCATCAGCCCCAGCAGCACGCCCATGTCGGTGCGGTGTCCAAAACCGGTTTCGGCCAGCGAGCCACACAGCGTGATCTGGATGCGTGAAACCTGTGGCAGCAGGCTGCGCTCGTCGAGATGACGGGCGAAATTGCGCCCGGCCCGCATCGGCCCCACCGTGTGCGAGCTGGACGGCCCGATGCCGATCTTGAAGATGTCGAAAACTGACAAGGACATTCTCTGCGTGCCCCCGTGCCTCTATGTTGTTCTTGCATTCTTGTGATGATGGCGGCGCTTCTGCGATGTTGATGCGCCATCTTCACCCCGCCGCTCCCGTCCCGGTGACACGCCGAAGCATTCACGGTAACGGCAGGTGAAGTGAGAAACCGTGGCAAAGCCGCAGGCGGCCGAGATGTCGATGATGGACGAGTCAGTGCGCAGAAGCAAGCGCCGGGCGCGCTGCAGGCGCAGTTGCAGGTAATGACTGGCCGGCGTGACTCCCAGATGCCCGGTGAACAATCGTTCAAGCTGCCGGCGTGAAAGGCTCACGTACCGCGCAATCTCGTCGAGGGTGAGCGGTTCTTCCAGATTGCTCTCCATCAGCGATACCGCTTCCATCAGCCGCGGACGGGCCGAAGCGCTGCCCAGTCGCAACGGCACCCGCTGCAACGACCGGGCGTCACGAATGCGTTCGCACACCAGCAGCTCGGCCACTTCTGCCACCAGTCCGGGTCCCTCCCCGGTCTGTCCGATGAGCGCCAGCATCATGTCGACCGGCGCCACACCACCACTGCAGGTGTAGCGGTCACGGTCGATCTCGAAAATGTGCGACGACACCACCACCCCGGGGAAGTCAGCCATGAAGCGCTCGGCGTCCTCCCAGTGCAGGGTGCAGTGGTAGCCATCGAGCAGGCCCGCATGCGCCAGCCAGTAACTGCCCGTGCAGATGCCGCCGAGTGGCTTGCCTGCGCGTGCCCATGACTTCAGGAAGGACAGAACCCCGCCCTCGATGCGACGCGGCACCGGATTGGCACCGCACACGAAAAGCACATCGACATCATCGGGAAGCCCCCTGTCCGCATCAACGGATTCAACCTGCACGCACACCCCGTTGCTGGCCCGCACCTGCGGCATGGAAAACCCGAATGCACGCCAGCGAAAGCGTTCGCTCCCGAGCGCGATGTTGGCCATGCGAAGCGGCTCGGTCGCAGCCGAAAAGCCGATCATCGAGAAACCTTCAATGAGTAAAAACCCGTAAGTGATTCGGGTTGACCCGGTGTCTGCCGTCATGGGGATTACCCCCGCCTGTCTCCGTCGTTACGAAATCAAGATAACAGAGGTCGCAAATGGAACAAACGAACACCCCTCTGCTGCGTAGGATGATCGGCACAACAACACGCAGGAGACCCCCATGAACAGCACATCGGATTTCTCTTTTTCGACAGCCGGCAGCGTTGCCGAACGCATGAGAAACACCCGGTTGCTGAACATCAGGAACGGCGCCGCCGTCACGTCCACGTTCAGCGAAGAAGAAATGAGCAATCGCGCCCGCAAACTGCGCGATCACATGGCCCGGAACGACATTGGCGCGGTTCTGTTTTCCTCGTATCAGAACATCGACTATTACGCCGACTTCATGTTCTGCCACTTTGGCCGCTTCTACGGTCTGGTCATCACCCAGGAAGACCATACGACCATCAGTGCCAATATCGACGGCGGCCAGCCCTGGCGGCGCAGCTTCGGTGACAACATCGTCTACACCGACTGGCAGCGTGACAACTACTTCCATGCCGCACAGACACTCCTGAAAGGCCACAAGCGCGTGGGCGTGGAGTTCGACCACCTGACCGTGGAAAACATGCAGAAGCTGCGCGATGCCCTGCCCGGCGTGGAACTGATCGACATCAGCAAGGCCGTGATGCGCATGCGAATGATCAAGTCGGACGAAGAAATTGCACTGATCCGCCACGGAGCCCGCATCGCCGACGTGGGTGGCGCAGCCTGCCGCGATGCCATTGGTGTGGGCGTGCCGGAATATGAGGTGGCGCTGGCCGCCACGCAGGCGATGGTGCGCGAAATTGCCCGCACCTTTCCGCACGCTGAGCTGATGGACACCTGGACCTGGTTCCAGTCAGGCATCAACACCGATGGCGCGCACAACCCGGTCACGTCACGCCGCATCGAGAAGGGCGACATCCTCAGCCTGAACTGCTTTCCGATGATTGCCGGCTATTACACGGCGCTGGAGCGAACCCTCTTTGCCGAGGAATGCTCCGATGCGCACCGCCGCATCTGGGAAATCAACGTGGAAGTGCATGAAGCCGGCCTGAAGCTCATCAAGCCGGGCGCACGCTGCGCAGACATTGCCGCAGAACTGAACGAGATCTATCACAAGCATGGCGTGCTGCAGTACCGCACCTTCGGCTACGGCCATTCTTTCGGTGTGCTCTCGCACTATTACGGGCGTGAAGCCGGACTGGAGCTGCGCGAAGACATCGACACCGTGCTGGAGCCGAACATGGTGGTGTCGATGGAGCCGATGCTGATGCTGCCCGAAGGCATGCCGGGTGCCGGCGGCTATCGTGAGCACGACATCCTGGTGGTAACAGCAGAAGGTGCCGACAACATCACCGGCTTTCCCTACGGCCCCGAGCACAACATCGTGAAGGGCTGAGAAAGGCATCGCACAAAACGCCGCTGCACCGGCGGCAACCCATTTCCAGACGGAGACACATCATGAACGCAGCGACTAACACCGCCGGTGCCGGTCAGACCACACCCACTGATCCCAAAATGCTGCAACGTGTGGCGGCAGCCAGCTTCATCGGCAATTTCGTCGAGTGGTTCGATTACGCCTCGTATGTTTATCTTGCCACCGTCATCACGGTGGTGTTCTTCCCGGAATCATCACCCGCGTCGGGGCTGTTGGCCACCTTTGGCGTGTTTGCGCTTTCCTTCATCATCCGGCCGCTGGGTGGCATCTTCTGGGGGCATTTTGGTGACAAGCACGGGCGTAAGCATGCGTTGTCGCTGTCGATCATCATCATGTCGATATCGACCTTTGCCATCGCGCTGCTGCCCTCCTTTGCAAGCATCGGGCTGCTGGCACCATTCCTGCTGCTGGTTCTGCGGATGATTCAGGGTTTTTCGGCATCAGGCGAATATGCGGGGGCTGCCACCTTTCTGGCCGAATACGCACCGGATGACAAGCGCGGCCTTTATGCCAGCATCGTGCCAGCCAGCACGGCAGCGGGGCTGTTGCTGGGTTCGCTCTTTGCTGCCGGGCTGCATGCGTTGCTGAGCGAGGAAGCCCTGCACGACTGGGGCTGGCGCATTCCCTTCCTGCTGGCAGCGCCGCTGGGCTACGTGGGCCGCTACATCCGCATCAACCTCGAAGACTCGCCACAGTTTCAGGCTGCCCTCGAAAAGAATGAGGTGGCACAGGCCCCTGTCTCGCAATTGCTGGGCAAGCATCGCCGCGCCGTCATCATCGCCATCGGCGCCACCATCCTCAACGCCGTCGGCTTCTACATCATCCTCGGCTACATGCCCACCTACCTCAACGAGGTGCTGTCCATTACCGAAACACAGGCATTTCTGGCGACCACGCTGGCACTGCTCACCTACATCGGTTTCATCCTGCTGATGGGCACCCTCTCGGATCGCTTTGGCCGCAAGACAATGCTGGTGCTGGCCTCGGTGGTGTTCATGCTGGCAACCGTGCCACTGTTTTATGCGCTGGGTGCAGGCGGTTTCGTCGGCATGGTGCTGGTGCAGATCGTGTTTGGCGCCATGCTGACGATGAACGACGGCACGTTGCCCTGCTTCCTCTCGGAGATCTTTCCCACCAATGTGCGCTACAGTGGTTTTGCCTTCAGCTTCAACATGGCTAACGCCATTTTTGGCGGTACGGCGCCGATGGTGGCCACCTGGCTGATTCAGGTCACGGGCGACAAGCTGGCCCCCGCGTGGTATCTGGTGGCAGCCGCCATCATCGCCCTCATTGCCATGCTGGCCAGCCGCGAAACCGCGCACAGGCCGCTGGCGACGAGTTGAAATGGAGCGGGCTGTCCGCAGGAAAGTTTCCGGGCACGCATGGCACACAGCCCGCAGGAGTCGTCCAGGGCTCTGTACGGGCTTCCGGCCCTGCACGTCCGGAAGGGCATGCAGGGGGAGATCAAGTACAGGGAACGCCCTAAAACGGAAACGCCCGGCGGGAATTTCCCGGCCGGGCGTTTTCCTTCTGCTTACCCCAACCGGAAGATCTTCCCGGGGTTCAGGATGTTGTCAGGGTCGAAGGCGCGCTTGATGCGGGCCATCAGTTCGATGGCGTCTTCGCCGGCTTCCTCGACGAGGAAATCCATCTTGTGCAGGCCGATGCCGTGTTCGCCGGTGCAGGTGCCGCCCAGGCGCAGGCCCAGTTCGACGATCTTGTGGTTTAGGGCCTCGGCCCGCGCCAGTTCGTCGGGGTTGTCGGTATCGACCATGATGAGGCAATGGAAGTTGCCGTCACCGACGTGGCCAAGAATGGTCGAGACGAATCCGCTTTCTTCCAGCAGCTTGCGGGCGCCCTCGATGGATTCCGCCAGTTTGGAGATGGGCACGCAGGTGTCGGTGGAAATGCCGCGCGCACCCGGACGCAGTTGCAGGCAGGCAAAGTAGGCATCGTGGCGCGCATTCCAGAGGCGGGTGCGGTCTTCGGGTTTGGTGGCCCATTCAAAGTCGGCACCGCCGTTGTCCGCCGCAATGGCCTGCACCAGTTCGGCCTGTTCCGCCACGCTGGCTTCGCTGCCATGAAATTCAAAGAACAGCGTGCAGGCTTCGCGCAGGTTCAGTTTTGCGTAGGCGTTGATGGCGCGAATCGACTGGGGATCGAGAAATTCGCAGCGTGCCACGGGAATGCCCATCTGGATGGCACTGATGACGGTGTTGACCGCATCGGTTGCCGACGGGAAATTGACCACGGCCGCCGACACGGCTTCGGGCAGCGGATGCAGGCGCAGCGTGATTTCGGTGATGATGCCCAGTGTGCCTTCCGACCCGATGAACAGCTTGGTGAGGTCATAGCCGGCCGATGACTTGCGTGCGCGCGTGCCGGTGCGCACCACCTTGCCATCGGCCGTGACCACGGTGAGTGCCAGCACGTTTTCGCGGATGGTGCCGTAGCGCACGGCATTGGTGCCCGAGGCGCGGGTGCCCACCATGCCGCCAATGGAAGCATCGGCACCGGGGTCGATGGGGAAGAAAAGACCGGTATCGCGGATGTCCTGATTGAGCTGCTTGCGGGTAACGCCGGGCTGCACACTCACCAGCAGGTCTTCGGGCGCAATGTCCAGCACCTTGTTCATGCGACTGAGATTGAGGGTGATGCCGCCATGAATGGCCAGCAGCTGCCCCTCGATGGACGAACCGGCGCCAAAGGGAATGATCGGGCAACGGTGCTCACGACAGAGGTTGACCACCGCCACGACTTCCTCGGTGCTCTCGGCATGCACCACGCCCTGCGGCGGAGCAGCCGGATAGACCGATTCGTCACGCCCGTGATGGTCGCGCACGCCCTGTGCGACGGAAAAGCGCTCGCCAAAGCGCTGCTGCAGGGCGCTGACGAGCGCGGGCGGCAGTGGCGCCCCCACGGGGTTCACCGGATTTTCTGCTGGTTTTTCCATTGTGTTTTCCTTTTTCTGCTCTCTGCCTGCTTTTTGATTCATCACGGATGACACGGGAACGCCCGGCTCGTGCGATCCGTGCATGACGGGGGATTTTAGAGCGTACCATCGGGGATCGGCATCGAACCGACACGAACGCCTCGCTCAGGACGCTCCCTGTTCATCTGCCCGCCGCTCAGACCGGCGTGTGCTGCCCGGCCGGCTCACGGACATGTGATGGCGGGGCGAGCGGGGATCGGCCCGTATCCGCCTGCCCACCAAACACTTCCTCATGACCTCCCACAGTTTTTTCTGGCACGACTACGAAACCTTTGGCGCGGTACCCCGGCGTGATCGCCCGGCACAGTTTGCCGGCATCCGCACCGATGCCGACCTGAACGAGATCGGCGAGCCGGTGATGATCTATTGCCAGCCGCAGCCCGATTACCTGCCCAACCCGGAAGCCTGCCTGCTCACCGGCATCCTGCCGCAGACCTGTCTGGAGCAGGGTCTGCCCGAACACCAGTTCGCCGAGCGCATCCTGGCCGAGCTGGGCCAGAGCGGCACGATCGGCGTGGGCTACAACTCGATCCGCTTCGATGACGAGGTGACGCGGCACCTGTTCTGGCGCAATCTGCTCGACCCCTACGGGCGGGAATGGCGCAACGGGTGCAGCCGCT
>JAUNHU010000264.1 GCA_030523825.1 Lautropia sp. | reverse complement strand
CGCTCCAGCGCATTCACCAGCATGTCGGCACCGGCCAGCAGGTCGTGCGCGTGGCTCAGCCGTTGCTGCTCGGCCGACAGCGCCTCCCACTCACCGGGCATCAGCTTCAGCTGTTCCAGCTCGTCGATTTCCCATTGCAGGCGCTCCAGGCGGATGGCCTGCTCGCGCGAGCCCGACCGAGCGGCTTCCAGCGCTGCCTGCGCCTTCTGCCATGCCTGCCAGTGCTGGGAAAGTTCGGAGAGTGCCTTTTCCTGCCCGGCCAGGCGGTCGAGCAGGTCGCGCTGGGCGCCGGCACGCAGCAGCAGCTGCGATTCGTGCTGGCCGTGGATGTCGACGAGTTTTTCTCCCAGTTCGCGCAGCCGTGCGATGGTGGCCGGATGCCCGTTGACCAGTGCGCGGGAGCGGCCGTCCTTCTCGACGATGCGGCGCAGCAGCAGCTGACCCGGGTCGCCCGCCAGATCCTGTTCGTCCAGCCAGCGGGCCAGCTCGTCGTCGATGCGGAACTGCGCGGAGATGTCGGCACGCTCGGCGCCCTCGCGCACCAGGGTGGCATCGCCGCGCGCGCCCAGCACCAGCCCCATAGCGTCCAGCAGGATGGACTTGCCGGCGCCGGTCTCACCCGTCAGCACCGAGAAGCCGGCCCCGAAGGGAATCTCGGCCGATTCGACGATCACGAAGTCTTTCAGACGCAGCCAGTCCAGCATGATGGGAGTCTCCGGGCGTTGGAAGGGGGCGGGTTGAATGGCGTGTTTTGCAATGGAGATGGTGTCAGCAGGCCGGATTGTGGACGGTCCCTGTTTGTGGGCTGTGCAGGTGCGATCCGGTGGCCATGCGCTCCGGACGGGGCTCAGGTTCGTCTGGGCTCCAGGCCGGGAATCTCGTGCCAGTTGAGCTTGGAGCGCAGGCTGGCGTAATAGCTGTAGCCGTGCGGGTGCAGGAAGCGGCTCACATCCTTCGAGCGGCTCAGCACCACGTGATCGCCCTCCTGCAGATCGGAAAAGGACTGCATGTCGCAATTGAGGCGCGACGACTTGCCGTGCCGGATGGTCAGCTCCACCTCGCAGTGATCGGGCAGGATGATGGGACGGTTGGACAGGGCCTGCGGCGCCACCGGCGCCAGCACGAAGCCTTTCAGCGACGGGTGCATGATCGGCCCGTTGACCGACAGCGCGTAGGCGGTCGAGCCGGTGGGCGTGGCCACGATCAGGCCGTCGCCACGCGGGCTGTACATGTAGATGCCATCCACGCACACCTCGATCTCGATCATGCCGTTGCGTGAGCTGCGGCTGATGACCACATCGTTGAGCGCGCGGGCGTGAAAGAGCTTGCGCTCCTGTCGGTAGGCGTGGGCCTCGATCAGCGTGCGTTCCTCGATGGAGAAATGGCCGTCGAAAATGGATTCGAGCGCCTGCTGCCAGTTGGACAGCGGGATGTCGGTGATGAAGCCCAGCCGGCCACGATTGATGCCAACCACCGGCACCTCGATGGGGGAGAGTGCCCGGGCGATGCCCAGCATGGTGCCGTCTCCGCCCACGACGATGGCCAGATCGGCGCGGCGACCGGCAGACTGGATCAGCCGGGTATTGCGGCTGTTGTGGGCAAGCACCGTCAGGCCACGTCGAACGAGCCATTGCTCGATCTCGCCGAGAAGCTGGGCACAGGTCTCATCCGGATGGGGGCGACCAAATAGCGCAATGGTGTTGAAACGGGGGTTCATGCGGAGGAGGATGTAGTGGGGGCCGGATGAGAGGCTGATGAGGCTGGTGGCCCGAATGCCCCGTAGCATAGCAGCCTGTCACCTTGTGGAACATCCGTGCACAGGCAAGATGGGGTAGGCCGGATGTCTGATGTGCCGAAGACCGCATATGCTTCGGTGGCAGGGGCGCAAGGCTGCCCGCCGATGG
>JAUNHU010000072.1 GCA_030523825.1 Lautropia sp. | reverse complement strand
TCCGAGGTGGCAAACAGGCCCGCCAGCGGGAGCAGGGCACTGAGCAGCAGGGCGGGGCGGATGTAAACGGGACGATGGCTTCTCATGAATGCAGGCAGGCGTTTTTCAGACAGGGGCTTATCCTAACCCAGCCGGGCGCCATTCGAGGCGTCTGCGGCGCGCTGCAACCGTTTCATCTTCTTACGCTGCGGTGAATGGTGATTGGTGATGTCCTGGGGGCTGGTGCCCATGTCAGTCTTCTGCTTCCAGGATCACTTCCCAATGGCCGCCTATGTGGCCAGCGTGATGACGCGGCCTTCCGCTGAGCTTGAGTCGGTTGATGTGATACTTGACTCCGTTGGTACTCCGGCTGGTAACTGCTGCCAGATCAGGGAACGTCATTTGCAGAGGGATGTCCGATGACGCGAAGGTGTTTGGTAGGCACTGCCAGGCAGTGTGAGTGATGTTGTTTTATGGAAACAGGTTCTCCTGCTTTCCGATGGCATTCCGACGAACGGTAGATTTTCGGGAATGGGTGCCGTGGGCGGATTATCCGTCGACTGACGAATGGTTAAGATGGCCGCGTCAGCGGTGGATGATGCTTTTTCTTGTCTGCTGCTGGGCCTGCGCCATGCGCGCATTCACGTATCTCTGTGTGATCTGAACCAACCACTGTTTCCCACACGACGGGGAACACGAACGGGGAATCCCAAGCATGAAACACCATCATCTCGTGCTGGTCTCGGCCCTTGCTTCCGCCCTTGCTGCATGCGGCGGAGGAGGAGGAGAAAGTGATACTGCAGCTACATCCAGTGCCACAAGCAACGCTTCTGCCAATACCAACGTCACGGTAAACGCATCACTGACCGCCACGAGTCAGGACGTGGCAGATGCTGCGAAGAATGCAGCTGCAGCACAGCAAACCTTGTTCGAGGTGCAAACACGTGCCTCCATGCAGCAGCAGGCACTTGAGGAAGCACGGCAGAAGTCAGCCGAAGCTGCAGCGAAAGTCGCAACTGCGAATGCTCAGGAGCTGGCCGCTGCACAGCAGGCAGCAAATGAAGCCAATGCGCAGGTTCAGGCATTACAGGAGCAAGTCGCTGCCACGCAGCAAGAGTTGCAAGGGGCGCAAGGCCAGGTAGAGCAATTGGTACAACAGGTGGCAGAGCTTGAAGAAAGTTTGAAACCGCCACCGGTAAATCCAGCAGATGTTGCTCAGATTGCCAATGGCATTCCGGCCTGTGAGCAGAATGCCGCGCCGGTGCGCGACCCTGAAACCAACCTGTGGTTGGTGTGTGATTCGCAGATTGTTATCGGCAACCAGACTGCCGACGTGGGTACAACGAAGCATGCTTCCGGCCGCTATTACGCACTGCCGTTCCCCGATCACTCGATGATGTTCGTGGGGCCAAAAGCACGTTACAAATACGCCTGTGGCCAGCATTTCTGCGAATGGCTGATGAAAGGTGGCTCGTTGGATATCGAGTACGCTGCGGCCGGCAAGGATGGCAAATTCTATCGCTTCACTTCTTGCCGCACCGGAGTGGAGAACAAGCGGATCTGTGCCATGCCGCGTACCGGCTTGCCGGAAGGCATTGATCCTAAGTCTGATGATCGTGAGCCAGAGCCGTTTTATGTCGGCCAGCAAATTGAAGATACGGATCGTTCCGGTAATCGGGGCTTTAGGGCAGGAGCCGCAACGAGGACTCCTGTTGGATGTTGGTCCGCTGTGTACAGAGCCAAGGTCGTTTCTTGGCCTAATCGGGAATGGTTCCGCAGGGAAGGAAATTCTGGCAGCTGGGTCGCTGTGTATTACGGCGGAAACTGTGTCGGGGATGTTCAAGTGTCCACGGATAATCCGGATGATCCTTCATACGTGCGTTTTTACGCAAGCGCAGACAGTTGGCCTTATTTTGACGGAGATGAAGTAAAAGGGCCAGATGGTAAAGCAATGAAGTTTAGTATGTGTCGAGGTTTGCGCGGTGTTTTCTCGGCAGAAGAAGGAAGGGAACTGAGTGCTCGTCTCCGCGAAGATCCTACCATTGCGTATTCACGGTGCCAGTATGTCAGGGATAGGGAATCAAATCCTGCCAATGGCAGCATCACGCCCACTGAAAGCCCCGTTACCCAGCCAACGCAACCAGTAACGGACAACAACACGCCTACGCCAACACCCGCGCCTGTGCCGGAGCCGGCTCCGAGCCCAGCTCCGACTCCAAGTCCGGCACCTGCGCCCGAACCGACGCCCGTACCGGTTGCGCCTATGCCTGCGCCTGAGCCGACACCGGCAGAAACTGCGACACCGCCTGCAGCCGAGCCGACACCTACGCCGGCTCCTGCACCAGCAACGACGGAGCCAGCAGGAGTGCCTACCGTGCCTTCCACCGGCTCGGACGACGGTTCCTCGGCTGACACGGTGTCGGCCATCTGATCGGCCTCACGCCTGATTGTGTTCAGGTGCCAGCCTGCCATTGTTCTCAGGGGCATGGCGCTGCAATGCGCAGCCCCTTCATTGGCAGGGTGTCGCAAAACCCGGTAGCCTGATCTGATGCAGTGGCACCAATGGCCCCAGAGCCAAAGCCCAACGCCCCGCTTTCACCGCGGGGCGTTTTGCTTTCGTTTGCAGAGAAAGATCGCCAGTTTTCCTGGTGTTTTTTCTTGGCGTTTCCTTGGCTTTTTCTTGTTGTTTTCTTGGTGTTTTTCGCAGGAACAAATGCCCCGCAAGGCGCTCAGCGAGCGTTGCTGGCGGGTGCGTTACCTGGTCAGCGTCAGCCTGGTGACTGGAAACCGATGTTGAAGCGCGTTGCCAGGTTTGCCAGACGTTTGTCCAGTGTCCAGAGCCTGGTGTCCGGGGTAATCAGTGCAGAAGCGAGAAGGAGCAGGTCGATGACGCCGCAGCCCAAGCCAAACAGCTTGTGACGTTCGATGAAAGCCATCAGCTCTGTCAGGCTTACCTGTTCGGCGGGTTGCAGGTTGCCGAGGTATTTCAGAATACTTTCACGGGGTTTTGGCGGTGTGCCACACGCCAGTTCGGCCAGCACCATCGGGTGCATCAGCACGCTGTCCAGATTGAGCAAATCTGAAAGAACGGCGTTTGAAAATCGGAAATGGGCAATCCATACCGAGGAATCGACGAGTACTCGCATGGGCGATATCAGTGCCGATCAGGTTGATTCAGTGCTGGTATCTGTGTCGATCACATCCGGCTTGCGCCGCGGAATGTCAGGCATGTCGGGCACGCTCCCGCCCAGCGCAGCCAGCCGCCTTGCAGACTGAACCCGGATGAAGGTCTTGATGGCTTCCCGGAACAGGTCGGCGCGCTCCATGGCCGGATCAGCCACTTCCAGTGCGCGTGCGTACAGATCGTCGTCGAGGGTGACGGTGGTTCTCATGGGGTCTGCGTGACGATTGAATCCATATTGATGACATTCTACATCAGTATTGATGATGCCAGATTCATCCGTCCAGTGCCTGTGTTTTCCATATGTAAGCCATATGCCATGATGCCTCCATCCTCATTCATCAAAGAGGATTCAGCCCAGCATGTGCCTGATGTCTTTCAGCAGCAGGAACAGGTGATAAGGGTCGCTGGGGCTGGGGTCAAACTCCCAGGATTCATACCATTTGCGTGCGTTATCGTCCTTGGCGTGTACCAGAAGACAGCGGATGCCAGCGATGTCGGCTGCCTGGGCAGTTCGCAGCAGCGCGTCTTTCAGAAGTGCCTGGCCCAGTCCCTTGCGTTGGTTACGCTGGTCTACAGCGAGCCGGGCAAGGATCATGACGGGTACGGGGTGTCGGGCGATTCCTTTCGTGACTCGTGATGGTGCCGCGTTCGGATCAACGCTGCCCACTGCAAGGCTGTAAAAACCTGCGATCTTCTCGCCGTGGCAGCAGACGTAGGTTTGCGCGCTGCCGGCTTTCTGGTTGACCAGCGCATAGCGTTGCAGGAACTGATTCAGCGCAGGTTGGCCACAGTCGAAATCATCGGTGTTGTCGCCAGCTGCCAGTTTTCGTATCGGGCTGTAGGGCCTTTCATTGGGGGTGGTGCTCATCCCAGCAAACCCGGGGTGCGCAACAGTTTCTTCAGCCGTGGTTTTTCCTGGACAGGGTGATCCAGCGCTTCCTGAAACGCTTGCCATTGGGCTTCGTCCAGAATGAACCGGCGGCGATCCGCCAGCGCCTGCGTGGCCGCATTGATGCCAGCGTCGAGCAGAAACTCGCTGACGTTCTTGTGCGAGGCGCGAGCAGCCTCCTGCAGCAGCTGCTTCACCTGCGTACTGGCCCGAACGTCGATACGCTCGGTCTTGGACGGATTGGATACGGTCATGGTGGACAACATGGTTTTGAACGATGGGCGTATGTCATTGTATATGTCCGGCCATTGTCCTGACAATGCCGTCTTTCAGGTACCTGCTCTCCTCCGTCGCCTTCCTTGCATTTTCGTCACCGGCATCCGCTGTCAGGTCACTTGCGTCGACGGCCTCGATCTGCAGGACTGGGCCGCAACCTGACCCATTGGCTCAACGATTCCTCCCATCACCCCCACACATATCCACCCCCGCAGTCTGACGAACCCCGCCCGTGGCTGTTATTCTTGTGGGTTTGTTGCATTCTGTGCATTTTGGGCGTGGTGGCCGCCTGTGGGTGGCTCGGGCTGCGTCCGCCTGGAGGATTGGCTGTCATGAGTTCGGCTTCGGATACGTCTTTGCATTCGCTGCCCCTGCTGGGGCGCGGCAAGGTGCGTGACAACTATGCGGTGGGTGAGGATCGGCTGTTGATGGTGACATCGGACCGGCTGTCGGCTTTCGATGTGATCATGGCCGAGCCCATCCCGGACAAGGGCAAGGTGCTGAACACGCTGGCGCTGTTCTGGTTCGACAAGCTGTCGCACGTGGTGCCCAACCATCTCACCGGCATCGACCCGGCTTCGGTGGTGCAGCCGGACGAGGTGCCGCTGGTGGAGGGCCGTTCGATGGTGGTGAAGCGGCTGAAGCCGATTCTGGTCGAGGCGGTGGTGCGCGGCTATCTGGTGGGCTCGGGCTACAAGGAGTATCTGGCCGAGGGCACGGTGTCGGGCATTCGTCTGCCCACGGGCATCCAGCAGGCCGAGCAGCTCGATGAGCCCATCTTCACGCCGGCAGCCAAGGCCGAGCTGGGCCAGCATGACGAGAACATCTCCTTCGACGAGATGGTGCAGCGGGTGGGGGCCGATCTGGCCGAACAGATCCGCAGCGTCAGCATTCAGCTCTACCGGGAAGCCAGCAAGTATGCGGCCACGCGCGGCATCATCATTGCCGACACCAAGTTCGAGTTCGGGCTGGACGAGAACGGTCAGCTGGTGCTGATGGACGAGATCCTCACGCCGGATTCGTCGCGTTTCTGGCCGGTGGATCATTACCGGCCCGGCATTTCGCCGCCCAGTTTCGACAAGCAGTTCGTGCGTGATTATCTGGATACCGTGAAGACCTGGAATCGGCAGGCGCCGCCGCCGCCCCTGCCGCTGGCAGTCATCGAGGCCACCAGCAACCGGTATCGTGAAGCCTTTGAACGTCTGACAGGGAAGTCCTTGTGATGAGTGAAGCAGCACAACCTGCCGCGCCCCTGGTGGGCGTGGTGATGGGCAGCAGCAGTGACTGGGATGTGATGCAGCACGCGGTTCATGTGCTGAAGCAGTTTGGCGTGCCTTACGAGGCACGGGTGGTGTCGGCGCATCGCATGCCAGACGACATGTTTGCCTATGCAGAGGAAGCGGCCGATCGTGGCCTGCAGGCGATCATCGCCGGTGCTGGTGGTGCGGCGCACCTGCCGGGCATGCTGGCGGCCAAGACCACGGTTCCGGTGCTGGGTGTGCCGGTGCCCAGCCGCCATCTGCACGGGCAGGATTCGCTCCTGTCCATCGTGCAGATGCCACGTGGCATTCCGGTGGCCACCTTTGCCATTGGCGAGGCGGGCGCGGTGAATGCGGCGCTGTTCGCGGTGGCGCAGCTGGCCGTAAACGATCCGGTGCTGGCCACCTCGCTCACGGCCTATCGTCTCAGCCAGACCAAGGCGGCGCGTCAGATGGAGCTGCCGCAATGAGCGCGGCGCCGATGACGGGAACTGACTGGGCACCGCTGCCGCCGGGAAGCTGGCTGGGCGTGCTGGGAGGCGGGCAGCTGGGGCGGATGTTTGCGCAGGCCGCGCAGCGTCTGGGCTACCGGGTGTGCGTGCTCGACCCGGACGCCGACTGTATCGCCGGCCGGGTGGCCGACCGCCTGATCTGCGCCGACTATGAGGACGAGCGCGGGCTGGCCGAGCTGGGCCGGCTGTGCGCGGCTGTTACCACCGAGTTCGAGAATGTGCCGGCAGCTGCGCTGAATCGCCTGGCCGGCATGACGCGGGTCGCACCGGCTGCGGCCTCGGTGGCGGTGGCGCAGGATCGCGTCACCGAGAAGGCTTTCATTCAGGGCTGCGGTGTGCCGGTGGCGCCCTATGTGGTCATCGACACGCCGGCCGCCATCAGCGAGGCGCCCGATTCGCTCTTTCCGGCCATCCTGAAGGTGGCGCGGCTGGGCTATGACGGCAAGGGGCAGGCGCGGGTGTCGTCGCGCGAGGAGGCGGGCGCTGCGCTGTCTGCCTTCACCCGTGCGGCAGGCGGGCGCGTGCCGGTGTGTGTGCTGGAGCAGATGGTGCCGCTGGCCTGCGAGGTGTCGGTGCTGACCGCGCGTGACGGGCACGGCAATACGGTGGTCTACCCGCTGGCAGGCAACGAGCACCGCGATGGCATTCTGGCCGTCAGCACGGTGCCGGCTCTCGTGTCCGATGAGGTTGCCGCACAGGCCCGCGAGGCTGCGCTCACCATCGTCGAGCGCATGCAGTACACCGGCGTGCTCTGCATCGAGTTCTTCGTGCTGACTGATGGCCGCGTGCTGGCCAACGAGATGGCGCCGCGCCCGCACAATTCGGGCCACTGGACCATCGACGGGGCGGGCAGCAGCCAGTTCGACCAGCAGGCGCGCGTGATGGCCGGGCTGCCGCTGGGGGATGCCACCCAGATCCAGCCGGCTCTCATGCTGAACATCCTCGGCAATGCCTGGTTCGACGGCAAGCCGGGTCGTGAAGGGGCCGAGCTGCCCGACTGGCCGTCGGTGCTGGCGCATCCCGGTGCGCGGCTGCATCTGTATGGCAAGAACGATGCCCGGCGCGGCCGCAAGATGGGGCACGTGACCGTGGTGGGTGCCACGATGGACGAGGTGCGCCAGCAGGCCGAAGCCATCGGCCCGCTGGTGGCGCAGCCGCTCACCCTGTCGTGAGCACATGCTGGCGCCATCTTTCGTGGCATGAATGCCCGCCTGATTCGGAAGACTGACATGCAGGATGACAGGATGCCGGCTTCCGGCGCTGATCTGGCAGACGCCCTGCACGAGGCGGTGCGCATTCTGCGCGAGGGGGGCGTCATCGGCCTGCCCACCGAGACGGTGTATGGCCTGGCCGCCGATGCCGCACAGGCCGATGCGGTGGCCAGCATCTACCGCATCAAGGGGCGGCCTGCCGATCACCCCCTCATCGTCCATGTGGCCGACATCGCGTCGGCAAGACAATGGGCCGACTGGACGCCAGAGGCGCAGCGGCTGGCCGATGCCTTCTGGCCCGGCCCGCTCACGCTGGTGCTGCCGCGCCGTGCCGGTGCGCCCGATTTTGCCTGCGGTGGGCAGAGCACCATCGGCCTGCGCTCGCCCTCGCATCCGGTGTTCCGGCGCCTGATGACACTGCTGGCGCCGCACGGCATCACCGGGCTGGCGGCTCCCTCTGCCAACCGCTTTGGCCGCATCAGCCCCAGCCGCGCCGCACACGTGCGGGCCGACCTGGGCGACGCCGTGCCGCTGGTGCTGGAAGGCGGTCCCGCCGAGGTGGGGCTGGAGTCCACCATCGTCGATCTCTCGCGCGGCCGCGCCGTCATCCTGCGTCCCGGTCACATCGGCCAGGCCGAGCTGGCCCAGGCGCTGGGCGAGCCGGTGCTGCTGGGCTATCAGGTCCGTACCCCGGATTCGGCTCTGCCTGCGGGCGGGAAGGGCGAAGGGCAGTCGCAACTGCCCGACGCTCCCCGCGTGCCGGGCGCGCTGGCCTCGCACTATGCGCCTTCGGCGCCGCTGCGCGTGCTGATCTGGCCGGCACTGGTTGCGGCCCTGCATGCGGCCCGCGAGGCAGGCGAAGCAGTGGCGGTGTGGAGTGAGCATGCGCCTGAGCCGCAACCCGGGTTGTTCTGGCGTCGCCGGCCGGCTGATGCGGCCGGAGCAGGCCACGATCTGTACGATGCGCTGCATCAGCTCGATGCGCTGCCAGTGGCACGCATTCTGGTGCAGGCTTTGCCCGAGGGTACAGCCTGGCAGGCACTGGCCGACCGGCTGGGGCGTGCCGCGGCTGCCGGCTGAACGGCGGATTGCAGATTGCCGAGCCGCGTCGCAATCGTGACAAAATGACGGTACCTGCGTGCCAACCGCCTGAAACGATGTCGGGAGTGGATTCTGATGGACAAAGTGTCACCCGTTGCAGAAGAAAATGCCGAAGTCGTCATGTCGAGCATCCCGCGCGACTACAACGCTGCGCACGATCTGCTGCAACGCAATCTCCAGGCGGGCCGCATCGACCAGGTGGCGTTCGTCGATGAGCGCGTATCCATTACCTACGGAGAACTGGCGCGGCGCGTGGATCGGTTTGCGCACGGGCTGCATTCCATCGGTGTGGGGCGCGAAGACCGGGTCATGCTCTGTCTCACCGACAACATCGACTGGCCGACGATCTTTCTGGGCTGCATCAAGGCGGGTGCCATTCCGGTGTGTGTGAACACTGGGCTCTCCAAGCACGATTACGAATACATGCTGCGCGACTCCCGCGCCAAGGTGCTCTTTGTCTCGCGCTCGGCCTTTCCGGCCTTCGATGGCCTGCACAATTCCATTCCCACGCTCTCAAGATTGCTGATTTCCGAAGCGCCGCTGGCCGATGGCGGGGACGTGGGCGCAGTGCTCGATGCCGGTGAAGACGAACCTTTCGATGCGGTCGACACCATTGCCGACGAACCCTGTTTCTGGATCTATTCCTCGGGTGTGGACGGGCATCCGCGCGCTGTCATCCACTGTCATTCCAGTCTGGTGCAGATCGGCGAACTCTACGGACAGGGCGTGCTGGGCCTGAATGGCCGGGATCGCATCCTGTCGATTGCGCCGCTGTTCTCCGCCTATGGTCTGTGCAATTCGCTGGTGCTGCCGATGGTGGCTGGCGCCATGTCGGTGCTGCGTTCGGGCCGCAAACACACCAGCGAACTGATCGCCTTCCTCACAGGGCGGGCGCCGGCGCGGGTGGCGGGCGCACGGCCCACGGTGTTTTTCGGGATGCCGGCCACCTTCGCGGCACTGTTGGCCGATGAGGCCTGTCCGGACGATCACGACGTGTCGCTGCGGCTGTGCATTTCGGCGGGCGATGCGTTGCCGGCCAGCCTGCAGCAGCGCTTCGAGGCGCGTTTCGGCGTGAAGGTCATCAATGGCTTCAGCTCCACCGAAATGCTGCATGTCTACCTGTCGAATCCGCGCGATGCCACACGTGAAGGCACGGTGGGCAAGCCGGTGCCCGGATTCCGCATGCGGCTGGTGGATGAGCAGAATCAGGACGTGGAGGAGGGCAGCACCGGCAGGTTGCTGGTCAATGGCCCCACCACTGCGCTGGGCTACTGGAACCAGCGCATGCAGACGAGGGAAGTGTTTCTCGGGCCGTGGGTGTCCACCGGCGACCGTTTCTGGCGCGACGCCGATGGCTACTATCACCATGCCGGCCGCTGCGACGACCTGCTGAAGATTTCCGGGCAGTTCGTGTCGCCGGCGGAAATCGCCGCAGAACTGCTGCGCCACGAAGCGGTGGCCGATGCAAAGGTCGTTGGCGCGCCCGAGGAAGAAGGGCTGATCCGTCCGAAGGCGCTGGTGGTGCTGAAGGCCGGGTACGCACCCGACGAAGCCACGCTCGACAGCCTGCGCACCTTCCTGGCCGACAGTCTCGCGCAGTACAAGCAGCCGCGCTGGATCGAATTCGTCGAGGCGTTGCCGGGCAGCGAACCCATCGGCTCGCCCGACACCACCGAAACCGACGGCAGCGTGGCCACCGAGGTCGAGCAGGCGCACCTGTCTTCGCTGGGCAGCGGCATGCTGTCGAGCATGTTGCAGCAACTGGAAGAAGTGGCCCGCGAAAACCTCCTGCCCGAGCTGGGCAAGGAACGCGACGATCAGAAAAAGCGCTGAGCAGGAAAACCATGTTCCCTGATTTTCACGGTCGGCTGTTCGTGCTGCTGGCGGTGTTCCTGCAGGCGGTGGGCAAGGTTGCCTATGGTGTCTGGCTGGTCGAAGTGCCGTTCACGGTTTTCGTGTTCATCAGCTTTTCGATGACGGCGGGACTGTTTCTGCTGCTGTCACGTCAGGGCGCAGGGCAGGCGGCTTTCCTGCCCTTGCTGATGCTGAACCTGAGCACGGCGCTGACCTTTCTGAGTTTCTTCTACGCGCTCAAATTGCTGGAACCGGCGGTGGTGGGCGCGCTGGAAATCGGTGTTGCACCAATCATTGCGTTGCTGCTGACCTTGTTATTGCAAGGGGAGAGGCCTACGGCAGCCCGGGTGATGGTATGTCTGGGTCTGCTGCTGGGGTGTCTGGTGCTGGCGGCGTCGGCATTTTCGGGGGTGGGGTTCACAGCGGGGGCTGCGGTGAATGGTGCGGCCTGGCAGGGCGTGCTGGCCAGCGTTGCGGCAGGTGCCGGGGCCGTGGTGGTGACGATGGCCTCCAGAAAACTGGTTCAGTGTGGCTGGCAGTACGGTGCCGTACTGGCGCATCGTTTTTACCTGATCCTGCCCGTGTCGCTGGGCATGGCGTTGTGGGGCGGCGATTTTTCCGCGGTTGAATGGGATATGCCCGTGCTGCTCGCCGTGCTGGCTGTGTCGCTTTTGGGCGTGACGCTGCCGCTCTATCTGCTGCAGATCGGCATCGGCCGGTGTGACACGCATACCGTGCTGGTGTCGATGGCGGCGCTGCCGGTCATTACCTTCGCGCTGGAAATGCTGTCCCCGGTCTACGCCTGGTCGTGGCTGACTGCCGTGGGCGTGCTGGTGGTGGCCGCCTTCGTTCTGCTCGACATGCTGATGTCGCGGCGATGAAGATAACCATTGCGATGGCTAATGTAACGCCGATCTGCAGCGAGGATTCACGCCTCAAACCGTATCGGTGGTCATCTGTGTAGCAAGGAGCCGAATGCAAGTGCTGCCGTTGTCATCAACGCATGCACGGTGTTTACCGGTGAGGGGCGCGCATAACGCGGGCTGGCTGCAGGGTTCAGAGAAACGTCCGCGAGGCCGGTCAGCAGGAATGCGGTGATGCTCAAGTTTCTTCATGACGTCCCTGTCGTGCTCAGAAGGAACAAAAATCCCTTTTGTCAAGCTCGATAGATAGTGGTGTGCTGAAACGCTACATCAATGTTCTGGAAGTATTGTTTTTGATATCGTGTTAACATGAAAACATTAGTCGCACTTGAATCTGCCATGAACGTAAGGTCAAGACAACGTGGTCCGACCACAGGCACCCTCGTCGGAACTCGCTTTCAGGCGCCTCTGCTCGAAGCTATTGATAGTTGGCGCAAGGAGCAAGACGATCTGCCGACGAGACCGGAAGCTGTGAGACGATTAGTCAAGTTAGGAATGGCGTATGACATGCCCTGCTTCGCATGGGACATGGGGCGAGGCGTTGATCAAAAATCAAACGAGAAAATATGAAGAAACAGAAAGAACTTGTGCTTATCAAGTCCGAGGACGAGATAAGACGCGCCGAAGACCAAATTGTCGAGCTTTCCAAGAGAATCGAGTTCTATCTGACAGAGTATTCCGTCGAGCTCTTGGCTAGCAAAATGAGAAAAAAAGAGTTAATTGTCCCTGGTTATCAACGTGAATACACATGGGAGGACGATCGTAAGTCTCGTTTCATTGAGTCGTTGGTCTTGGGGCTTCCCATTCCATTTCTTTTCTTTTGGGAAATGCCTGATGGGAACCTGGAAATCGTTGATGGCTCGCAGCGACTGCGTTCGATTGAGGAGTTCGTTCTCGGTGGTTTTCAACTTGGTCAACTACAGAGCCTGACCGCGTTGTCTGGCTTCAAGTTTTCAGACCTTCCCGAGTCACGGCAAAGGAAGATTAACAATCGCTCGATACGAGGCATCGTGCTCAATGAGCATGCCGATGAGCAGGCTCGCTTTGACATGTTCGAGCGGATTAACACGGGCAGCAAGATTGCCAATATGGCCGAAGTCCGCCGTGGAGCTCTTGCTGGCCCTTTTATGAACCTCATCATCGAACTGGCGGAGCATCCGGGGTTCGTCGCTCTCGCACCTGTATCCAAGAAGGATTTGAGCGAGCGCGAGCATGAAGAGCTCGTGGCCCGCTTCTTCGCGTACAGCGATGGGTTGGAAGAGTATAAAGATCGTCCATCGGAGTTCATTTTTAACTACGTCAAGAAGATGAACGTTAAGCTAAGCAACGATCCAGCGTTGGCTGATCGCTACCGTGAGCGCTTTAAGGAGGTCATTGAATTCGTCAAACGGGTGTTCCCGTATGGGTTCCGCAGGAATGAGACAGGACGAGCAACCCCCAGGGCAAGGTTCGAGGCCATCGCTGTAGGGGTACGCTTGGCTATAGACATGCGGCCTAGCCTCGTCAATGACCAAATTGAAAGCGTGACGGAATGGCTGACTAGCGACAAGTTCAAAACGGTTACTGGATCCGACGGTGCCAATGCCATCGCCCGCTTGCGGGAACGTACTGGCTTCGTCCGAGATCGACTGCTAGGTGAGTGAATGAGCAGTAACCTAGATACTGGATTCCAAGAGCGATTGGCAGAAGTCGAGGCATATCTGGAATTTCTTACGATGATAGAGGCGCAGACCCGGCAAGGGCCTCCACGGATCGAAGGTGCAGAACATCCCATTACCTCCCAGCAACAACGAATTCTTTATTCGAGCGTGTATTTGCAACTTTATAACCTTGTTGAAGCAACGATGTCTCGATGTATCGAAGCAGTTTCAGAGGCTGCCGCAAATAATGCTCAATGCAAGCCTTTTGATTTGAACGAATCAATGAGGCGCGAATGGGTGCGGGTTACCGCTCGTACTCACACCGAATTGACACCAGAAAATCGACTTGACAAAGCGTTGCAACTTTGTGAGCATTTAGTTAATTCGTTGCCGATTGGCGTCTTCAAAATAGATAAAGGTGGCGGCGGTAATTGGGATGATGCTGAGATTGAGGCGTTCAGTAAGCGGCTGGGCTTAGATTTGGTTGTGAGCAAGCCCGTCTATAGAGCCATCAAACAGCCTTTTCGCGACGATTTGGGGCCGCTCGCGTTGGTTAAGCAACTGAGGAATAATTTGGCGCATGGCTCCATCTCGTTCGCGCAGTGTGCTGATGATGTTACTGTTGAACGGCTCGTCGAATTGAAGGATAGGACCGTTAACTACCTGAAAGAAGTCGTGAATTGCTTCACCAGATACATTGATGATTTTGGATATCTCCTCTCGGATAGGCGACCTGAATGAGTAGCACTCTAAAGGCCATTCCTCGAATAGTAGGGGTTGATCTTTTCTGCGGCGTGGGTGGCCTCACGCATGGCCTCGTCCGTGGTGGTATTCAGGTGACAGCGGGAGTCGATATCGATTCAAGTTGCAAGTTTCCCTTCGAGGCAAACAATTCCGCGTCGTTTCTTGAGTGCGACGTGGGCAAGTTGCGGGCGGAGGCTATCATGCCCTTCTACGAGGGGGCGGACTTCACGTTGCTCGCAGGCTGCGCTCCGTGCCAACCGTTCTCCACCTACAGCCGTAGTGGACGGAACAGCGAGTATGAGTCGCAGTGGCCGTTGGTGTCCTCCTTCGGCAGGTTGGTCAAGAAGATTAAGCCCGACCTAGTTTCCATGGAGAACGTTCCCCAATTGGCGGATCACCCAGTCTTCCAGCAATTCCTCAACAGCCTCTCTGGTTACAAGAAATGGTGGCAGGTTGTGGAGTGCTCGTTGATTGGTATTCCGCAAACTCGAAAGCGCTTGGTACTACTCGCATCTAGACTTGGCAGTGATGGTCTGGAGCTTGTGCAGGGTGAAGTGCGCAAGGTGACCGTGCGGGAGGTTATTGGTTCACTTCCTCCGATCAAAGCTGGGGAGCGCGACTCTCAAGATGAATTGCACATTGCTTCCTCCTTGAGCCCGTTGAATCTGTCGAGGATTCGTGCATCGCGCCCTGGAGGGACGTGGCGAGATTGGCCCGAAGAACTGCAGGCGTCCTGCCATCGTAGGGATACGGGCGCTACTTACCCGAGTGTTTATGGGCGAATGGAATGGGATCAGCCTGCGCCGACTATCACCACGCAGTGTTTTGGATATGGCAACGGAAGGTTTGGTCATCCAGAGCAGGATCGAGCAATTTCGCTCAGAGAAGCAGCGATGCTTCAAACCTTTCCGAAATCCTACGCATTCGCTCCACCGGGATCCCCGATTAGGTTTAATAAGATGGGGCGCTTGATTGGCAATGCAGTGCCCGTTCGGCTTGGCGAGGTCATCGCTCGTGCGCTCGTGGGGCACGTGCAGAAGCACGTAAACCGGCCCGTTGTAAATAGGCGTATTTCAGTGAGATAATACGTAAAAATTGACAATGGCTTTGGTTTTTTGATCCAGTGAAAGCAGGGCAGAAAAACAAGCCAACAAAAAACCGGGGCATCAGTGGATGACCCCGGTTTTTCTTGACGCAGCCCCGGTCTGCGCGACCGGGGCCAGCGGAAGGCCGCTTACTGCTGGCTGGCCTTCAGCTCACGCCGCCGCGCGTGCAGGATGGGCTCGGTGTAACCGGCCGGCTGCGCGGTGCCCTTGAAGACCAGATCGCACGCGGCCTTGAAGGCGATGGTGT
>JAUNHU010000263.1 GCA_030523825.1 Lautropia sp. | reverse complement strand
GACCTCGATCGCCGCATCGCCGATTCGACCAGCTATGTGAATCAGCGCCTGGGGCAGATCGCCACGCTCAACCAGCAGATCTCGGAAGGGTTGGCCAATGGCCACGAGCCGAACGACCTGATGGATCAGCGTGATGTCCTCATCAACGAAGTGGCAACCAAGTTGCAGGTGACACGGGACGACCAGGCCGACGGCACGGTGGATCTGTATACCGCCGGCGGCATGAGCCTGGTGGTGTCGAACCGCGCCGCGACGCTCGTGACGCAGCAGTCCGCTTCGAATCCGGTGCGCAGCGAGGTGGCGGTGGAACTCGATGGCCAGAATCTGCCGCTGACCGAAAGCACGCTCGGTTCGGGTGAAATTGTCGGCCTGCTGCGCATGCGTGACAGCGACGTGCACGCGGCTGAAGCCCGTCTGGGCCAGCTGGCTGCGGCCTTTGCCGGTGCATTCAACAAGCAGCAGGCGATGGGTCTGGACATGGCCGGCAATGTCGGCAAGCCGATGTTCAGTGTGGCTGATGCCCGTGCACGTGCCGGTGCAACCAATACCGGCAACGCAACGGTGCAGCTTTCAGTGCAGGACAGCAGCAAGCTGAAAGCCACTGATTACGAATTGACGAGCCTCGGTAACAACGTCTATCGTCTTCGCAACACGGTGGATGGCCATACCCGTGAGCTGACACATTTGCCAGTGGAAATCGACGGACTGAAGATCGAGGTGAACGGCACGATGGCCTCGGGTGACGTGTTCCAGTTGCAGACTGCCACGGCCTTTGCCACCTCGATGCGTTCGACGCTGGCGAGCGGCCGTGAACTGGCGACTGCCAGCCCGCTGTCGGTGTCGATGAACCGGGACAATGGCGGCTCGGTGAAGCTGGTGAACATGACGCAACAGCAGACGAGCCCCGACATGGGGCAGCCGGTGACGATCGAGTTCACCGGGGCTGACAAGTTCAGCGTGACGGGGCAGGGCACGGGCAACCCGGTCGATCAGACCTATGTGCCGGGTCAGCCGATCCAGTTCAATGGCTGGTCGCTGACGCTGAACGGCACGCCTGCCATCGGCGACAAGGTGGAGATGAAAAAGATCACCCCGAACGCCCGCGACAACGGCAATGCCAATGCGATGGTGCTGCTGGCTGACCGGCCGCTGGTGGACGGCGCGAACTTCAATGAAGCCTTCGGCTCGCTGCTGTCGGACATGGGAGCCCGCACGCTGGCAGCGAAGAACGCTGACAGCGGCTCCAAGGCACTGCTGGAAAGCTCGAAGACGGCGCTGTCCAATCGCAGTGGCGTGAATCTGGATGAGGAGGCTGCCCTGCTGCTGCAGTATCGGCAGGCGTATCAGGCTGCGGCCAAGGTGATCCAGACGGCTGACGAGATGTTTACGACCATTCTTTCCCTGGCGCGTTGATCATGAGAATTTCGACGAATCACTACCGTAATCAGGCCATCGGCAATCTGTCCACGCAGCAGGCGCAACTGGCGCACATGCAGGAGCAGGCTTCCACAGGCCGGAAGGTGAACCGTGCCAGTGATGATCCGCTGGCTACGGCTGAAGCCGAGCGTCTGCGTTCGCAGATGGCGCGCTCCGACATCGAGCAGCGGATGATCTCCTATGCGAAGGGCATCATGGCGCAGACGCAGGACATCATGGGTGACAGCATCAACGCGCTGCAGGAAGCGCGTGACACCATGATCGCTGCTGGGGATGGCATTCTGAGCGACTCGGATCGCAAGGATATGGCGACCAAGCTGGAGATGGTGCGCAAGGAGCTGTATCTGCTGGCCAACGTGAAGGATCTGGATGGCAACTACGTGTTTGGCGGGCCGGGCACCGAAGGCGGGCCACTGGGCGCCGAGGCCGATCCGATGTATCAGGGGGCGGCGGGCTCACGCACGACCGGAATGCGGGTGCAGTATGGCCTGAA
>JAUNHU010000262.1 GCA_030523825.1 Lautropia sp. | reverse complement strand
CGCGACAGCTTCTGCTGCACGACATCGACGGCAATGTCGTAGAGCTGACCGGGCGTGAGTTCCGACGACGACAGCGCGAGCGCGAGGATGGGCGCCGTCGACGGATTCATCTTGCGGAAGGTGGGCCGCTTGCTCATGCCCGAAGGCAACTGATCCATGACGCCGTTGATGGCGGCCTGCACATCGCGGGCGGCTTCGTTCAGATCGCGGTCGATGTTGAAGAAAAGCCGTACCTGGGTGTTGCCCTGCGTGCTCGACGAGGAAATGGAATCGAGCCCCGAAATGGCGCCAAGCGCGCGCTCCAGCGGCCCTGCCACCGTGGAGGCCATGCTGGCCGGGCTGGCCCCGGGCAGGCTGGCCGTCACCAGAATGGCGGGCGTGTCCATGGCCGGCAATGCAGCCACCGGCAGCCTGCCCCACGACAGCAGCCCCGCCAGCAGGATGGCGAAGGCCAGCATGGCGCTGCCCACCGGGCGGCGGATGAAGGGGCGCGCCAGATTCATCGCCGTCTCCGGCGCTGACCGAGGCGGTCGAAGAACAGGAAGATGACCGGCGTGGTGTAGAGCGTGAGCACCTGGCTGACCAGCAGTCCGCCCACCATCACGAGACCCAGCGGCTGACGCAGCTCTGCACCCGAACCCGTGGCCAGCATCAGTGGCACGGCTCCCAGCAGGGCTGCCATCGTGGTCATCAGAATGGGACGGAAACGCAGGATGGCTGCCTGATGGATGGCTTCACGCGGCGAGAGCTTCTGATGGCGCTGCGCTTCCAGCGCAAAGTCGACCATCATGATGCCGTTCTTCTTCACGAGGCCGATGAGCAGCACCACCCCCACCACCGCCACCATGTCGAGGGCAGTGTTGGTAAGCAGCAGGGCCAGCAGCGCCCCCACCGTGGCCGAGGGCAGCGTGGAGAGGATGGTGAGCGGGTGGATGGCACTTTCATACAGTATCCCGAGCACGAGATACATGACGACCACGGCCGCCAGCACCAGCCACAGGGTGTTGGACAGTGAGGCGCGGAAGGCTTCGGCCGCCCCGAGGAACTCGCTCTCGATGGTGGCCGGCCAGCCGATTTCCTCCTGCACGGTCTCTACCGCCGCAACGGCATCCCCCAGCGAATAGCCCTTGCCCAGATTGAAGGACAGGGTGGCAGCCGGGAATTGCGACTGGTGGTTGATGACCACCGCAGCCGTGCGCTGCACGCGGCGCGTGAGGGCCGACAGCGCCACCGGCTTGCCCTCGCTGGAGGCCACGTACACGTGGTCGAGCGCCGACATGCCTTCGGCCAGCGCCGGGTTCTGCTCCAGCACCACCCGGTACTGGTTGGACTGGGTGAACAGCGTGGAGATCTGGTGCTGGGCAAAGGCATTCTGCAGCGCCGTGGTGATGGCCTGCACCCGGATGCCCAGCCGCGAAGCCGCGGTGCGGTCGATTTCGATGTATGCCTGCCAGCCGTCGTTCTGCAGGTCGGAGCCGATGTCGGCCAGCTCGGGGCGCTCGGCCAGCGCCTCCTGCAGGCGCGGCACCCATTTGGCCAGATCGGCACTGTCGGGCGTGCTCAGTGTCATCTGGTATTGCGCCCGGCTGATGCGGTCCTCGATGGAGAGTTCCTGCACGGGCTGGAACCACACACCCATGTCCTTCTCAGCCTTCGGGCGCTTTTCCATCTGTGCACGCAGGCGGGCAATGATGGTCTGCACGTCGTCATCGCGCTCTGCATGGGGCTTCAGGTTGAGCAGCATGCGGCCGGTGTTCAGCGCAGGGTTGTTGCCATCCACGCCAATGAAGGACGAGAGGCTCTCGACATCGGGGTCCTTCAGCAGATGGGCCGCCACCTGCTCCTGACGCTTCAGCATGGCCTGGAACGAGGTGGTGCCGGGCGCCTGCGTCACCACCTGGATGACGCCGCTGTCCTGCACCGGGAAGAAGCCCTTGGGCACGC
>JAUNHU010000071.1 GCA_030523825.1 Lautropia sp. | reverse complement strand
CAGATGACAACTCGTTCCGTTGTACTTGCCACCCCCAACACTGGTGCCGTTGCGGCTGCTGCCGTTCCGTCGCTGGGTAACCTTGATGCCTACATCTCGGCCGTGAACCGGCTGCCGATGCTGAGCGCCGAGGAAGAAACCCAGCTGGCCCGTGACTTCCGGGACCGGCAGGATGTCAACGCCGCCCGTACCCTGGTCACCTCCCACCTGCGTCTGGTGGTGTCGGTTGCCCGGCAGTATCTGGGCTATGGGTTGCCACATGCCGACCTCATCCAGGAAGGCAACATCGGCCTGATGAAGGCCGTGAAGCGCTTCGACCCGGATCGCTCGGTCCGGCTGGTGTCGTTCGCCCTGCACTGGATCAAGGCCGAGATTCACGAGTACATCCTGAAGAACTGGCGTCTGGTGAAGGTGGCCACCACCAAGGCCCAGCGCAAGCTGTTCTTCAACCTGCGCTCGATGAAGAAGAACCTCGACACGCTCACGCCCGAGGCCGTGACCGACATTGCCGATCAGCTCAACGTCCGTGAACAGGACGTGACCGAGATGGAAATGCGGATGAGCGGGCAGGAAGTGGCGCTGGAGCCGGTCGGCGAGGATGATGACACGCCCAGCTTCGGCCCGGCAGCTTATCTGGCCGCGCCCGACAGCGACCCGAGCGACATCATCGAAGCCCGCCAGAAGGACTGGCTGCACGCCGAAGGGCTGTCGAATGCGCTGTCCTCGCTGGACGAGCGCAGCCGCAAGATCATCGAGTCGCGCTGGCTGCGCGACGAAGATGAAGGCGGCGCCCGCACGCTGCAGGATCTGGCCAACGAATATGGCGTATCTGCCGAGCGGATTCGCCAGATCGAGGCCCAGGCCCTGAAGAAGATGAAGACGAATCTGGCAGCCTACGCCTGAACACGGCCGCCCGGTCTTGCGTCTCATCCGGCCGGGTAACACCATCCGGCCGGCACCTGAACGCCCCCTCCTTTTTCTTGACCAAGCCCCTTTCACGCCCATGCCGGCTGCTGCCGACATGGGCGTTTTGCTTTACAGCCTCCTGTCGCCCAATTTGCCATCCCGATGCAGGCAAGTGGCACCATCGGCACAAAAAGGCTCCCGCGTGGCCTGGCAGAGGCATTAATATTGACAGCTGACCTCTGGCAATGACGAGCCGACAGGCGGCTCGCTTCAGCACACCACCGACATTTTCTGTTGCAGACCCCAACATGGCACTCGTCATCGAAACCCGTTCCGTTCAAGGCACCGTCACACGCACCAAGCTGCGCAGCGGTGCCACTCGACTCCAGGTCAAGGCCGGTGATGTCTTTCGGCTGATCGACGAGGAAACGGGCAAGGCCCCGACCAAGGTCATCGTCAAGCAGCTCGACAACGATCTGCTGATTGAGAATCTGGAGGCACCAGCGGACCAGGAGAAAGAGCCTTCGGTGGAGCTGATCGACTTCTACAGCGCCTGCGGCATCAGTTCACCCTGCCACCTGCAACTGCCGGAAGGCGGCAACGCAAACCTGGCGGACATCACGCCGTCCACCGCGGCCATCGGCGCATTGTCCGACGGTTCGTTCGTGCTCTATGACGGCAGCGCGGCAGCCACCCCGGTTGCCAAGGCCGAAGCACCGGCTGGAGTCAATGAAGGTGGCGCCCTGCTGGGCGAAGCCACCCGCCCGGTGCTGTATGGCCTGGGCGCGGCAGCCGTCATCGGTCTGGCAGCCGGCGGCGGCGGTGGTGGTGGCGGTGGTGACAGCGCCGTCTCGAACAGCCCTGCCCCCAATAGCGGTGACACGCCCCCCCCGCCGCCGACCAGCACACCCGATGGCACCTTCACGATCCTGTCTCCCACGCTCGGCAAGTCGGGCAGGCCGGTGCTGTCCGGTGCCGGCACGCCCGGCGGTGTCGTCAATCTCAATATCGACACCAACGGCGACGGCACGGACGATGTGGTCTACCGCACCACCGTGGGAACCGATGGCAAGTGGTCGGCTGACCTGGCCAGCGCCCGCCCGGTGAGCGGTGCGCTGCCGGCGGCAGGACTGACGGCCAATTCCATCATCGAAGCCTCGCAGACCGCTGATGGGCGGGTAGCGACGTTGCCCGAGATCAAGCCCACGGTGGACGGCACGACGCCCGCCGCCCCCACGCTGAACCCGATTGCCACCGACAACATCATCAACGCCGCCGAAATGCGGGAGCCCATTGCCCTCAGCGGCACGGCCGAGGCCAACTCCACCATCAACATCCAGTGGGGCACCCGAACCTTCACCACCACGGCCGGCGCCGATGGCCAGTGGACGCACAACATTCCGGCAGGCGCCACGCCAGCGAGCAGCACCAGCCTGCCCGTGAACGTGACCAGCACCGACGCGGCCGGCAACGTGTCCGCGCCGGTCTCGCGCGCCCTGGGTGTGGACATCAACATCCCCGGCGCCCCCACCATCCGCGCCACGGGTGGCACCGACAACTACCTGAGCGCCGCCGAGAAGCCCAACGGCACCACCGTGACGGGTGTTTCCGAAGCGAACGCCAAGGTCAGCGTGACGATTGGCACCACCGTGCAGACCGTGACGGCCGATGCCGGCGGTCAGTGGAGCGCCACCTTCTCCGCTGCACAACTTCCCGCTGCCGATGGCCGCTACCAGGTTGCGGTTTCGGCCACCGATGCGGCCGGCAACGTCTCCCCGGTCGGCAGAAGTGACACGCTGACCATCGACACCAGGCCCCCCGCCATCGAGGAATTACGGGCGGGCCCAAACAACTTCGTCCGCAGTGGCCAGCAGTTCCGGCTGAGCGGCGAAACCGAAGGTGCTGCAACCGTGGTCATCGACTACTACGCCGGCGCCAATGCCACCACCTACACCACGCAGCGCGTGAACGTCGGCGGCGCTGAAGGCGAAAACGATGTGGACTGGGCCAGCCCGGTCTTCACCGCACCCCGCTCCGCGCAAACCCAGACACACCGGATGGTGATTTCATCCACCGACAAGGCAGGCAACATGACCGTGGCCGAACACATCTTCACGGTCTTCGGCAGCGGCCTGCTGCTCGGTGACGACAGCAACACCCCGCCGGCCACGCTGAAACAGGCCGGCAACCCGCTGAACAGTCAGGATCTGTTCGATGAGGCTGGCGTGCTCAATCTGGCGGCAGCCGGTTCGGTGTTGCAGGCATCGACCCTGCAAGCTAGCGGCACGACCGCTGATGCAGATGCAGACGCAACCACCCCGGCATCAGCTTCGTCGGCAGCGGGTGGCCAGGAAGCAGCGGCGGCGGCAGGCACGGAAGCGCTTGCAGCAGCGGGTGCGGGTGCAGATGCCTCAGCCGCTCCGGCAACGCCGGCACCGGCACCAGCTTCGGCTTCGGCCACGGACTCGGTGCTGACCGATGCGGCATCCGGCCCGAACAACGGCCATGCGGCAAATGCTGCCGGCAAGGCCGATGCAGCCAGCACGACCCATGCGGCTGATGCAGTTGATGCTGCAGCAAGCGCCGACACGGCAGACGCCCGCAACGAAGCGGCCACGACAGTGTCTGCCAACACTGCCGATGCAGCCGACACCACTGGCGCCAAGGGCACGACGGGCGCAACAGAGGCTCCCTCCTTCGCCGCGGCCGCAGACAGCACGCAGGTGGTGAACAGGCTGCTGTCGCAGGACGAGTTCTCGACGCAGGCAATGCTGTCCTGAACGATTCCTACCCCAGCGCCCAACGCAAGCGGCCGGGTCAGGTTCACGCCTGATCCGGCCGTGTCGCTTCGGGCGTCCGTGCGATGGATGCCATGTCAACAGGGCAGCCCGAATTCGCAAGTGACAGCGTTTGCAGGGTGGGCAGCGTTCGCAGCCGGCCTGCGGCATAACAAAGACAACAACTGTTGGTACGCAGCGACAGGGAAGCGCGGTCACAGACGATCAGGCACCTGCGCAGGGACAAGGGCATGCCACAATGAAAAATATTCGCCTACTCACATCTGCCCGGTGGCCCTTCTGACACGGTGAGCAGCGGCCTGTTCGACACGCCGTGTCTCCCCCGGTGCATTCCCCGCTTATCGCTTTTGCAGGCGTTCCCTGCAGCACCAGGCCACGACGGAACAGCATCATGACGGCAAGACTGGATATTCACCGGACCACCGAAAACGGTGTGGATCATGTACCCCTGAAGGCCGGTGCCAACCGGGTAAAGGTGGTATCGGGGCGGCAGTTCAAGCTGCTGGACCCGGACGGAAAGCTGGACGCGGAAAGCCTGCGGGTGTTGCAGATCGAGACGGATCTGGTCATCGAGAACATTCCGGTGGATGGCAGCGAGGAAAAGGCGACTGTCATTCTGGAAGGCTACTACAAGGTGTGCAGTGCCTCGGATCGCTGCGAGGTGCATGTGGCAGGCAGCGGCGATGCCGCGCCGGTGCTGCTGGCGGATGTGAATGCCAAGGCGATCGGTGCGCAGTCGGATGGCACCTTCGTGCTGTATGACCCGTCGTTCGAGGCGCCGACGCCACCGGTGGAGAACACGTTCCCGGTGCGTCCGGTGCTGTATGGCGTGGGTGGCGCGGCGGTGCTGGGACTGGCGCTGGGCGGTGGTGGCGGTGGTGGCAGCGATGGCGCACCTCCCATCGGTGACATTCCGCTGGCGCTGAAATCGGGGGCCTTCTTCAACAACCGCTTCCCGACGATTTCCGGCACGGCCAAACCGGGCACCAACATCCAGTTGCGCATCGACACCGATGACGATCTGCGCGAGAACGTGACCTACAACACGACGGCCGATGCAGCGGGCAACTGGGCGGTGAACCTGCAGACAGCCACACCGGCTTCGGGTGCGCTGCCCGCGACAGGGCTGTCGAACTCGAACAAGCTGGCCGTGACGGCCTCGCTGGATGGGGTGCACAACAGTCTGCCGCTGACGACGATGGTCTTCGATGACGTGCTGCCTGCGGCGGCGGTGATTGCACCGGCGGCGGGTGACGGCATCATCACGGGTGAAGAAAAGACGGCCGGCGCGGTGCTGTCGGGCACGGCCGAACCGGGCGCTTCGGTGGAGATCGTGCTGGGCACGACCACGAAAACAGCCACCGTGGGCCCGGACGGCAAGTGGGAGACCACACTGGCGGCGGCCGAACTGCCGGCTGCGGACGGTGAATACACGATGAGCGTGACGACCGTCGACCCGGCGGGCAACCGCGGGCCGACCACCACCTCCAAGGTCATCGTGAATGCGACCGGGAAGGCCGCGGTCATTGCCTTCGTCGGCACGGATGACATCATCAATGCGACTGAAGCCGCCGCGCCGGTGGCCGTGACGGGTACGGCCGAGGCAGGCGCGTCGGTGAAGGTGACGCTGGGCGGCACCGAGCAGACCGTGACGGCCGATGCGAATGGCAACTGGCGCACGGCGTTCACGCTGCCCGCCACCCTGGCCGATGGCACACACAACGTGGCGGTGGAAACCACCAACGCCATCGGGAACAAGGCCAGCTCCACGCGCGCCTTCGTGCTGGATCGCACCGCCCCGGCCAAGGCCGGCGGCATCAGCTTCGACGATGACCGCAACGCTGGCGATGGCTTCACCATCGGCTACAACGCTTCGCGCGATGGCACCAAGGTCTCGGGCCAGGCCGAAGCCGGCAGCAAGGTTCGTGTCCGCTGGGGCGACCATGTCGAAACGGCCGACGTGAACAGCAATGGCCGCTGGGAAGTGTCGTTCTCGCCGAACGAGATGCCCATTCCGCGCACGGGCGAGCAATCCAGCGTGGTCACGGTGACGGTCGAGGACAAGGCCGGCAACACCAGTGCACCCGAAGCCACCAATGTGACCCTGCAAGGGCCGGAAGCGACGAAGAGGCCGGTGATCGACGACATCGCCACCGACAACCGGATCGACGCGGCCGAGGCACGCAATGCGATCACCGTGTCGGGTACTGCCGAACCGGGCGCCCGGGTGGTGATCTCGGCAGGCGGGATCAGCGCCACGGCCCAGGCCGGCCAGGACGGGGACTGGAGCACCACGATGGCGCTGGGCGACCTGGCGAACGGCCAGTATTCGGTGAGCGCCGTTGCCACCGTGGACGGCCGCCCTGCCAGCCCCGAGGCCACCCGCGCCATCACGGTGGACAAGACCGACCGGACACCGCCCACAACCCCCACGCTGAGCGTGCCCGAAGGCCCCGACATCACGGCCGAGGAAGCGCGTGATGGCATCACCGTTTCGGGTACGGCAGAAGCGGGCGCCACCGTGCGCCTGACACTGGGCGACGGCGCAAACGCGCCGACCACCACTGTCAGGGCAGCGGCCGGTACAGGTGCCTGGACGGCCACGTTCACGGCCAACCAGATGCCAACCGTGGCAGCCGGTGCCAAGCTGGTACAGACGCTGACGGCGGTGGCTGAAGATACCGCCGGCAATCCCAGCGCGCCCCGAACCACGCAACTCACCTTCGAGGGCGCCCCGACCCCCACCCCGGCACCAACCATCAGTGTCATTTCCGGCGATGACAAGATCAGCAGCGCCGATGCGAACAGCGCCATCCACCTGTCGGGCACGGCCGAGCCGAACGCCACGGTGGCCATCACCCTGAACGGGCAGAACTACAGCGCCAATGCCGGTGCCAACGGCCAGTGGACACTGAGCAACTTCAACCTGGGCACGCTGGGGTCGGGCGATTACACGGTGTCGGCGGTAGCCACGGCACCGGGGCGTGCGGCCAGCACGGCGGCCGCGCGCCCGTTCAGCGTGGACAAGACAGCCCCCACCATCCAGGCGATGAACGTGGATGACGGCGAAACCATTTCGGCGGCTGAGGCAGCCAATGGTTTTGTGGTGTCAGGCACCACCGAGGCCGGCGCATCGGTCGATGTTTCCTTCAACGGACACACACGAACCGTCGAGGCCAGTGGCACCGGCACCTGGAGCACGACTTTCACGCCCGCCCAGATGCCCACCCTGCAGCCCGGCGCGGGCGCCTCCTACACGCTGACCGCCACCCCCACGGATGATGCGGGCAATGCGGGTACGGCGCGTTCCATGCAGCTCATGTTCTCGGGGGCAGCCCGCCCCCCCGCGAATGCCGACATCACGGACATTTCGGGGAACAACGGCGTGTCGGGCACGGAAGCCGGTTCGCCGGTGCCGGTGAGCGGCACGGCAGAGCCAGGGGCCAACGTGACGCTGCGCATCGGCAATACCCCCCTAGGTAGCATTCGCGCCAGTGAGACCGGGGACTGGCAAACCACCATCACGCTGCCCCCCGCTGCCACGCTGCCCGCCGGCACCCACACCCTCACCGCCACGACAACCGTGACGCCAACGGGCGGTGGCGCCCCAGTCACCAGCACCGATAACCAGACCTTCCAGCTGGAAAGACCGGTGACCCGCGGCAATGATCCGGTTTTGCCTCCTGCCGCCGTCGATATCGACCCGATCTCGGGCGGCACGGTGGACAGCGCCGACGCAGCCTCGGGCACGATTACCCTGACGGGCACGGCCACCGCAGGGGCGAGCGTGACGCTCACGCTTGGCAGCGCCAGCGCCAACACCACGGCAGGCGCCGATGGCAAGTGGAGCACCAGCATCAGCATTCCGGCAGATCTGGCAAACGGCAGCCATACCGTGACCGCCACGCTGGGCGCGGGTACCGGTGCGCGCACGGCCACAAGCACGGAGTCTTTCGTGCTCAATCGTGTGCAGGAGCAGGCGCCGCCCCCAGCCGATGACGACGCCGGCACGGGAGGTGGCGCAGGTGGTGCAGGCGGTAATGCTGGCAGCAATACCGGAAGTGGCACAGACTCCAATAACGGCAATTCTGGTGGCACCAACAACAATGGTGGCAGCGGCAGCGGCGGAGGCAGTGGCACCGGCACTGGCGCTGGCGGTACTGACAGCGGTACCGGCAGCACGGAAGGTGGTGGAGGTAGCGGCTCTGACAGTGGGCCTGGCAGTACAGGCCAACCGGCAGGAGGCGGAGCAACTGGTGGCTCAACCACCGGCGGCAACACAACTGAAGGCAACGGCCAAGAAAATCAGTCCGGCAACGGAAGCGGCACCTCGACAGGCGGGGATGCAAACGCCGTTACAAGCTCTGCGGGTTCCGCCGATGCGGTGGTGTCTGACGCCGCCGTTGTACCGGTCCCCAACCCGCAAGGCACTCAGCCGGTCATAACCGATGGCGCAGCCCCCAGCCCCGAAGGCGGCAACACAACCACCATCCCGGGTGGTGCTGCAGCTGCGGCGGCCCAAGCGCTGCCCGGCTCTGGCGACGCGAGCGGGGGTATAGCCCCTGCTGGCGCGCCTGCCCCTGCGGCCAACGCGGCAGACGCCAGCGCAGCAACCACCCAGCTCCAGTCCCTCAGCCTGAAGCAGCTGACGCTGGGCGAGCTGCTGGGTGATGCAGGCAGCATCGACGTGGGCGCCCATCTGGGTGGCGTGTCGGCCGATGCTGGGCTGGCAAGCAGCAACGTCGGTGGTGCCGGCGGTGCCACCGCTTCGGCATCGGCCCCCGTGTCACTGTCTGCCGCGGCAAGCACGGGCAGTGCATCGGCCTTCCTCTCCCCGGCAGGCAGCTCGGTCACGCCAGCAGTCGATTCACTGATCGGGCCGGTGCAATCTGTCTGGGAGGTGACGCCTCCCCCGCTGTAATTCCACGATACAGGAAGACAGCACGCAGCGCAGGGTCGCCAGATCCTGCGCTTTTTTGTTGCCGGAGCCTGTTGCGCCCCCCGGGAAACGCTGCATCAAGCCGCAAAACCGCCCCAATCCTGCACAAAACCGGGCGTGCATGCGGCACGTGATGATGCAGACCTTACGGCTGCGAAACGCTTTGATCGTAGCAGCGCCTTGCAGGCATGCCAGAATAGTAAAAATTTCGCCAGATTTGTCAGTCCAACGGGCTGAACAAGCTGACGGATGGCTACCGGGATGCCTGCCCTGCCGGCCTGTGGGTCAGCAGGGCATGTGCGCGCCCGTGGCAGGCGCCCGGGCAGACGCACAGCCCCTTTCGACAACGCAGCAGATACCTGCGCCCCCAAATCAGCACGAGACGAACGATGGCAGCAAGACTGGATATTCACCGCAACACCGACGAGGGCGTGAGCCGCATTCCCCTGAAAGCGGGGGCCAACCGGGTCAGGGTGCAGTCCGGTCAGCAGTTTCGGCTGGTTGATCCCGATGGGGAACTGAAAGCCGAAGCATTGCGGGTGCTGCAGGTCGATGACGACATGATCGTCGAGAACATTCCGGTTGAAGGCAGCCAGGAAACCGCGTCGATCATCCTTGAAGGCTATTACCGCATCTGCAGTGCCTCGGACCGCTGCGAGGTGATGCTGGAACCGCCTGCCGGGGGCGGTGAGGCCGTGAAGCTGGCCGACGTGAGCACCACGGCCATCGGTGCGCTGGCAGATGGCACCTTCGTGCTGCACGACACCGGCTTTCAGACACCGGCGGCCCAGCCGGAGGAATCGAGCGACTATGCCTCCATGCGCCCGGTGCTCTACGGCGTGGGCGGCGCGGCCGTGCTGGGCCTGGCCCTGGGCGGCGGCGGAGGTGGCGGCGGAGACGGCGCCCCGGCCACCGGCGACATGTCGCTGAGAAAGAGCTCGGCCGACGTGTTCAACAACCGCTTTCCGACCATTTCCGGCACGGCCCAGCAGGGCACCGAAGTCCAGCTGCGCATCGACACCGATGGCGACTTGCGGGAAAACGTCACCTACGCCACCACCACCGATGCCGCAGGCAACTGGGCGGTCAACCTGCAAACCGCCACGCCCACGGCCGGGGCACTGCCTGCCAGCGGGCTGTCCGACTCGAACGGCCTGGCCGTGACCGGCGTGCTGAACGGCGCGCAGAGCACCCTGCCCCTCTCCACCCTCACCTTCGACAACGTGGAGCCGGCCCGCGCCGTGATCGCATCGGTTGCCCAGGACGGCATCATCACCGCCTCCGAGAAGGCGGCTGGTGCCAGCATCACAGGTACGGCAGAACCCGGCGGTACGGTGGAAATCACGCTGGGGACGACGACAAAGCGCGTGGCGGTGGGAGCCGATGGCAAATGGGAGGCGGTACTCACCGCCGCCGAACTGCCCGCCGCCGATGGCGAGCACACGATGAACGTGACGGCCATCGACGCTGCCGGCAACCGCGGGCCCGCCACCACCGGCACGGTGGTGATGACCTCGGCCGGTGCAACCTCCGCCATCGGCCTGGTAGCCGGCAACGATGTCATCAATGCAGCCGAAGCCGCCAGTCCCATCGCCGTGCGCGGTACGGCGGAAGCCGGCGCCAGCGTGCGCGTGACACTGGGAACCGTCGCACAGACCGTGACCGCCGGCGCCGATGGCGTCTGGAGCACGGCACTGACCCTGCCCGCCTCGGTTGCCGACGGGCGACTGAACATCAGCGCCGAGGCCACCAGTCCGACCGGCGCCCGGGCAAGTACCAGCCGGGGCGTCACCCTCGACCGCACTGCCCCCGGCAACGCCACCGGCGTCCGCGTCGACGACGGCCCCACCATCAGCCATGAAGAATCACGCGATGGCGCCACCGTGTCTGGCCAGGCCGAGGCCGGCGCCACGGTGGCCGTCACCTGGAACAACCACACCGAAAATGCCACCGTGAACAGCAACGGCCGCTGGCAGGTGTCGTTCACGGCTGACCAGCTCCCCGTTCCCGACAGCGGCAGCGCAGCCAGCAACATCGCCGTCACCGTGCAGGATGCGGCCCAGAACAGCAGCGGCACGGTGAACACGTCCGTGCGACTGGAGGCCCAGGCGCGGGCCACAGCGCCCACCATCAACGAGATCGCCACCGACGGCGTCATCGACGCCACCGAGGCCGCCGCGCCCATCACCGTGTCGGGCAATGCCCAGGCCGGCGCCAGCGTCACGCTGACCGCCGGCGGCCAGACCGCCACCGCCACGGCCGGCGCCGATGGCAAGTGGAGCACGACGATGAATCTGGGGACGCTTGCCAACGGCGATTACACGGTGAACGCCACCGCCACGATGCCCGGCGGCACGGCCAGCGCCAGCAGCTCGCAGGAGTTCGAGGTGAACAAGGCAGCGCCCACCCCGACCCCCACGCCAACCCCGACACCCGGTGCAGGCGGCGTCAGCGCAATCTCCATTTCGCGGGATGGCAGCGTCAGCACCCAAGAACGCAACGACCCCGTGCCCATCCAGGGCCGCGCGCCCGCCAACACGCGGGTCACGGTCAACTATGGAGGCAGCTCCCAGACGGTCGAAGCCGGATCGGATGGCATCTGGAATGCCGACATCCGCATCCCGCAGAACACCGTGGCCGGGCAGCAGACCGTGAGCCTGTCGGCTGCCGATGCCACAGGCACGGTTGTCGCCACCGGCACCGGCAGCTTCACCCTGCTGCCCCACAACGCCATCAGCATCACCTCGATTTCCGGCGACGGCACCGTCACGGCAGCCGAGCGAGGCGCCCCGGTCCCGGTCATCGGCACGGCGGCCGCCGGCTCGCGGGTGACGGTGCATTTCAACAACACAACCCAGGACGTGACGGCCGATGCCAACGGCAACTGGACGGTGAACCTGAGCATCCCGGCAACGATGCCGGCCGGCCGGCAACCCGTGATTGCCACGGCCACCACCGGCACGGGCACCGCAGCCCGCGACTCCGACGCCTTCATCGTTCAGGCTGCCTCCAGCCTCTCGACCCGCAGCCTCGATGCGGACACGGATGCAGCCGGCCATGCAGACGCATCCGCCGCTGCCGGCACGACTGGCGACACGGCCGCTGCCGGGCAGGTGGCCGTTGCCGCTGCAGCCACTTTCACCGGATCAGCCCCGGCCAATGCCGATACGGGCAGCAGCACGGGCAACGGCAGCACCGGCCATGACAGCACGGATGCGGGCAACGCCGGCGGCACCACGGACAACCGCAGCGCCAGCGACAAAGCCAGCGCTACCCCCAACGTGAAGGACAGCACCGCATCAGATCAGAAGGACGATGCTGGCGGAGCAGGAACGGCCGACAGCGCCGTCCCCGGCAGCGACAGCGCAGCACCCGCCAAGGGCAGCGCCGATGACGCCAGCGACGCCGCCCATGCCACCCATGCCGATGACGCCGTCCAGCCCAAGGGCTCGGCAGCACTGCGCGTGGACGAATTGCTGGGCACGCAGGCAGACATCGACCTGAGCGCGCTCGATGCCAGCAGGAACGGCGAAGCAGCTGCCAGTGGCGCACCGGCAGACGCCGCCTCCGACAGCAGCTCGTCTGACGGCGCATCCCCGGCCGCTGCCGCGCCGACATCCGGCACACCGGCCACACCCCCGGCAACCGCACCGGCCCCCGCCAGCAGCCCGGCCGTCGTCGACACACTGGTGGGCCAGCCCCACCCCTGGGACAGCACGACACCGACCGTCTGATGCCCCCGGCTGTCGTCGTCATGTGGGTGAATCAGCCCCACCCGTGGGGAAACCTTCCCCCGGCCCCGCGCGGGCAGGGCGCTCGTCAGCCGTCCAGCCCGTCATCGACACGCTGGCAGCGCCAGCCCTGCCCGTGGGAAACCCCCTCCCCACGCTCCACCCGGTCAAGAACACCGCCGGGACCAACATGCACCATCCCGGTGCATCTCCGGACAACCTGCCGGGTTGTCCGGAACGCATGCGATGCGGCCATGCCACAATAGTGCGTATTTCGCCACAGCCGCCAGCCAGACGGACTGCGCAGCACGACAGACGGCCCCCGAAGCAGCGGGTGATGTCATCCCGCCACAGGGATGACCCGTTTACTGGCGACCTTCCTTGAATTCGCAGGTGAGGCACGCCCCCTGCAGACCACGTCAGGACGAAACAGCGCATGACCGCAAGACTGGATATCCATCGCACCAACGAGAGTGGCGTCGACCACGTCCCGCTGAAGGCCGGCCCCAACCGGGTGAAGGTGGTGTCGGGACGGAAGTTCAAGCTGGTCGACCCCGACCGCGAAATGAACGCCGAAGGACTGCGTGTGCTGCAGATCGACACGGATCTCATCATCGAGAACATCCCGGTCGAAGGCGGCGACGAGAAAGCCTCGGTCATTCTCGAAGACTATTACAAGGTGTGCAGTGCCACCGACCGCTGTGAAGTCGCGGTTGAAACCGTGCCCGGTGGCGATGCCGAACCCGTGACCCTGGCCGATGTGGAAACCAAGGCGCTGGGCGCCCTGGCCGACGGCACCTTCGTGCTGCACGACCCCACCTTCAAGGCGCCCGAGGCCCCGGTGGAAAGCACCTTCCCGGTCAAGCCGGTTCTCTACGGTCTGGGCGGCGCCGCCGTGCTGGGCATGCTGCTCGGCGGTGGCAGCAGTGAGGGCCCGGATGGCGCCCCCACCACCGGCGACATTCCGCTGGCTCTGAAGACCACCGCCTTCAACAAGCGCTTCCCGACCATCGCGGGCACGGCCCAGCCGGGCACCGAAATCCAGGTTCGTCTCGACACCGACGGCGATCTGCGCGAGAACGTCACCTACAACACCACCACCGATCCGGCCGGCAACTGGGCCGTCGATCTGCAGACGGCAAAGCCCGCCACCGGCGAACTGCCGGCCGCCGGCCTGCCCGACGCCACCAGCCTGAGCGTGATCGGCACGCTGAATGGCGTGCAGCACAGCCTGCCCATCGCGGCCTTCAACTTCGACGACGTGGCACCGGCCCGCGCCGTGATTGCCTCGGTGGCCGAGGACGGCATCATCACCGGCCCCGAGAAGGTTTCCGGCGCCAGGGTGAGCGGCACGGCCGAGGCCAACGGCACGGTGGAGATCAAGCTGGGCCAGACCACAAAGGTGGTGAATGTCGGCCCCGACGGCAAATGGGAGACCACGCTGTCCGCCGCCGAACTGCCCGCCACCGACGGCCAGCACGTGATGACCGTGACGGCCATCGACGGCGCCGGCAACCGCGGCCCGGCAGCCACCACGCCGGTCACGCTCTCGGGCGCTGCCAACGCATCGGCCATCGGGGTCGTGGCAGGCGACGACATCATCAACGCCGCCGAAGCGGCTGCGCCCGTTGCCATCAACGGTCTGGCGGAAGCCGGCTCCTCCGTCCGGGTAACGCTGGGCACCGCCACGCAGACCGTCACCGCCGGCGCCGACGGGCGCTGGGCCACATCGCTCGGCGTGCCCGCCACCCTGGCCGATGGCAAGCACAATGTCTCGGTCGAAATCACCAATCCGGCCGGCCAGAAGGTTGCGGTTCCCCCGCGGGAAGTGACGCTCGACCGCACGGCGCCCGGCGCCGCCACCGGCATCGCCGTCAGTGAGGGTCCCGAGATCAGCTACGCCGAATCGCGCGACGGCACCAACGTGTCGGGTCGTGCCGAAGCCGGCTCCACCGTCTCGGTGGCCTGGGGCGGCCACACCGAAACCGCCACGGTCGGCGCCAACGGCCAGTGGCAGGTGCATTTCTCGGCCGCGCAGATGCCGGTGCCTGCCAGCGGATCGCAGGCCAGCAACATCGCCGTCACCGTACAGGATGCTGCACAGAACAGCAGCCCGGCTGCCAATACGGCCGTCACCCTGCAGGGGCCGCCGGCGTCGGCCAGCATCACGGGCCTCACCTCTCCCGAAGGCCCGACCATTACGGCCGCTGAACGTGCCGACGGCATCGCCATCAACGGCAATGCTGCAGCCGGCAGCAGTGTCACGGTGCAGCTGAATGGCGTCACCCATACCGCCACCGCTGGTGCCAACGGCGCCTGGTCGGTGAATTTTGCGGCCGGCGAACTGCCGCCGACCGGCAGGGCCACCGTTTACGCCGTTGCCACCCCGCCGGGCGGCACGCCGGGCGCCCGGGCCTCCTACGACCTGACCTTTGAAGGCGACGCGCCGCGCTCGCCGACCCCGCCGCCGGTACCTGCACCGGAACCTGCGCCCACGCCGGCTCCTACGCCAGATCCTGCACCGACACCGGCACCGCCTGCATCGCCTCCACCTGGCGACGCCACACCGCCGGCCGGACCGCCCGCGGCACCTCCACCTGCCCAGCCCACCCCTCCGGCTGAACCGCCCTCGGCACCTCCACCTGGCGGGACCACGCCTCCGGCAGGCCCCCCTGCCGCGTCTC
>JAUNHU010000070.1 GCA_030523825.1 Lautropia sp. | reverse complement strand
GAGATTACAGGCCGGCGTCGGCGCGCAGGGCTGCGGCCTTGTCGGTGCGCTCCCACGAGAACTCGGGCTCCTCGCGGCCGAAGTGGCCGTAGGCAGCCGTCTTGCCGTAGATGGGGCGCAGCAGGTCGAGCATCTGGACGATGCCCTTCGGACGCAGGTCGAAGTGCTTGCGGACCAGTTCGGTGAGCTTCTCGTCGGAGACCTTGCCGGTGCCGTAGGTGTCGACCAGGATCGAGGTGGGCTTGGCCACGCCGATGGCGTAGCTGACCTGCACCGTGCAGCGCTTGGCCAGGCCGGCAGCCACGATGTTCTTGGCCACGTAGCGGGCAGCGTAGGCGGCGGAACGGTCGACCTTGGTGGGGTCCTTGCCGGAGAATGCGCCACCACCGTGCGGGGCTGCGCCACCGTAGGTGTCGACGATGATCTTGCGGCCGGTGAGGCCGCAGTCACCCTGCGGGCCACCGATGACGAAACGGCCGGTGGGGTTCACCAGGTACTTGATGTCGCCCTTGACCAGCTCGGCAGGCAGCACGGGCTTGATGATCTCCTCGATCACGGCCTCTTTCAGTGCCTTCTGCTCGATGTCGGGGTGGTGCTGGGTGGACAGCACGATGGTGTCGACCGAGTGGGGCTTGCCATCGACATAGCGCAGCGTGACCTGAGACTTGGCGTCGGGGCGCAGCCAGTTGAGGCGGCCGTCACGGCGCAGCTGGGCCTGGCGCTCGACGATGCGGTGGGCGTAGTAGATGGCGGCCGGCATCAGCACCGGGGTTTCGTCGCAGGCGTAGCCGAACATCAGGCCCTGGTCGCCAGCGCCCTGGTCGAGGTTGTCGTCCTCGGCGCGATCGACGCCCTGGGCGATGTCGGGGCTCTGCTTGTCGTAGGCGACCTGCACCGAGCAACCCTTGTAGTCGATGCCGTAGTCGGTGTTGTCGTAGCCGATGCGCTTGATGGTGTCACGGGCCACGCCGATGTAGTCGATGTTGGCCTTGGAGGTGATTTCACCGGCCAGCAGCACCAGACCAGTGGTGCAGAGGGTTTCGGCGGCAACGCGCGACTTGGGGTCTTGTTCCAGCAGGGCGTCGAGGATGGCGTCGGAGATCTGGTCGGCGACCTTGTCCGGATGGCCTTCGGAGACGGATTCGGAGGTAAAGAGGTATTCGCTCATGTTGTTGTGGGCATTCCCGAAAATGTTGAGAGGGCTTGGGCCCGGAAGAATCACCGTCAACCCGGCTGCGGGCTGTGGTTTTTCCGGCGGCGCCAGCTTCAGGGAAGCCGCGACGCTTTAGCGGATTCGTTTAATTTGCTTCAATACGGGTAGTTGCATCTTGCTGACGCTGACGCCCGTGTTGGCCACCCCGCAAGTTGTCCCAATTAACTCAGTGGCTCGTAAATTATAGCGACGGTGTCTAGTTCCGAGATGGAAATCAATCACAGGAGTGCAACATCGGTCTGGCTGGTCCGGCTGGTGAGGGCGCTGGGGCAATTGCCGTTGGGGGTGCTGCATTCGTTGGGAAGCTGCCTGGGACGGCTGACCTACGTCTGCAGCGGCAGCATGCGCAGGAAGACCCGTAACAACCTGCAAACTGCGGGGCTATTCAGTCCGGCGCTGGCCTGGGAAAGTGCGGCGGCGGCCGGTCGCGCCGCGACCGAGAGTGCCTTCGTCTGGTTTCGTTCCGATGAGGAACTGCTGGCCCGATGTGACCACGCGGCAATGACCCGGATGGCGCAGGAAACGCTGGCCAGCCAGGCTGCGGGGGAGGGGCGTGGCCTCATCATCCTCACGCCGCATATCGGCTGTTTCGAGATGGGAGCACGTGCCTATGGCGCCACAGCCCCCATCACGGTGCTGTTCAAGGCACCGCGCAACCCGGCGGCGCTGCATCTGCTGGAGGTGGCGCGCAGTCAGCCGGGCGTGATACCGGCTCCGGCCGACACCGGTGGCGTGCGCATGCTGTTGCGCGCCTTGAAGCGCGGCGAGGCGGTGGGTATCCTGCCCGATCAGGTGCCGTCGGCCGGCGATGGTGAATGGACGGACTTCTTCGGCCGCCCGGCCTTCACGATGACCCTGCCGATGCGGCTGGCCGAGAAAACCGGCGCCCGTGTATGCTTGCTGGCAGTCTGGCGTCGTCCCGGGGGGAAGGGATGGGATCTTCAGGTCGAGGATTTCGAGGGGATTCCCACGCCGCAGGCGATCAATGCCCGCATCGAGGCCCTGATCCGCAGTCATCCCGAGCAATATGTCTGGAATTACAACCGTTACAAGGTGCCGGCCGGTACGATGCCGCCAGATGCCCCGGCACCTGACATGAACCATAGAGAGGGTGACACCCGGTGAATCTGTCGCGCCTGTTCCTAGCCCTGTTCCGGCGGATGGCTGTCCTGCCCTATTCCTGGCTGAGGGTGCTGGGAAACGTGGGGGGTACGCTGCTCTATCACGGGGCTCGCTCGCGTCGGCGGATTGCCGAGATCAACCTGCGTCTGTGCTTTCCCGACATGCCCGAGGCCGAACGGCAGGCGCTCATCAAGGCGCACTGCCAGTTCTTTGCGCGCAGCTTTCTCGACCGCTTCATCCTCTGGTACCGGCCGGCGGAGGAGATCAAGCGGCTGGTGCAGGTTGAAGGGCGGGAGCATTTCGAGGCGCATCTGGGCAAGCCGATGATCGTGCTGGCCCCGCACTTTCTGGGGATGGATGCCGGTGGCACACGGATCACCATCGACCACCGCATGTTCTCGATGTTTGCCAACCAGAAGAACAAGGTCTTCAACGAGGCTATGCGCGTGGGGCGTACCCGTTTCAGCGGGGCCGAGGTGCTGCTGCGACAGGAAGGTCTGCGCGGTGCGATCCGCAAGCTGCGCGAGGGCATTCCCTTCTATTTCCTGCCCGACATGGATCTGGGGGCGCGCGATTCGGTGTTCGTGTCCTTCTTTGGGGTGCCGGCAGCCACCGTGCCGTCGGTGGCGCGGCTGGCACAGATGACCGGAGCCCGGGTGGTGCCCTGCATCACGCTGATGACCGACGAGGGCTATCGCACGCGCTTTTACCCGGCCTGGGAGGATTTTCCGGGTGATGACCTGAGCGAGGCCACGCGACGGATGAATGCCTTCATCGAGGAGCGGGTGCTGGAGGCGCCGGCGCAGTATCTGTGGACGCACAAGCGTTTCAAGACCCGTCCGCCGGGTGAGCCCGACGTGTATCGCGCCGATGACGGCAGCGAGCTGCCGACCGTGATGGATGACGGGAGCGGCGATGAGGAGGAGCGTGTGCCGGCACAGGCTGCTGGTGCGGCGAAGGCGCAGGACGCTTCGACGCCGGCCGACGGGGGACGCGCATGAAGTTGCGTGTGACCAAGATGCACGGGGCCGGCAACGACTTCGTGGTGATCGACGGTACGGCGGCTGGTGCGCCGGCGCTTTCGCTGGCGCAATGGCGCTGGCTGGCCGACCGCCATGTGGGCGTGGGCGCCGACCAGATCCTGATCGTGGAAAAACCCACGGCGGAGCAGGTGGCTGCGGCTGGCCCTGACGGGCTGGATTTCGTCTACCGGATCATCAATGCCGACGGCGAGGAAGTGGAGCAGTGCGGCAATGGCGCGCGCTGCTTCGTGCGTTTCGTGCACGAGCAGGGCCTCACGCAGAAGACCCGCATCCGCGTGCTGACCAAGGGCGGCATCATCGCGCCGCAGCTGATGCCCGATGGCACGGTGGAAGTGGACATGGGGCCGCCGCGTTTCGAGCCGGCCGCGCTGCCTTTCACGGCTGAGGGGCTGGTGCCGGTGCCTGCGGGCAATACGGTGCTGTGGCCGCTGATGCTGGGAGAAAACCATCCGACAGGAGCGGCTGCAGAGGCCGGTGGCAAGACGGCAACGGGTGCTGGCGCACAGCAGGCTGAGTCCGGGGGGGTGCCGGGTGGTGTCGCCACGTTACCGGGCGCTGCTGGTGTGGCCGCCGATGGCATCGTGCGCCAGGTGGGGCTGGTGTCGATGGGCAACCCCCATGCCGTGCAGGTGGTGCCCGATGCCGCCACGGCGCCGGTGGCACTGGAAGGGCCGCTGATCGAGCGGCACGTGCGCTTTCCGAAACGGGTGAATGCCGGCTTCATGCAGGTGGTGTCCCGCCACGAGATCGTGCTGCGGGTGCATGAGCGTGGCGCGGGCGAGACGCTGGCCTGTGGCACGGGGGCCTGTGCAGCCGTTGTGTCGGGAATACAACAGGGGCTGCTCGATTCGCCTGTGCGGGTGCGTGTGCCGGGTGGAACCCTTACCATCGGCTGGAATGGCGCGGGGCAGTCGGTGTTTCTTGCCGGCCCTGCCGTGACGGTCTTTTCGACCGAGGTCGAGATACCGGCCGAGCAAGATCTCAGGAATCGTTGATGAATGTCGTACCCCCCTCCGCCGGTGCCCGGCCGGTGAAAACCGCTTCGTCTGCCTCGCGTGTTGCCGATCTGGATGCAGATCAGGTGGCGGCGTGGTTGCAGCAGAACCCGGCCTTTTTCGAGGCGCATCGTGACCTGCTGAGCCAGATCCGTCTGAAGCACCCGCACGGCGGGCGTGCCATCTCGCTGATCGAGCGCCAGGTGACGGTGCTGCGCGATACCAACCGGATGCTGGAGAAGAAGCTGGCCGATTTCCTGCGCATCGGCCGCCAGAACGACACGCTGTCGATGAAGATGCAGGGGCTGGCGCATGCGCTGCTGGGAGAGCGTGATGCGACGCGACTGCCGGCGCTGCTGTGCCAGGGTCTGCGGCGGGGCTTCGATGTGCCCGAGGTGGTGGTGCGGCTGTGGGCCGATGTGACGCTGCCCGAGGTGTCGACGGGGCCGGTGAGCGCCTCGCTGCGCCAGTGGGCCGACCGGCTTGAGCACCCCTACTGCGGGCCGTGCACGCTGGAAGAAATTCCCGGCTGGTTTCCCGACCGTGGCGAGCGCATGGCCTCGATGGCCGTGATGCCCCTGCGTGCGGGCAATGAATCACAAGCCTATGGGCTGCTGGTCATCGGCAGCCATGATCCCCAGCGGTTTCAGGCGGGCATGGGCACGACGGTGCTGGAGCAGCTGGCCGACATGGCGGGTGCCTCGCTGTCGCGGGTGCTGCCGCCCAAAGTGGCCGCCTGAGCCCAGGGCTGCATGCGGCCATGCGTGCCGACACCACACACCTGCAGGCCGATGTGGATGCCTGGCTGGCGCGTCTGACGACCGAGCGGGGGTATTCGGCACACACGCTGTCAGCCTATCGGCATGAGATGGCAGCACTGCTCTCGTTGATGAGCCGCCTGCCCCGGCCCGAATGGGCTGCCGTGACCGATCTGGACGTGCGTCGCTGGGTGGCGGAAGGCGCCCGGGAAGGACTTTCACCCACCTCGCTGGCACGACGGCTGTCGGCCTGGCGGGGCTTCTTTGGTGCGCTGGCACGCGATGGCCGTCTGCAGGTCGATCCCGTGCGTGATGTGCGGGCACCCAAACGCCCGCGCCGGCTGCCCAAGGCATTGCCGGTGGATCAGGCGGTGCAGCTGGTTGATGGTGAGGCGGCTGCCGAACAGGCTTTTGTGTCGGCACGTGACCGCGCCATGGCCGAATTGCTATATTCCAGTGGATTGCGCCTGAGCGAACTGACGGCGCTCGATCACTGTTGGCTGGAAGCCTCATCGGATGGGCGCCATTCGTCGGCCTGGCTCGACCGCGCAGCAGGCGAAGTGCAGGTGCTGGGCAAGGGCAACAAGCGCCGAACCGTGCCGGTGGGGGCTGCTGCCATGCAGGCGCTGGACCATTGGCTGAGCGTTCGCGCAGCCTGGCTGGCGCTGCATCCGGGGGCGGATGAAGCGGCGCTGTTCCTGTCGGTGCAGGGCCGCCGATTGACCAACCGTTCGGTGCAGCTGCGGCTGGGGAGGCTGGCGCAACTGCGGGGCCTGCCCACCCATGTTCACCCGCACGTGCTGCGTCATTCCTTTGCCAGCCATGTGCTGCAGTCATCGGGCGATCTGCGCGCCGTGCAGGAACTGCTCGGCCACAGCAACATTGCCACCACCCAGATCTACACCTCGCTGGATTTCCAGCATCTGGCCAAGGTGTATGACAGTGCGCATCCCCGCGCACGCCGGCGTTCCTCCTGAACGCAGCGCATAGAAACCCACGGCTGCCACAGGCTGTTCGGGTGTCGCCCCGACCGGATGTGTCATTATGATGTTTCATGATACGGAATGTGGGTTCTTTCTGTATCCGGCGGTGTTGCGGGGTGAAATAGCGCCACATATGCAAGGTATGGTTACTTGCTTGCCTGTCAACTCCGCGTACAATTCGCGCTCGCTTCGATGGCCAGATGGAAGATTCCTGCGCCGTCGATGGTGTGTGCGGGCTGGAGGAGATGTCGGAACGCATTGATTTTCGTTCTGACGAGCTTTCCGGCGCCGCTCCATTTTCTGGCAGCAACAGGTGTGACATGGCAAGTGAATTCATTCCGGCAACCATCCTGACCGGCTTTCTGGGCAGTGGCAAGACCACGCTCCTGAACAAGATCCTGAAGGACGATCACGGTCTGAAGATTGCCGTCATCGAGAACGAGTTTGGCGAGGAAGGCATCGACAACGATCTGCTGATGCAGGGCGACGAGCAGATCGTGGAAATGAACAATGGCTGCATCTGCTGCACCGTGCGTGGTGATCTGGTCCGCATTCTGGGCGACCTGAAGGCCCGCCGCGATGCCGGCGAGATCCATTTCGACCGTGTCGTCATCGAAACCACCGGCCTGGCCGACCCCGGCCCGGTGGCCCAGACCTTTTTCATGGATGACGAGATCGCGCAGAGCTATCTGCTGGATGCCGTCATCACGGTGGTGGATGCGCTGCACGGCAGCAAGCAGCTCGACGAGACCAAGGAAGCGCAGGCCCAGGTGGGCTTTGCCGACCGCATCCTCATCTCCAAGACCGATCTGGTGAATGACGAGACGCTGGAAGCCCTGCGCCGCCGACTGGTGCAGATGAATCCGCGCGCCAACATCCAGACCATCCAGTTCGGCAATGCCGACGTGAAGGATGTGCTCGACATCAAGGGCTTCAACCTGAACGCCGTGCTGGAAGTGGATCCGGATTTTCTGGAAAGTGACGAGCACACGCACAGTGATGCGGTGTCGTCCTTTGTCTTCAAGTCGAAAAAACCTTTCGACGGTGTGAAGCTCGAAGAATTCCTGGGAGGCATGATCCAGGTCTTCGGGCCAGATCTCCTGCGCTACAAAGGGGTTCTCTACATCAAGGGTTCGCCGAAGCGTATGGTGTTTCAAGGGGTCCACATGATGATGGGCGCCGATGCAGGTCGCAAATGGGAGGCCGGGGAGACGCCGTCGAGCAAGATGGTGTTCATCGGGCGGAATCTGCCCAAGGACACCTTCATCGCCGGCCTCAAGCAGTGCCTCGCCTGAACAAGACGTTGTAGAGCGGATTCTCCGCGATCAGAAGGAGTTGTGATGACAACCACCGAACAGACCACGATGACCGAAGCAGAACTGCTGGCCATGCCCGAGTCGGATTACATGAATCAGGCCCAGCTGGAGTTCTTCCGGGAACGTCTGCGCAAGATGGAGCAGGACATTCGCAACAATGCCGGCGAAACCACCGAGCACCTGCGTGAGACCGTCATCGTGCCCGATCCGGCCGACCGCGCCACCATCGAGGAAGAGCACGCGCTGGAACTGCGCACCCGCGACCGCGAACGCAAGCTGCTGAAGAAGATCGAGCAGGCCATTGCCCAGATCGACAGTGGCGACTACGGCTACTGCGAGGAAACCGGTGATCCGATCGGCATTCCCCGCCTGCTGGCACGCCCGACGGCAACCCTGTCGCTGGAGGCGCAGCAGCGCCGCGAACTGCGCCAGAAACTGTACGGCGATTGATGATCGGGCCGGGCGCCGAAAGTTGATACGGCGCCTGATATCGGATGACACCGGCCTGGTTGTGCCGGCATGTGCTGCCCCGTGCAGTCATGCCAATGGATCGGTGCCTTTCTGGAGTTTCGCCACGAGAGACAGTGTGTTCCCTGGTTGCGAGCCAATGAGCGGAACGTTTTCAGTAGACTTTTGCTCCCCGTGGGGGCTGGCACGACACTGTGGCATTCATGAACACGGTGTGGCAGAAAAGGGGCGTTTGCCCCTTTTTTGTTGGGGACGAATGGTTGGTGCAGACTGGCCAGCGGTGCCTGATGTGCGGTTTTTTGCGGGAGTCTGCCGACTGGATTCTGTCGGCCGACTGACGGGCCAGCGGGCAGGTGGTTTGCTGATCGCCCGGTGCTACACTGAAATTCAGGCCAGTCAGGGGGCATTCTCAGGTGGGATTCTTTTCTTCAATTTTCGGCAGGAAGGGCAAGAACAAGGGCAAGGGTGATGCCACGCAGGTGGTCGACCCTTCCACTGGTTTGACGCCCCGGGAAATTGCGCGCCGCACCGCTGAAAAGATCGACGAGATCGAAATGCAGATGGTGGGTGGGGGCGAAGATGCCGCTTCGTCCGCGTCTCAGGGCACGAATGGTGCTGCTGCCATCAAGGCGGCTGCGCCTGCGCATGATGCCGTGCAGTCGGGCGGCGGAGAAGCCGCCGCCGTGCGCATGCCGCCAATGCGTCCGCGTGAGGGCGCCATCGAAATTCAGAGTTCCGGCCTCGTGCCGTTGCTCGAAGAAGTGTCGATCCTGTTTGCCAATGGTCAGGTGAATGAAGCGACACTGATGCTGCGCAACGCCATCTATCAGGAACAGCTGGGTGAGCATACCCGTCTGGGCTGGAAGATGCTGCTGGAGCTGTATCAGGCGGCCGGTCTGCGCGCAGAGTTCGAGAATCTGGCTGTCGAATATGCGTCGTCCTTCGAGTTGTCGCCGCCGGCCTGGTCTGATGAGCTGGTGCCGGGCGCTGCCGAAGACAGTCAGGCGGTGATGTCATCGACCGTGCTGTTCCCGGCGGTGATCGATGCGCAGATCGTGAAGCAGATCGAGCAGATGAACCGTGCCGTGCAGCGCAAGCGCAATGTGCGGGCTGATTTCAGCCGCGTCACGAGCGTCGACATGCTGGGCGCCGACCTGTTGCTGCGCGTGTTCCGCGATTTCCGCAAGGCGCGCAACGATCTGACGGTGTGCGGCGTGGAAGCGCTGGAAAAGGCCCTGATCCCGATGACTGAAACCGGCCGTCGTGATCCCGACGAACATGGCTGGCAACTGCGTCTTCTGGCCCTGCGCCTTCTGGGGCGTCAGCAGGATTTCGAGGATCTGGCCATTGAATACTGCGTGACCTACGAGGTGTCGCCGCCGTCGTGGGAGCCGCTGCCCGAGTCGATCACGGTGATGACCGCTGAAAGCCAGGCAGCCGGTGAAAGCACGGCAACACAGCAACCCTATGTGGGCGAAACCTTCGTCCTGTCGGGTGCCATCACGGGGCGTGCCGAAAGCATGTTCGGCCGCATGCGTGACTGGGCCCAGCCGCGCAGCCAGATCGTCTTCGATTGTCATCATCTGGTGCGGATCGACTTTGCCTGCGCCAGCGAACTGCTGAACGAAGTGGTGGCGCTGCGCACCGCCGGCAAGGATGTCATCATCGAGAGCCCCAGCTACCTGGTGGCCTACCTGATGATCGTGATGGGGCTGGGCGACATGGCCGATCTGCGCCTGCGCCACGCCTGATACCGGCCTGAAGGGGCTGCCGGCTGGCAGCCCGTCGTCTTCCTGCCAGAGCTGATTCGCGCTCCGTGCGATGTCCCGACAAGCGGGACGGGCACGGGGCGTTTTCATTTTCGGGCTTTTGTGGTGCGCCCTGTGGTGGTGCGCCCTGTGTGTGGCTGGTGCGCCTGGTGCTGACAATGGTTTGCAGCATATGGCAAATAGCCGGCAGGCAGCGGGTGCGCAGGGCATCGGCTGCCCGATGGCCTGGGCGGGCGTATGGAAAAGCGACGGTATCGCGTTTTTCCCGTGTGTCTTACGTGCTGCCGGTTGAAATTCCCGGAAAGGAACCCATGTTGGACTGAAACCCTGCGGATGCGGTGGTGGTGCCCGGTGGCACCGTCCCACGGTGTCCGGCAACTCTCAGGACAGACATGACGACAATCGTATCCGTAAGACGTGGCGACCAGGTGGCCCTGGGCGGTGATGGCCAGGTGACTCTGGGCAATATCGTCGTCAAGGGCTCGGCCCGCAAGGTGCGTCGCCTGCATGGCGACAAGGTGATCGCCGGTTTTGCCGGTGGCACGGCCGATGCCTTCACGCTTTTCGACCGCTTCGAGGCGCAACTGGAAAAGTATCCCGGCAACCTGATGCGGGCGGCGGTGGAACTGGCGAAGGACTGGCGCACCGACCGCATGCTGCGCCGGCTGGAGGCCATGCTGGCTGTGGCCGACAAGCAGCATTCGCTCATCATTACCGGCAACGGCGACGTGCTGGAGCCGGAGCATTCGCTGGTGGCCATCGGGTCGGGTGGTGCCTACGCGCATTCGGCTGCGCTGGCGCTGTTGCAGAACACCGATCTGCCGCCCGCCGAGATCGTGAAGAAGTCGCTGGTGATTGCCGGTGATCTCTGCATCTACACCAACCAGAATCACATCATCGAGACACTATGAGCCAGATGACTCCGCAGGAAATCGTTTCCGAACTGGACAAGCACATCATTGGTCAGGACAAGGCCAAGCGTGCGGTGGCGATTGCGCTGCGCAATCGCTGGCGCCGGCAGCAGGTGCCCGAGCCGCTGCGTCACGAGATCGTGCCGAAGAACATCCTGATGATCGGCCCCACCGGCGTGGGCAAGACCGAAATCGCCCGCCGTCTGGCCAAGCTGGCCAATGCGCCCTTCATCAAGATCGAGGCCACGAAATTCACCGAGGTGGGTTATGTGGGCAAGGATGTCGATTCGATCATCCGCGATCTGGTGGAGTCGGCCATCAAGGAAGAACGTGACCGCGCCAAGCGCAAGGTGGATTCGCGTGCCCGCGATTTTGCCGAGGAGCGGGTGCTGGATGCACTGTTGCCGCCATCGTCGCATTCGCGCACGCCGCCGGATTACAGCAATCCGGATGCGCCGGTGAACACGTCGGAAGACTCGGTGGCCCGCCAGAAATTCCGCAAGCGCCTGCGCGAGGGCGAACTCGACGACAAGGAAATCGAGATCGACATTGCCCAGCCCCTGCCCAACATGAACGTGATGGGGCCGGCCGGCATGGAGGAATTCACCCAGCAGTTGCAGGGCATGTTCCAGGGCATGCAGGGCAAGGCCCGTCAGCGCAAGATCCGCATTCGGGAGGCGATGAAGCTGCTGGTGGACGAGGAAGCCGGCAAGCTCGTGAACGACGAGGAAGTGAAGGTGCAGGCGCTCGCCAATGTGGAGCAGAACGGCATCGTCTTTCTCGACGAAATCGACAAGATCGCGGTGCGCAGTGGCGTGCAGGGCGGTGATGTCTCGCGTCAGGGCGTGCAGCGCGACCTGCTGCCGCTGGTGGAAGGCACCACGGTGAACACCCGCTACGGCATGGTGAAGACCGATCACATCCTGTTCATTGCCTCGGGCGCCTTCCACATGGCAAAGCCGTCGGATCTGGTGCCGGAGCTGCAGGGGCGCTTCCCCATTCGCGTGGAACTGGAGTCGCTGTCGGTGAACGATTTCCGCCGGATTCTGACGGAAACCGATGCCTGCCTCACCAAGCAGTACGAGGCACTGCTGGGCACCGAAGGCGTGTCGCTGCAATTCCAGGATGATGGCATCCAGAAGCTGGCGGAAACGGCCTTCCGGGTGAACGAAGGCACCGAGAACATCGGTGCGCGTCGCCTGCAGACGGTGATGGAACGCCTGCTGGAAGAAGTTTCCTTCCAGGGCAGCCGCCGTTCGGGCGACACGGTGGTGATCGACGCCGCCTTCGTCGAGGAGCGTCTGGGCGAAATTGCCCGCGACGAGGATCTGTCGCGTTACGTTCTCTGATCTTCCGTTCGGGGGTGCTGGCCTGTCCGTCTGGCTGATTCTGCCTCGCCGCGATTTGGGGCCCTCTTTAGAGTGGCCGGAATCAGGTGTCGTGCAGAATGACGGACGGATGGGCCAGATGCTCTGGCCCGGCTCGCCGTTGCACGCAGGGGGTCAACCCATTTCGGAGCAGCGGGGTGATGCGGATCGGGGCGCAGAAGTTGCTGGCAGCGTGCCATGACGGGCAGGGCCGTGATGACGGCACGGCACCCGTGCGCCCCACCCTGGGGGTGTGGGCATGAACGAAACCCCGCCATCCGTCGGGCAGGCGGTCATCAGCGTGCCGGTGAGCGGGCCGGACAAGACCCCGGCCAAGGCTCCGGCGACACGCCGCCGCACGGTGGTTCGCGCATTGGCTGTGCTGGGCATCGTCGGCCTGTTGGCCGTGCCCACTTCCTATCTTTTCTACAAGATTTCTGCGGTCGAGCAGCAGATGCAGCTTGAAGCGCAGTCGCACGCCAGACTGCTGCATGACAGGCTGGTGTCATCCGATGCGCCGCAGGCCGAACTGGCATCGCTGGTGCGTGGTGCCTATGCCGGGCCACCCGTCGAGGGTCGTCGGGTCATCCATGATGCGTCCGGCAAGATCCTTTCAGACGTTGGCTATACGGAGCCGGGGCCGGTGATTTCGGTGTCGGTGCCGGTGAATACGGCAGCCGGGCGGTTGGCCGAGGTGGAAATCGTGCGCAGCAGCCGGCCGGTGCTGTGGAACGTGCTGGGTGTGGGCGCCCTGACGCTGGTGCTGGGCGCAGCGATGGCGCTGGTGGCGGTGCAGGGATATCGTCGTGGCTGGCCCAATGGCACGACGGTATTGCCCGAAGAACAGCGCGACGACGGCTTGCTGTCGCGGCGTGCCTTCATGGAGGCGGTGCGCGAGTCGCTGGCACGGTCGGGCCGGGGTGAGGGCGAGTGCTCGGTTTTTCATCTTGATATCGACCATTTCAAGATGATCAATACCGTGGTCGGGCAGACCTGGGCAGATCGTCTGCTCGATCAGGTGGCGCATGTCGTTCGCACACGAATAGATGCGCTGGTGAAGGAGTCTTCGCTGCCGCCTGCCGTGATCGGTGCGCCCGGCGGTGACGTGCTGCTGGTTCTGGTCGAAAAACTGCCACGCACGGCGTCGGTGACGGAAGCGTTTTCGCGCGGTGTGCTCGATGCGCTGGGCGAGGCATTCGAGGTGGGGCCGTATCAGCTGTATCTGTCGGCCAGCATCGGGGTGAGCCACCGGGCCGGGCGCGATGTGACGGCCGAGCGGCTGGTGCGCGAGGCGGAGCTTGCCAAGATCTTTGCCAAGGGGCAGGGGGCGGGCAGCTATGCCATCCACGATCAGGCGATGGATGCCGAGGAAGGTGCGCTGGATGCGATGGGCCAGAAGCTGCGGCACGCACTGGCCAATGAGGAATTCCTGCTGTATTACCAGCCCAAGGCGCACATGGTGACGGGGGCGATTACCGGTGTGGAGGCGCTGTTGCGCTGGCAGCCGGCGGACGGGCCGATGGTGATGCCTGACCGTTTCGTGCCGGTGCTGGAAGAAACCGGCTTGATCGTGCCGGTGGGTGCCTGGGTGTTGCGCGAGGCGTGCCGGCAGGTGATGGAATGGCGCAGCCGTGGCATGCCGCCGATCCATGTGGCGGTGAACGTGTCGGCCCGGCAATTGCGTCAGCGCAGTTTCGTCGACACGGTGAAAACCGTGCTGCGCGAAACCGGGCTGGAAGCAAAGTATCTTGAGCTTGAGTTGACGGAAAGCATCTTCGTCGACAATGCGGCCGACAACCTGCGTGTGCTGACACGGCTGGCGGAAATGGGCGTGAGTCTGGCGATTGATGATTTCGGCACGGGCCATTCGTCGCTGAGCTACCTGAGCAATTTCAGTCCGCGCACGCTGAAGATCGACCGCTCGTTTCTGGTGGAGGCGCCCGACGGCAACGACAACATCGCCATTGCGCGCGCGATCATCGCGCTGGGGCATGGCATGGGGTTGTATGTGGTGGCGGAAGGGGTGGAGACCGAGGCGCAGGCCGAGTTCCTGCGCGGCCACGGTTGTGACCAGATGCAAGGCTATCTGCTGAGCCGCCCGCAGCCGCCGGAGAAGATCGAGCCCTGGTTGCGGTCGCGTTTCCAGCTGGCGCAGCAGGTGGCCGGGCAGGCCGAGTTTGCCTGAGCGGCTTTCCGGTAAGCGCCGGTATCCGGGGGTATCAGTGTTTATCCCGGGGCGGGCAGGATCACTTGTTAAGATGGCGGATCTGTTGTTTTTCCGGTAATGCTGACAGGCATGGATCTTCTGAGTTTCATTCTTCACGCCAAGACCTTTGTCACCGAGTCGACGCACATCCAGCGCGATGCGCTGCACATCCATCTGGGCATCGGCATTTTTCTGGTGATGGCGCTGCTGTTGCGCGGGCAGCGTCGCTTTTTCCATGCCTGGCTGGTGCTGGTCGTCATCACGCTGGCCGGAGAAGCCTTCGACACCATCGGCCGTCTGAGCGATGGGCAGAATTTCTATCTGCCGGGTTTCGTGAAGGATCTGGTCAACACGCTGCTGTGGCCCACGGTGTTGTGCTTTGGCGGCAGTCGGGTGGGGCGCTTATTCGGGCTGTCGGTCTCCGATAGAATGCAGTTCGACCCCCGCGGGCAGCGTTGAGGGCAGGGCCGGTTTCCGGCGGTTCCGTGCCATGCAGGGTGCGGCGCAGCCGGGGGCTTCCGTTTCGCTCCTGCTGAACGAAGCTCCTGGCCTGCACCAATGCCCTTGCGATGGGGGCGGTTGAATCCCTGCTGCCGGTCATGCTGCGCGGCGGGGCCTGTCTGCAACATTTCCCCCGGCTGAGCGTGCTTCGATGGGGGCTGCCATCTTTCGGGAGTGCCACCGTGGTCGAAAACCTGTCGCCCGCCGTCAAGGCCGAGATTCTGTCCGAAGCCTTGCCCTACATTCGCCGCTTTCACGGCAAGACCATCGTCATCAAGTATGGTGGCAATGCCATGACCGACGAGCGCCTGAAGCGCAGCTTTGCACACGACGTGGTCATGCTGAAGCTGGTGGGCATCAACCCGGTGGTGGTTCACGGTGGCGGCCCGCAGATCGAGCAGGTGCTGCAACGGCTGGGCAAGACCGGCGAGTTCATCCAGGGCATGCGCGTGACCGACGAGGAAACCATGTCCATCGTCGAGATGGTGCTGGCCGGTCAGGTGAACAAGGAAATCGTCGAACTCATCAATACCGCGGGTGGCCAGGCCGTGGGCCTGACCGGGCAGGATGGCAACCTGATCCGCGCGAAGAAGCTGCTGCTGCCCAGCAAGGAGCAGCCGGGCG
>JAUNHU010000261.1 GCA_030523825.1 Lautropia sp. | reverse complement strand
GGCTGCATCCGTCGCTGGCGTACCGGCAGGCGGCTGCTCGCCTGTCGGCGTGCCGGCAGTCTGTGTGGCCATGAGCACGGGTGTCACGCCTTCCCGGGCAGCCGCCGCGGCGAAGGCCCGTGCCACCGGGTGCAGCGAGCTGTGCTCGATGCCGCTGGCAATGGCGAGCGCATCAGCCGGGCTGAGGCCGCCGGTGGTGCCCATGAGGGTGATTTCCGGTGTGCTGGTGGTGAGGGTGCCGGTCTTGTCGAACAGGAAAACATCACTGCGGGCCAGCGCTTCGAGGGTGTCGCTGCGGTCGATGATGATGCCGCGCCGGGCGAGCCCGCTCAGCGTGGCAAGCAGCGCCGACGGCGCGGCCAGCGCCAGCGCGCAGGGGCAGGTCACGATCAGGATGGCTGCGGCGATCCACGGCGCACGCTCGGGGTCGATGAACCACCAGACGGCTGCCGCGATGGCCGCAATGATGAGAACGGCGATGAGGAAGGGGCCGGCGAAGCGGTCGGCCTGGCGCAGGATGGCCGGCCGGCTGGTGGCGGCCCGGTCGATCAGCCGGTGCAGTTCGGCCAGCCGCGAGTCCGAGGCGCGTCGCTGCACCTCCACGATCAGCGGATGGCGCAGATTGATGCTGCCCGAGACGACGGTACTGCCCGGCTGGCGGGGCTGGGGCTCGGATTCGCCGGTGAGCAGCGATTCATCGACCTCGGTGCTGCCTTCCAGAATGCGCCCATCCACCACGAAAGTGGCGCCCGCAGGCACCGAGATGCGATCACCCGGTTGCAGGCGCCGGCGCGATACCCGTTCGACGCTGCCATCGGCACGCAGGCGATCGGCCGATTCGGGCAGGCGCGCCAGACTGTTGCCCAGACTGGATGCGGCGCGGTCACGTGCCATTGATTCGATCCATCTGGCCACCAGCAGCAGGCCGATGATCATCGTGACCGAATCGAAATAGACTTCCTTGCCCTGCTGGAAGGCGATGACGCTGGCGATGACCGTGACGGCAATGCCCAGCGCCACCGGCGTGTCCATGCCGATGCGCCGCTGCTTCATGTCATTCCAGGCACCGCTGAAGAAGGGGCCGGCGGCGAAGATCAGTGCCGGTACCGTCAGCATCGCTTCGCCCCAGATCATCAGTTGCTGGATGTCGGGCGGAATCTCGTCGCCACCCATGTAGCGGGGCACCGAGAACATCATCACCTGCATCATGCAGAGCACCCCCACCATCATCCGCCACAGTGCCTTGCGGCGTGGGCGGGGGTCGGCGCGCTCCACCATGTCCAGTGCCAGGGGGCGGGGTGCATAACCGATGTCGTCCAGCCGCTGGAGCAGGTCGCTCAGCCGGTATCGGGTGCTGTCCCACACCAGCCGGGCCCGGCGCGAGACCACATTCACCTCGATCCGGGCGTGCTCGTCGTCGATGGCGGCCCCGATCGTCTGGGTGCAGGCCGCGCAATGAACGGCGTCGATGGCGAGGATGACCTCGAACCGATCTGGCTGGTTGTGCAGGGGACGGGCGTGTTCGGCCAGCTCGTCCGGGTCGTCCAGCACGGCAAAACGGTTGGTGCCTGCGCCGCGCAGCCTGGCCGACAGGGGAGGCAGGCCGGTCTCCGGCGACGAGACAGGTGCGGATGGCCGCATGCCGGTGGACTCGCCGGCGTCGGGCCTGCTGGCAGGCTCTCCGGCTGCACGCTGCACCGGCTCACCATCTGGAAGGGGGGGCTGGTCTGGGGCGTGCTTCCCGTCGCCTGGGCTCATGGATTGCGGGGAGTGTGGTAAAGGAAGGGAATTATGTTGCATACGATATCGTTGTCATGCCGCGAAATGTCAAACCATGCGCCAGACACGATTGCGTGGTGCATCAATGTCAAAGAGTGCAGCATAATTGCACCTGGTACAGAATTGAAGGGCATCAAGCCGTCTCTGGGAGGAATCTGCGCCATGATCATCGTACCCCGTGCTACCAAGA
>JAUNHU010000260.1 GCA_030523825.1 Lautropia sp. | reverse complement strand
GAATCCAGATCCCCTTCGATCACGCTCAGGATGGTGGCGGCAATTTCCTCGATGGACTTGGTCGTGGTCGACAGCATCGCAATGCCTTCGCGCCGCATCATCGACTCGGCCTTGGCCACCTCGTCACGGCAGTTTTCCAGCGAGGCGTAGCGGCTGTCGGGCCGGCGTTCGCTGCGCACCTCGTGCAGCCGCTCGGGCGTAATCGTCAGCCCGAACAGCCGGTCCTTGTATTTGTAGAGTTCTTCGGGCAGCCGCATCCGGTCGAAATCCTCCGGAATCAGCGGGTAATTGGCCGCCTTGATGCCGTGCTGGATCGACAGGTACAGGCTGGTTGGCGTCTTGCCGCAGCGCGACACGCCCACCAGAATCACGTCGGCCGTGCCCAGCTCGGCATGCTGCTGGCCGTCATCGTGCGACAGCGAGAAATTGATGGCGTCGATCCGCGCCTGATATTCGTCGGGACTCTTGATCCGGTGATACTGCCCCACGCTGTGGGAGGACTTCCGGCCCAGTTCTTCTTCCAGCCGTGACACGAAGGTGCCGATCAGATCCAGATACTGCGCGTTCGCCTCGCGCACGATGCTGCTGATTGCAGGGTTGGCCAGCGTGGAGAACACCAGCGGACGGGCCTTGTCGCGTTCCCCCCAGGCATTGATCCGGGTCACGGCATCGCGGGCCTTTTCTTCCGAGTCGATGAAGGGCAGGCGCACATGGCGTGTCTTCAGGTCGTCGAACTGGCTCAGCAACGACGAACCAAAGGTCTCGGCCGTGATGCCGGTGCCGTCGGAGATGAAGAAGGCGGTGCGTTCGGGCTGCTCGGCGGAGGGTCTGGAAAAGGGCATGATCGTTTCGCAAGAGAAGGGGCCAGGCGCGTGCATCACACGCTCGGGCATGTCCATCGGCCCCAATCTTAGCCCATCCGTCCCGGCTGCCCGGCGTACCGACAAACCCGGATGCCGATGCACTTCGTCACAATATGGGTGAATGCGCCGCGCCCCCGGAAGCGTGTCGGCGCATTCTGTGGCTAGAATACACCGCAAGACTATCGTCGTGATAGCCATGCGGCATCGTACCGCAGCGCTCACGACCGATGAGGTTTTCAGGTCGAGCTGTATACCGCTGCCGCATCAGACGGCAGTCGGTGGCCTGCCGGGGCCGTGTCCGGTGGCAGGCGGTGAGGTTGAGAAGCGGCGAGGGCGGTCGGCTTCAGGTCGACAGCAACCGGATCGCGGCAGGAGACAGGCGCAGACAGTGCGCGCATTCATGGCTCCGCTCCCGCAGGTGCCAGCGGCGCTTCTCAAATTCATCGCGCCCCAGGGCAAGCCGCGTGCCAGTGCGCACGCCGGGCATCCCGCGCGCCCGATGCAGACGATTTCTCAACCATCCTGGAAATTTCATCATGACTTCATTTGAAGGACGCCTCGTCATTCCCTTCGAGGAACTGCGCATGACCGACGTGGAGGTCGTGGGCGGCAAGAACGCCTCGCTGGGCGAGATGATCAGTCAGCTGGCGCAGACCGGCGTCAAGGTGCCCGGCGGCTTTGCCACCACGGCGCATGCCTTCCGCGAGTTCATCGCGCACAACAAGCTCACCGAGCGGATCAACGCCCGGCTGGCTGCCCTCAACACCGATGACGTGAAGGCTCTTGCCGAGGCCGGTGCCGAAATCCGCGGCTGGGTGCGCAATGCCGAGTTCCCGCCGGCGCTGGAGAAGGCCATCCGCGAGCATTTCGCGGCGCTCACGGCCTCCTCGTCGCCCGATGTCTCCTTTGCCGTGCGCTCCAGCGCCACCGCCGAAGACCTGCCCGACGCTTCCTTTGCCGGCCAGCAGGAAACCGTGCTCAACGTGGTGGGCATCCAGTCCATCCTGGCGCACATCCTCGAAGTCTTCGCCTCGCTCTACAACGACCGCGCCATCTCCTACCGCGTGCACAAGGGCTTTGCCCACGAGGGCGTGGCGCTGTCGGCCGGCATCCAGCGCATGTGCCGCAG
>JAUNHU010000069.1 GCA_030523825.1 Lautropia sp. | reverse complement strand
GGGTGCTCTGGAACAAGACCCGCTTCGGCAAGAACCTGTTTGCCATCGGCGGCAACCCCGAGGCCGCAGCTGTCTCGGGCGTCAACGTCACGCTCAACCTGATTGGCGTCTACGTGCTGTCGGGCATCTTCTACGCCTTTGGCGGCATGCTCGAAGCAGGGCGCATCGGCTCGGCCACCAACAACCTCGGCTTCATGTACGAGATGGATGCCATCGCGGCCTGCGTGATCGGCGGCGTGTCCTTCAGTGGTGGTGTGGGCACCGTGGCCGGCGTGGTCATGGGCGTCATCATCTTCCAGCTGCTGAACTACGGTCTCAGCTACATCGGCGTGAACCCCTACTGGCAGTACATCATCAAGGGCAGCATCATCGTGCTGGCCGTGGCAATGGACTCGATGAAGAACGCCCGCCGGAAGTGATTGGCTGAGGTGTATTGGCACAAAAAAACCCCGCTGAAGCGGGGTTTTTTGTGCGGACAAACCGGGCGAGGCCCGGAGTTTCAGGCCGGGGAGGCTGCCGCTGCCCGGCGTTTCCACTCGGGAACTTACCCCCGCGGGCTCTCGGGCGCCGGGCCAGACAACGAGGCCCGGCGTCCGGCAGGGCTTACTTCCAGCCGCCGCCCAGCACCTTGTAGAGCGTCACCAGGTTCTGGCGCTGCGTGGTGCGGGTCGAGATCAGCTCCTGCTGCGCAGCGAAGTGCGAGCGCTGGGCGTCCAGCACGTCGAAGTAGCTGGCCACGCCGTTCTTGTAGCGCAGGTTGGCCAGATCCAGGCGCTCGGCCTCGGTATCGACCAGCTTCTGCTGGGCGTCGATCTGGTCGATGAGGCTGGAGCGCGCAGCCAGTGCGTCGGAAACTTCGCTGAAGGCCGTCTGGATGGCCTTCTCGTAGTTGGCGATGGCAATCTTCTGCTCGGTTTCGGCCACCCGCAGGTTGGCACGACGCCGGCCGGTGTCGAAGATCGGTAGCAGCAGCTGCGGGTTCAGCGTCCAGGCAAACCTGCCGCTGTCGAACAGCGAACTCAGCTCGGTGCTGCCCACGCCAGCGGTGCCGGTGAGCGTGATGCTGGGGAAGAAGGCCGCCCGTGCGGCACCGATGTTGGCGTTGGCTGCACGCAGCTGGTGCTCGGCCTGCTGGATGTCGGGGCGGCGCACCAGCGTCTCGGCCGGCACCCCGGCCGGCAGGTCGGTCAGCTCGACGGCGTCGGCGCCTGCCTTGGCATCGGGTGCCAGCAGCTCAGCCGGTGGTTGCTGGCCCAGCAGCAGCACCAGCGCATCATAGGCCTGGGCGCGCTGGCGCTGCAGGGCGGCCAGCGAGGCACGCCCGGCATGCACCAGCGAATCGGCCTGCTTGGCATCCAGCGATGAAGCGGTGCCGCTGCGGTACATCAGTTGCGTCAGCTTCTGCGACTCCTCCCGGGTCTGCAGCGTCTGGCGGGTGAGTGCCAGCTGCTCGTCGAGCGAACGCAGCGCCAGGTAGCCATTGGCCACGCCCGTCACCAGTGCCATGTGGGCGGTACGCTGAGCCTCGCGGGTTCCCAGGTAGTTGGACAGGGCTGCATCGGCCAGGTTCTTCACCCGGCCGAAGAAGTCCAGCTCGAAGCCCGTGATGCCCAGCCCCACGGTGTACATGCTGGCCTGCTCGCCGGTCATCGGGCTGGGGGCGCGCTCGCCCTGGCCCATGATGGCCACCGTGGGCAGACGGTCGGCACGCTGGATGCGGAAGGCCGCCTGCGCGCGCTCGACGTTGTAGCCGGCGATGCGGAGGTCGCGGTTGTTGTCCAGTGCGATCTGGATCAGCTGTTGCAGGCCGGGGCTGACGAAGAACTGTTGCCAGCCGAGGTCGCTGGCTGCCGGCAGCGCGCTGCCGGTGTCACCGTCGCCCGCGTGGGCAAACCGCTCGGGCACCGGCGCCTCGGGGCGCTGGTGCTCGGGGGCCAGCGACATGCAGCCTGCCATCAGCAGGGCTGCCGCAAGTGCCGTCAACCGGCGGGAAGCATGGCTTTGAGTCATGGCACGAAGTTTTTCAGATGTTGTCATATTCATCGTCATCCTTGCCGGTCGAGATCAGCGGGGTGGCCGGCTTCACGCGCTTGCGCCGGAAGATGCTGAGCACCACGATGAAGAACACCGGGACGAACAGCACGGCGAGCACAGTGGCGGAGATCATGCCGCCGACCACGCCGATGCCGATGGCACGCTGGCTGGCCGAGCTGGCACCCGTGGCAAGCGCCAGGGGCAGCACGCCGATGGTGAAGGCCAGCGAGGTCATCAGGATCGGGCGGAACCGCAGGTGGGCCGCCTGCAGGGCAGCCCCCGCCAGCGAGCGGCCTTCGTCATACAGATCCTTGGCGAACTCGATGATCAGGATCGCGTTCTTGGCCGAGAGACCGATGATCGTGATCATGCCGATCTTGAAGTACACGTCGTTGACCTGGCCGAACCACATCGAGGCGAGCACCACGCCGATCAGACCCAGCGGAACCACAAGAATGACCGACAGCGGAATCGTCCAGCTCTCGTAAAGGGCGGCCAGACAGAGGAAGATGGCCAGCACCGAGAAGCCGAACAGGATGTACATCTGAGATCCCGACAGCTTTTCTTCATAGGACATGCCGGTCCACTCGAAGCCGAAGCCGGGGGGCAGCTTGGCTGCCATTTTCTCCATTTCCTCCATCGCCTGGCCGGTGCTGTAGCCCGGGGCCGGTGCACCCTCGATACGCATCGTCGGGTAGCCGTTGTAGCGCACCGTCTGCATCGGGCCGACCACCCACTTGGTGGTGGCAAATGCCGACAGCGGCACGGCTGCGCCGGTGGTGCTGATGGCGGTCAGCTTCAGGATGTCTTCCGGCTGCATCCGTGCTTCGGCCTCGGCCTGCACGATGACGCGCTGCATGCGGCTCTGGTTCGGGAAGTCGTTGACATAGCTCGAACCCAGCGAGGTGGACAGTGCCGAATTGATGGCGGCGAAGGTCACGCCCAGCGCGTTGGCCTTGTCACGATCGACTTCCACCTGCAGCTGAGGCGCATCTTCCAGACCATCGGGGCGCACGTTGGCCAGCATCGGGTTCTGCATGGCCATGCCCAGCATCTGGTTACGCGCGGCACGCAGTGCCTCGTGCCCCTTGTTGCTGCGGTCCTGCAGGCGGAAGGTGAAGCCGGTGGAGTTGCCCAGCTCGGGGATGGCCGGCGGGCTCAGCGGGAAGATGAAGGCGTCGCGGATACCGGAGAGTGCCATCAGCGCCTTGCCGGCAAGTGCCTCTGCGCTCTGGCCTTCACCTGTACGCTCGCTCCAGTCCTTCAGCGGGGCAAACATGATGGCCGCATTCTGACCGCGGCCGGTGAAGCTGAAGCCCACCACCGAAATCACGTTGGCCACTTCGGGCTGCTTCATCATGTAGCCTTCGACCTGCTGCATCACGTTGAGCGTGCGCTCCTGCGAGGCACCGGCCGGCAGCTGGACGTTGACGACCAGATAGCCCTGGTCCTCATTGGGCAGGAAGCCCGAGGGCAGGCGGACGAAGGCATAGCCGAGACCGATGACGATGGCCAGGTAGATGACCATGAAGCGGCCGCTGCGCCTGATGACCTTGGCCATGCTGCTCTGGTAGCTGCGTGAGGCCGAGGTGAAGCTGCGGTTGAACCAGCCGAAGAAGCCGGTCTTCTCGTGATGGTGGCCGGCCTGAACCGGCTTGAGCATGGTGGCGCAAAGCGCGGGTGTGAGCGACAGCGCCAGGAAGGCCGAGAAGCCGATGGACACCACCATCACCACCGAGAACTGGCGGTAGATGTTGCCCACCGAGCCGCTGAACAGCGCCATCGGGATGAACACCGACATCAGCACCACGGTCACGCCGATGATGGCGCCCGAGATCTGGTGCATGGCTTTCACGGTGGCGTCACGCGGCGAGAGTCCTTCCTCGCTCATGATCCGCTCGACGTTCTCGACCACGATGATCGCGTCATCCACGACGATACCGATCACCAGCACCATGCCGAACATGGTCAGCACGTTGATCGACATGCCTGCTGCCAGCAGCACGCCAAAGGTGGCCAGCAGCGCCACCGGTACCACGATGGTGGGGATGATGGTGTAGCGAATGTTCTGCAGGAACAGGAACATCACCAGGAACACCAGGCCGACCGCCTCGAACAGGGTCATCACCACCTGCTGGATGGAGATGTCGACGAAGATCGAGGTGTCGTAGGGGATGCGCCATTCCATGCCGGCCGGAAACAGCGGGGCCAGCTCATTCATCTTGGCCTTCAGTGCTTCGGAGGTGGCCATGGCGTTGCCGGTGCTGGACAACTGCACGCCGATGGCAACCGAGGGGTCGCTGTTCAGGCGCGAGGTGATCGCATAGCTCTGGCTGCCCAGCTCGATGCGGGCCACGTCGCTCAGGCGCACGGTGGAGCCGTCCGGATTGGCGCGCAGCACCAGCTTGCCGAACTCCTCGGCCGATTCCATCTGGCCCTTGGTAACGACTGTAGCCGAGATGCTCTGGCCAGCGACGATGGGCAGGTCACCGATCGAGCCGGAAGACACCTGGGCATTCTGGGCACGGATGGCGCTCAGCACCTCGTCGGTGGACATCCGCAGGCTTTCGAGCCTCGCCGGGTCGATCCAGATCCGCATGGCACGTTCGGCCCCGAAGAGCTGGGCCTGACCCACGCCGGAAATCCGCTGGATTTCGGGCACGATGTTGCGCGAGGCATAGTCGCCCAGCTCCATCGTGTTCATGCTCTTGTCGGGCGAGGAGAGGCTCACCACGGCCAGGAAGTTCGAGCGCGACTTGTCGACCTGCACCCCCTGCTGCGTCACCACGCTGGGCAGACGCGGGGTTGCTCGCGACAGGCGGTTCTGCACGTCCACCTGCGCGATGTCCTCGTCCGTGCCGTTCTCGAAGGTGAGGGTGAGCGTGCCGGTGCCGTCGGCCTGTGCCACCGACTGCATGTACATCAGGCCCGGCGAGCCGTTCATCTCACGCTCGATGATGCTCAGCACCGAATCTTCGAGCGTCTTGGCCGAGGCGCCGGGGTAGACGACGCTGACGTTGATCGATGGCGGCGCCACCGAGGGAAACTGGGAGACCGGCAGCTGGGTGATCGAGATGCCCCCGATCACCATCATGAATAGCGCGACCACCCAGGCAAAGATGGGTCTGTGAATGAAAAACTGGGCCATGCTTAGTTACCTGCGTCCTGTTTTGCCTGAGCGTTGGCGGGCTGGCCAGCCGGCTGGCTGCCAGCAGGGCTCCAGGGCACGGCCTTGATCTTCGGATTCGGGCCGCCACGCATCTGCAGTGCCTGGAAGCCGTCGACCATCACCTGTTCACCGGCCTGCAGGCCGCCAACCACCACCCAGTTCGTGCCCTGGGAGGAGCCGATCGTGATCTTGCGGTCGGAGAGCTTGCCGTCGGCCGAGACGACCTTCACCGTATCACCGGCACCCGTGCGGGTGACCGCCTGCTGCGGCAGCAGGATGGCCTGCGGAATGGATGCCTGTTCCAGCTCGGCACGCACGTACATGCCGGGCAGCAGCTCACCCTTCGGGTTGGGCACCTCGGCGCGGATCGTCACCTGGTTGGTAGTGGCATCCACCGTCAGGTCGGTGAACAGCAGCTTGCCCTTGTGCGCATAGGGCGTGCCGTCGTCGAACAGGATGTTGACGCTGGCGGTGCCGTCCTCGCCCCCGGCCTGCTTCAGCTGACCGGATTCCAGGCCGCGCTTCATCCGGGTAATGGTGGAGGCGGGCTGGGTGATGTTCACGTAGACCGGGTCGATCTGCTGCACGGTGGCCAGCTGGGTCACGTCGGTCTGGCTCACCAGCGCCCCCTCGGTCACGTTCGAGCGACCGATGCGGCCGCTGATGGGCGAGGTGACTTCGGTATACGACAGGTTGATCTGCGCGGTCTTCACGGCGGCGCGGGCCACGCCCACTTCTGCCTGCGCCTGTTTCCGGGCCGAGACGGCGTTGGCGTAGGTCTGGCGGCTCACGGCATTGGCCTTCAGCAGCGGTGCATAGCGCTGCACGTCTTCAGCAGCCAGCTGCTCGGCGGTCTGTGCGCGGGCCAGTGTGGCCTTTGCGCTGTTCAGTGCGGCTTCGTAGGAGGCAGAATCCAGCTTGTACAGCACGTCGCCGGCCTGCACGTCGCTGCCCTCACGGAACAGGCGCTTTTCGACGATGCCGGTGGCCCGGGCACGGATCTGCGCGATGCGCGAGGCTTCCACGCGGCCGGGCAGGTCCTGCGTGATGCCGATCTGTTCGGGTTTTACCGTGACGACGCCAACGGGAATGGGGGGGGCTTCACCGCCACCCGGGGCCTGGGCCAGCACAGGGCCGGCACCGGCCAGGGCTGCCAGCGCAGTGCCGAACAGCAGGGAATGGAGAGCCCGCTTGGGGGAAATGGCGGAGGCGCCGTGGCGCGTGTTTTGCCGTGATTTGATCTTCATGCGCTTGATGAGACGAAGAAAGCCTTCGGCGTGACCGTTGGATGCCGGGAGGCCGGAGGAGGAAAGATATCCGCCGGTCATGGCGCCCGAAGGCGTCATGACCGGAACGGAATTCGGGTCATGGGGGAGCGCCGTCCGTGATGATCGGACAGCTTTGTGAAGAAGGGATGAAGCCGGTATGGATGGCGTGAGGATCACCTGGGTGGAGATCATCGGCATCCGATGCGCAACGCGACCCGGCCCGCATCACGGCGCGGGCTGGGTGCTGCACATGTGGTTCGTGCAGCTGGCAGGAACCGGGGGCGCTCAGTCTGCCGGCGGGGTTTCCGCGTCGTCGCTGCGTGGCTTGCGCAGGATCTGCCGGCGTGGCGCGGCGGAGTCGACGGGAGCCGCCGGGGCGGGCGCAGCAGCGTTGCCCGCCAGCGGGGCCACCACCGGAATCAGCGCCGAAAAGATCTTCGGGTTGCCGCAGAGCACCTGGCCGCTTTCCAGCCAGCCGGCTTCTCCCGAGTAGTCGCCGATCAGGGCTCCGGCTTCGGTCAGCAGCAGGCTTCCGGCGGCCATGTCCCAGACCTTCAGCCCATTGTCGAAATAGGCGTCATAGCGGCCAGCCGCCGTATAGGCCAGATCGAGCGCAGCCGAACCGGAACGGCGCATGATCGCGCCCTTCTCGGTGAGGGGGCGCAACACGCTCAGATAGGCATCTTCACTGGTGTGACGACGGAAGGGAAAGCCCGTGCCGATCAGCGCGTCTTCGAGGCGGAAGGACTTGGTGCAGCGGATGCGGCGATCATTCAGGTAGGCGCCGCGACCACGGGTGGCAGTGAACAGCTCGTTGCGGTTCGGATCGAAGATCAGCGCCTGCGTGATGACCCCGCGCTCCATCAGCGCGATGGAAATGCAGTAGTGGGGCAGACCGTGGATGAAATTGGTGGTACCGTCCAGCGGGTCGATGATCCAGACGTGATCGACCGATTTCAGCGGCGTGTCGGGCTGTGCCGACTTGCCGGGCATGAAGCCGGATTCCTCCGCGAGGATTGCGTGGCCGGGATAAGCCGCGAGCAGGGTCTCGACGATGGCACGCTCGGAAGCGTGGTCCACGTCGGTGACGAAATCGTTACGATCCTTGCGGGTGATCTGCACGGTTTCGACATCGACACTGGCACGGGTGATCAGCCGTCCGGCCGCCCGCGCAGCGCGGACAGCGACGTTGAGCATCGGATGCATGATGATTGACTGTAGGAAAGAGCGATCTCGGGATTCTACAACAAATGACTCATTGTTCAGAAAGCCATCAGGTGCTGAATTCAGACAGTCAGCAGGCGCTCGATGCCTGCCGGATCGTGCTGGTGCAACCCAGTCTGTCGGCCAACATCGGTTCGGCCGTGCGGGCCATGACGACGATGGGATTGCATGATCTGGTCGTCGTTTCCCCCCATGATCCGGGCTTCCGGCACGACCCCGATACCCTGGCCCGGGCCGGAGGTGCGCGGGAAAGGGTTCACCATGTCCGCAGCTGCGATTCGCTCGACGAGGCGCTTGCAGACTGCCATCTGGCGGTGGCGGTCAGTGCGGAGGGGCGTGAGTTCGGGCCGCCGCCCGAGTTTCCGCTGGGCCTGTGTGGTGATGTAGTCCAGCAGCTCGCAGCCGGGCAGCTCGCGCGGGTGGCCTTCGTCTTTGGTACCGAGCGCAGTGGCCTGCGCGTGGAGGAAATGGCGCGCTGTCAGCGCTGGCTCACCATCCCGGCCGACGCTGCATACAACTCACTGAATGTTGCGCAAGCCGTACAGATCGTCGCATTTTCGCTGCGGCAGGCGGTGCTGGCGCGCGGGGGGCAAGCACCGTCGGTCGCAGGTGAGATTCGCCAGCCGCCGGAAGCAGGCGGGGTATCAGGGGCAGGCGGGCAGACTGGCGCAAACCCGGCTGCCGGTCTGGCGGGCGCTCACGCGCCGGCAGATGCCACCTTGGCCGCCGGGAGTGAGGTGGGTAGTGATGCTGCCGTAATCAGGGAGCGGCTGGCCACGCTTGGTGCCCTCGAAGGGCTGCTGCGTCATGCCGAAGCCAGCCTCACGGCGCTCGGTACGCTGAATCCCGCTCGCCCCCGACGGCTGATGGCACGGTTGCGTCACCTGTTCAATCGTGCGCGGCCCGATCAGGACGAGATCGACATGCTTCACGGCATCTGCCGTGACATCGACAGGCTGGCCGCTCGCGCGGCAGAAAACAGGGCGGCACAGGGGCGGCAGGGCTGACAGGCGGGCTGCGGCTCAGGCGGCCGGCGCGGTCGTCTCCGGCTGCGCAAATCCTTCGGCCAGCGTCATCACCGCGCCACGGGGCGCCTCGCCAGCGGCCCAGTCGGACAGCACCCAGCGCTGGCGTTGCCGGCCGTCATGCGTCCAGCCGTGCAGGGCGGGGCGATGGGTATGGCCGTGGATCATCCGGTCGCAGCCGGCCTCGTCCATCATCCGGTTCACCGCATCCTGATTCACGTCGGTCAGCAGCCCCATCATCGCCTGTTGCTGGTGACTCTGCTGGCGCAGCATCTGCGCCATGGCCACCCGCTCGGCCGCGGGCTTGCCCAGCAGGGCCTGTTGCCAGGCGGGTTGCCGGCATTGGGTCCGCCATGCCTGATAGGGCTTGTCGTCGGTGCAGAGCAGGTCGCCGTGGCTCAGCAGCACCCGCTCGCCTGCCACCTCGATCACAGAAGGGTCGGCCAGCAGCGTGCTGGCGCAGTGGTGGCTGAAGGGCATCAGCCCCGTGTGGCCCGGCACCGGCACGTCCATCAGGAAGTCGCGGTTGCCGTGCATGATGAAATTCCTGCCGCCGCTGGCCGCAAAGGCTTGCAGCAGCTCGGTCAGCCGCGTGGCGCAATCGCTGGCCACGTCGTCGCCCACCCAGTATTCAAACAGGTCGCCCAAAAGGAACAGCGCCTGCACCGGATGCCGTCCGTCATCCAGCCGGCTTTCCAGTGCCTGCAGCACGTGCGCGCAGAGCGCCGGGTCGTGGTCGTCCAGGTGCATGTCCGAGATGAACAGCGCCTGATCGGCGCGGGCGATGCGAATGACGGGGGGCGGGTGGTGCATGGTTGACAGCGAGGTGCAGGCGAGCGACAGCGGCCAGCGGGCGCTGGCCGTTAACGCAGGGCGGACGGAACGGGGCGCGGCAGCCTGATAATCTCTGCTGCCGGCATCCCCGTGCCCGCCAGAAGGCTCAGGCCGGAAAGGATCAGGGCTTGACGCGCTCGACCGACTCGATGATGACCGGCTCACGCGGCACGTCGCGGTGCATGCCCGAGCTGCCGGTCGGCACCTTGGCGATCTTTTCAACCGTCTCCATGCCCTCGATGACCTTGCCGAACACGGCATAGCCGTGACCATCCGGGCTCGGATAGTTCAGGCTGCTGTTGTTCACCGTGTTGATGAAGAACTGCGAGGTGGCCGAATCGGGAATGCTGGTGCGGGCCATGGCGATGGTGCCCACATCGTTCTTCAGACCATTGCGCGACTCCAGCGGAATCGGGCCACGGTTGGCCTTCTGTTTCATGTCGGCGTCGAAACCGCCGCCCTGGATCATGAAGTTGCCGATCACGCGGTGGAAGATCAGTTTCGAGTAGAAGCCTTCGTCCACATACTTCAGGAAGTTCTCGACCGTTTTCGGGGCTTTCTCGGGGTACAGCTCGATGACCAGATCGCCCATCGAGGTCTTCATCAGCACCTTCGGGTTGGCTTCTGCCGTGGCGCCATCGGTGGGCGCCGACATCAGCAGTGCGCCGGTGAGCATGGCCAGCACGGGCGAAAGCAGGGAATGCGGACGAATGAAACGGGGCATTGCTAATCTCCTGTTGGTATTCAGGCGGGAGGAAAGAGGGCGCTCAGCGTGAGCGCCGGGAAGAGGAATTGGTGCCGGATGGCGGCGCTGGCAGCGTGGACAGTCTTTCAACCGACTTCAGCGCCTTCAGCCGGGCGGTCAGCCGTGCATTGCCGGGAGCCAGCCGCCGGGCCTTCTGCCAGCTGTCACGGGCCTTCTGCAGGTAAAGGTCGCCGAGGTTCTCGTGAGCCAGCGCATAGCTGGGCGCGGCGTGAATGGCACGTTGCAGCGCCTCGTGCGCGTCGTCCAGGCGCCCCTGGGCCGCCAGCACCACAGCCAGGTTGTTGTAGGGCTCGGGCAGCTCGGGAAACTCGTCGATGAGCCGGCGGAATTCGGTTTCGGCTTCGGGCAGCCGCTTCAGGCGGCGCAGTGCCACACCACGAACGAAGCGCAGCCGGGCGTCATGTGGTGAGGTGCGCAGCCCCTGGGTGGCCAGCCGGAGGGCCTGAGCGGGCTCATTGCGGTTCAGCGCTGCCTGGGCCTGTCGCCGGCGGCTTTCCTGCTGGTTGCGGGCATCGGCAGGCGTCGGGGCACTGGCCTCCTCGTCGGCCGTCAGATCCACGCTGTCTGTCGAATGCAGCTTTTCGGCCGCAGCACCGGCAGCCCCGGCGGTGGAGCCAAACTGTCCCGAGACGGCGGGGTCGAAGCGCTCCTGGTCTGCGCTGAAGGCCGACGGAGCAATGGGGAACAGCGCGATCAGCAACGCCACCATACACAGGCGTGCGGGCAGGGGGCTGGGCAGCGAAGTCAGGGGGTTCACGAAGATCGGAGCCTCTGGCGCGTTAAACTTTGGCCGAAAACCGGCATTCTAGCTGCCGAACCTCGTCCGCATGTCAATTCTGTCGAAATTCCGTCCACACCGCTGCCGATGCTGAAGCTCTACAACACCCTGACCCGCCAGAAAGAAGTCCTTGAACCCCTGCAACCGGGCAAGGTCGGGCTCTACGTCTGCGGCATGACGGTCTATGACTACTGCCACATCGGTCACGCCCGCATGCTGGCGGCCTTCGACATCATCCAGCGCTGGCTGCGGGTGCGCGGTTTCGACGTGACCTACGTGCGCAACATCACCGACATCGACGACAAGATCATCCGTCGTGCAGTGGAAAACGGCGAAACCCTGTCCAGCCTCACCGGCCGCTTCATCCAGGCCATGCACGAGGACGAGGCCGCCCTCGGCATCCAGCGCCCCGACATCGAGCCCCGTGCCACCGACTATGTGCCGCAGATGCTCGACCTGATTGGCCTGCTCGAACAGAACGGGCTTGCCTATCGTGCCGACAGCGGCGACACCCTGTTCCGCGTGCGCCGCTTTCCGGGCTATGGCCGGCTGGCGGGCAAGAGCCTCGACGACCTGCGCGCCGGCGAGCGCGTGGCGGTGGCTGCCGACAAGGAAGACCCCTTCGACTTCGTGCTCTGGAAGGCGGCCAAGCCCGAGGAGCCGGCAGAAGCCTGCTGGCACAGTCCCTTCGGCAACGGCCGGCCGGGCTGGCACATCGAGTGCTCGGCCATGTCCACCCAGTTGCTGGGCCGGCAGTTCGACATCCACGGTGGTGGTGCCGACCTGCAGTTCCCTCATCACGAGAATGAATTGGCACAGAGCGATGGCGCCTTCTTCCTGAATGATCCGGAACGAAAGAGCTTCGTCCGCTACTGGATGCACAACGGCTTCGTGCAGATCGACGGCGAGAAGATGTCGAAATCGCTCGGCAACTTCTTCACCATCCGCGACGTGCTCGACAGCTTCGATGGCGAAGTGATCCGCTTCTTCATCGTCCGCTCGCATTACCGCAGCCAGGTCAACTATTCCGACGCAGCCCTCGAAGACGCCCGCGAAACCCTGCTGCGCCTCTACAACGCGCTGCCTGCCGAGGCCCCGGCCATCGACACCCTGAAGCCCGGCCGCCATGAGGATATCGACTGGAACGACCCGCGTGCCCGGCGCTTCGCCGAGGCAATGGACGACGATTTCAACACCCCGGTGGCCATTGCCGTGCTGTTCGAGCTGGCTGGCGAAGTGAACCGCACCGGCGATGCAGCCACCGCGCGCCTCTATCGGGCGCTGGCCAGCGTTCTCGGCCTGCTCGGCAAGGCACCGGCCGACGTGCGTCGCACCGGCCTGCGCGGCAGCGGCGCTGCCAGCGGGGCACTCGACGATGCCGCCATCGACGCCCTGGTGGCCCAGCGTCTGGCTGCCCGCAAGGAAAAGCGCTTTGCCGATGCCGATGCCATCCGTCAGCAGCTGGCCGACGCCGGCATCACGCTCGAAGACGGCCCCGGCGGCACCACCTGGCGCCGCTAGGGCGTGTCATGCACTGTCCATCGCCCCTCGTTGCCGGTCAGGTCAACGATATTTCGGCAGACTTGCCGGAAAAATCGTGATTTTTCCCCGGCTTGCGGTACATTTCAGACTACAGGATTTTGTACCCGGTTGTCCCGAACGCCCGGCGAACCCCATCACCCAGACATGCAGACGCCATGAAGACGACTTATCTGGATTTTGAACAACCCATCGCCGAGCTTGAAAACAAGATCGAGCAGCTCCGCTACGTCCAGGGTGAATCCGCCCTCGACATCGCCGAGGAAATCGACCGCCTGCGCGTCAAGTGTGATTCCAAGCTGAAGGAAATCTACGAGAAGCTCACGCCGTGGCAGACCGCGATGGTGGCGCGCCATCCGCAGCGCCCCTACACGCTCGACTACATCAGCCACCTGATGACCGATTTCCACGAGCTGCACGGCGACCGTGCCTTTGCCGACGATCCTGCCATCGTCGGCGGGCTGGCCCGCTTCAACGGCCAGAGCGTCATGGTCATCGGCCACCAGAAGGGGCGCGATGCCAAGGAGCGCACCTTCCGCAACTTCGGCATGCCGCGCCCGGAGGGCTACCGCAAGGCCCTGCGCCTGATGAAACTGGCCGAGAAATTCGGCCTGCCCATCATCACCTTCATCGACACCCCCGGCGCATTCCCCGGCATGGGGGCCGAGGAACGCGGCCAGTCCGAGGCCATCGGCCGCAACCTGTTCGAGATGGCGCGGCTCGAAGTGCCCGTCATCAGCATCGTCATCGGTGAGGGCGGCTCCGGCGGTGCACTGGCGCTCGGCGTTTCCGACGTGCTGCTCATGCTGCAGTACAGCGTCTACTCGGTCATCTCGCCCGAAGGCTGCGCCGCCATCCTCTGGAAAAGCGCCGACAAAGCCTCCGAAGCCGCCGAGATCATGGGCATCACCGCCGCCCGCCTCAAGGGGCTGGGTCTCATCGACGACATCATCGACGAGCCCGTCGGTGGCGCACACCGCGATGTCGATGCCATCGTCGGCCGTCTGCGCACCGCCATCACCGAATCCCTGCGTCAGTTCGGCGGCATGCGCCCGGCCGACCTGATCCGCAACCGGCAGGTCCGCCTTGCCGGCTACGGCAAGTTCAAGGAAGTCACCGCCTGAGCACAGCCGGCACCCCGCCCGAAGACGAGGCGCCTGCCGGTTCGCCGGTCCAGGCGCTCGAAGCCTGTCTGCGGCGGGCAGGGCTGTCGCCCGACGAGCCTCTGCTGCTCGCCTGTTCCGGTGGGCGCGATTCCCAGGTGCTGATGCACGCTGCGGCCCGGTTGCAAGGCCCGTGGCAGTTCATCGTTGCCCATGTGCACCACGGCCTGCAGGCGCCGGCCGATCACTGGCTGGCTTTCTGCGCCGATCAGGCCGCTGCCCTCGGCCTGCCGTTCCTGTCGCGCCGCCTGCATCCCGCCGTCGGCCCGCAGTCCAGCCCCTCCGGCATCGAAGCCTGGGCGCGCGAGTGGCGCTATCGCGCCCTGGCCGACATGGCCTCCGCCACCGGCGCCCACGTCATCCTCACCGCGCACCACGCCAACGACCAGCTCGAAACCGTGGAAATCCGCCGCCGCCGTGGCAGCGGCGTGCTGGGGCTTGCCGGCATGCGTGAGCGTGCGCCTTTGCCCCATGCGCCCGCCGGCATGCTGTTGCTGCGGCCCTTTCTGGGCATCCCGCGCAGCCGGCTCGAAGCCTGGGGCAGGGCAGAAGGCATCCCGTGGGTGGATGACCCCGCCAACATCGACCCGCGCTTCACCCGCAACCGTGTACGTCGCGTCGTCGAACAGCGCGTGCGCGCCGATCCGCTGGCCCTGCCGGCCGAACTGGCCGCCATCGGCCTCGTCCAGCAGGCGGCCGATCGCATTCGTGCCCAGGCCGCCGCCGACGTGCAGGCCGCCAGCCTGCACATGATCCGTGATCCGGATGTGACTGATCGGGCCCGCTTCTCGTGGCCTGCCACCGCGCAGTTTTCCACCCCGCAGGCACTCTCCCGCGCCGCCCTGTTGCGACTCGACCCGGCACGGCGTGCCGAAGCCCTGCGGTACTGGCTGGGCGCGCTTGGTTGCCGCATGCCCACCCGCGCCAAGCTGGCCGAGCTGGAACGGCAACTGGTGCTGGCGGGCGCAGCCGAAGCCCGGGTGTGCCACGACGGTCTCTGGCTGCTGCGCTACCGCGACCGCATCGGCCTCATGCCCCGGCTCACGCCCATCCAGCCCACGCTTCTTGGTTGGCGCGGAGAAAACCATCTGACGCTGCCCGCAGGCATCCTGTCGTTCGAGCCACTCGATGATGTCGATGGTTTGTCTACAAAATTCTTTGATTCAAGACAATTGGACAATCCCCGGGAATCCGCTTCCCCGGACGGCCCCCTGGAATCCGCAGTTCAGGGGAGCGCAGCCGCTATCTCGCCAGCATCGGGTGTATCTCCGGTCGACGATGATGCGCACGCGGCAGGCGGGGAGGAGGGCGTCATGCTCGACAGTGGCCGGGGCGGCGAACGCCTGCGTCTGCAGCCCGATGCTCCCAGTCGCAGCCTGAAGAACCTGATGCAGGAACGCGGTGTGCCTTCCTGTCTGCGTGCCTGCCTGCCGGTGCTGCGCCTGCGGGGCCGGTTGATCTTTGCTGCCCCCTTCGACAGTGTCGTGCCTGCCGCATGGCTGAACCCTGCAGAACACGATGCCGGGCAATCGCCAGTTTCAGGTGGTTTCGTGCGCCTGCGCTGGCACGCCCGTCCCGACATTGCCGCCTGGCTTTGATCGCCCCCTTCATGTGGAGGAAACCTTCGTGCCTTCGATG
>JAUNHU010000259.1 GCA_030523825.1 Lautropia sp. | reverse complement strand
TTGGTGGCCTTGGCCAGCGCCTCGATCGCATCCAGATGCTCGGACGGAATCAGCGTGCGGGCACGCAGCAGCGCAGCCAGCAGGCGCTGCGCACGCACCGGCTTCAGCAGGTAGTCGAGCGCATTCACCTCGAAGGCATCGACGGCAAACTCGTCGAAGGCCGTCACGAAGATCATCAGCGGCATCGGCTTCGGGTCCTGCCCGTCGCCTTCGCCGGCGCGTGCCGAAATGTGGCGTGCCAGCTCGATACCCGTCATGCCCGGCATCTGCACGTCCATCAGCACCACCTGCGGGCGCTGCGATTCGATCTGCGCAAGCGCTTCGGGAGCGTTGGATGCCTCACCGACAATGCGGTGGGGGAACTCGGGTGCCAGATCGGCGAGGACCTCTCTCAGGCGTGCCCGTGCGGGTGCCTCGTCATCAACGATCAGGATTGAAGTGGCGTCGGACATCTCGGCGTCGTCTCTCTTTGCGGTAAGGAAATTCGAGCAATACGTGGTAACGGTCGCCTTGCGGGCCCGTTCTCAACTCGGCTTCCGTATCATATAGCAGCATCAATCGCTCACGCACGTTCGAGAGGGCCATCTGGTTACCTGGACGCGACGCCACTGTTGCAGAAATGGGATTATCGACCTCCACGCGCACCCGTTCGCCCACCAGACGTATCTTGATGTTGAGCACACCCGTGTCGGTTCGCGGCTCGATGCCGTGGTGAACGGCGTTTTCCAGCAGCGGCTGCAGCAGCAGTGAGGGCAGCAGCGCATCCCCCGGCATGCCCTCGGTATCCCACTCCACGGCCAGCCGCGGAGCAAGCCGCAACTTCTCGATGGCAAGATACTCCTTGCAGGTAATCACCTCGTCATCGAGCGGCACCAGCTCACGCGCATCACGCATGAACACGCGGAACAGGTCGGCCAGATTTTCCAGCGTCGATTCGGCCTTTTTCGGGTCCGAACGGATCAGGCCCAGCACGGTGTTCAGGCTGTTGAACAGGAAATGCGGGCGGATGCGGGCCTGCAGAGCCTGCAGGCGCGCCTCGCTGAAGGAAGGCGCCATCGCACGTGCGCGCAAACGAAAATACTTGTAGAGCGCCAGTGCAATCAGTGCCGCTGCCACGCCATTGGCCAGCACAACCGCAATCGCATGGCTGGAGTCCACGTGGCGGGGCGGCTCGAACTGCTCCGTAACCACCTGCAGCACCCCGCTTACCGTCATCGTCACCAGCACGGGCAGGCCAAGCCCCACCAGCCATTGCTTGTAGAGCGGCAGGCCATTGGCAAACTTGCGCACCCGGCACAGCAGCACCAGGCTCAGCACCGCCGGCACCTCGAAGGCAAAGATCAGTGGCACGAGCTGATTCAGCTGATGCTCGACACCGGCCCACAGACGCGGCTGCATCAGGATCATGGCGAGCAGCCCCAGATGCAGGATGCCCATCGCCCGATTGGCAATGCCCAGGTTGCAGAAGTCGGGGATCACCGGCGCGGGCGCCCCCTCACTCTGCCGGCGCGCACGCGCTGCACGTTCCTGATCGCTCTCCTTCGAGTCGCCTCCAGCCGTTGCGCCACCACTGGGTGCAGAAGCCGAGGGGTTGCCTGCCGCCGCCCCCTGGGCCGCACCAGCCGCCGCTGCAGTCAGGCCGGCTGCCACCCCTGCCGATGCAGCGGCTGATGCCGCCCCCGTGGCGGCCGAAGCACTACCTGCTCCGGGTGCAGCCTCCGCCTCCGGCCTGGACCCCTCCTCGCCCGCACTGCCATCCGCAGGCGCAGCCCGCGCAGAAAACGCGGCAACCGCAGCCGGCGACACCGGCACGAAAGTCACGGTGGCACCGGCAGGCACGGCAGCATTCGCAGGTACCTCGTCCAGATCCTTATAATTTTCCGGGTTGCCCGCAGACGAGGGGGTTGAAGTCGACTTCGATGTCTCTTGGGGCGGTTGCGTCGAATTCATCTCAGAGGAAAGGCTCCATCACATGAGCGGACAATTTGGAAACAAGGACAAGGC
>JAUNHU010000258.1 GCA_030523825.1 Lautropia sp. | reverse complement strand
GGCCAGCTCGAAACCGAGGTCAGCGAGGTCGAGACCGGCACCATGCCGGCGGCACCCGCCAAGATCATGATGAACGTCGGCAACCCGCAACTGGCCTTCGAGTTTGCCGCCATCCCCAACGATGGTGTCGGCCTGGCGCGGCTGGAGTTCATCATCAACAACAACATCGGCATCCACCCGCGCGCCATCCTCGACTATCCGGCCGTGGACGCCGACCTGAAGCAGGCGGTCGAAAGCGTGGCCCGCGGGTATGCCAGCCCGCGTGCCTTCTACATCGACAAGCTCGCCGAAGGGGTGGCCACCATCGCAGCGGCCTTCTGGCCCAAGCCGGTCATCGTGCGGCTGTCCGACTTCAAGAGCAACGAGTACCGCAAGCTCATCGGCGGCTCTCGTTACGAGCCCGAGGAAGAAAACCCGATGCTCGGCTTCCGGGGCGCTTCGCGCTACGTGGCGCCCAGCTTCTCCGAGTGCTTCGACATGGAGTGCGAAGCCATGAAGCGCGTGCGCGAGAAGATGGGCCTCACCAACGTGCAGCTGATGGTGCCCTTCGTGCGCACCGTGGCCGAGGCCGAGAAGGTCATCGGCCTGCTGGCAAAACACGGCCTGCGGCGCGGTGAAGGGGGCGCGGCCGACGGCACCGGCGCGCTGAAGATCGTGATGATGTGCGAGCTGCCCACCAACGCCCTGCTGGCCGAGCAGTTCCTCCAGCACTTCGACGGCTTCTCCATCGGCTCCAACGACATGACCCAGCTCACCCTGGGGCTGGATCGTGATTCGGCGCTGGTGTCCGAAGGCTTCGACGAACGCGATCCGGCCGTGAAGGCGCTCATCGCCCGCGCCATCGAGGCGTGCCGCGCCCAGGGCAAATATGTCGGCATCTGCGGCCAGGGGCCGTCCGATCACCCCGACTTCGCCGACTGGCTGGTGGAGCAGGGCATCTCGTCGATCTCGCTCAACCCCGACACCGTCGTCTCCACCTGGATGAGGCTCGGCGGCAAAGGTCGCTGATCGCGTTCGCCCCAAGCGTCCGGCGCCTGTCTTCGGGCTCCGGGCGCTTCAGGCGCGCCCCCTCTACTAAGCCCCGGCAGCGGGTGCCCTCCGAGGGGTGATCTGATCGAGGCATGTGGATCAGATCGCCTCTTTCACGAAGCCTGCGTAGGCGGCATGTGTGGTCAATAGTGGGTCTATTGGCCACACATGCCAACACCCGCAGGCGAGTGACAAAAGGATGAGATGGCCACAGGGCTCGGTCAGATCACCCCTGCTCGATTTCGTGAAGCGAAGCGCAGCGAGCGGAGCGTATGAGCTGAGCGGGGGTACCCGGTGGCGGGGCGCTCTGCAACGAAGCAACGATTACACCCCGTCCCCCAGGTCGATCTGGCCAGATCGATTCCAAGGGGCTGCCCTGAACTTCTGCCATCGCAAACAGGAGCCGGAATTGGGCATCCCATCCGCCGTTGAAATCCGTTTGTGTCGAACGCCTTGACATTGTGCGCATCGACCCCAAAATGTTCTGTAGTCCTTGAATTTCTTCAGGATTCTGCCCTCGGGCCTGCCGGTTTCTGCACACCGAGCAGCTCCCCGATGGCGGTGGGCCGGCGCGGTCGGGTGCGCCACAGACGAGGAGGGTGATCGATGGCAGAAAACGGGTGGGGCATCTTCACGTCGATGGCAACCCTCTGGTGGGTCATTGCCATTGGCCTCGTCATCGTCGAACTGTTCGTCGGCAGCTTTTATCTGCTCGTCATTGCCCTGGGCCTGGCGGCCGGTGGGCTGGCGGCCTGGTCCGGCCTCGGTCTCAGCACCCAGATCCTGATCGCTGCCGGCATCTGTGTCGTCGGGCTGCCGCTGTTGCGCTACCTGCGCTCGCTGGCACCACGTCATGCCCAGCCCGAGCATAGCCATGATCTCCACCTCGACATCGGACAGACCGTGACGGTGGATGCCTGGGAAGGCAACGGCCGCGCCCGCATCAGCTATCGCGGTTCGCAATGGCAGGCCGAGCT
>JAUNHU010000257.1 GCA_030523825.1 Lautropia sp. | reverse complement strand
ACCCCGACATCCACATGCTGGACTACACCTACTGGGAACCGGCCCAGGGTCCGGGCTTCGGTATCGACAACATCGATGTCGGCGTGGGTCAGTTCTCCTACGCCATGTTCCGCATCGGTGACTACACCGGCTACGGCATCAACAACAACCTGGACGGTTTCAACCCCGATCTCATCGGTGGCGGTTCGCGCACGGCCACCGTGCATGACTTCCGTCTGCAGAAGATCGACACCAACCCCGGCGGCGCCGTGACGGTGGGCGTGAACCTGATTCGTGCCAGCAACCATGACGGCACCAGCACCTACACGACCACGGTCCCCCAGGCAATCGATCTGGACAACAACCCCGCGACCCCGCCGGTCAACGTGATGGTTCAGCAGAGCAACACCATCGACAACAAGCCGGGCAAGAATGGCATCGCCTTCACTCTGGTGCATGAGCAGGAAAACCTGTTCGGCGTTGGCGGCACCAACACCCTCGGCTTCCAGTTTGGCAATGACGCCGCCATGCTGAAAGGCTGGGGCGCCGCTGGCAGCACCGATGACCGCAAGGAGTGGATGCTGTTCGACCACTGGCTGTACAAACCGGAAAACAGCCGCTGGAGCGCCACCTCCACCTTCGGCTATCGCAACGCCGAGATCAACGACGTGACGATGAAAGAGGTGTGGATCGGCACCCGCCCGCACTACGCCATCAACAAGGTGGTGAGCCTGTTCAGCGAAGTGGGCTATCAGCAGGTGAAACCTGAAGGCGGCGAGACCCGCAAGCTGACGAAAGCCACCATCGGCACCCAGTTCGCCCTGGGTAACGACGTGACCGTGCGTCCGGCACTGCGCCTGTTTGCCACCTATGCCAAGTGGAATGACGCCGCCGCAGCCGCTGGCAGCGTGGTCTGCTCGGGCCGCGACTGCGGGCGCCCTGTTGACGTGTTCGCCGACAAGCGCAGCGGCGTGTTCTACGGCGCTCAGGTCGAAGCCTGGTTCTGAGGCTGTTGCGATGGATCGGGCGGCACGCCGGACAGGACTGCTGCCTGACCCAGCCCGCCAGGTCGCTGCGATGCTGCAGCGCCTGGCGGGTACAAATCCCGACGCTCGCAGCACTTTCCAAAAGCAGGATATCCATCCGGCCGGGAATCAGGACAGCCCCTTGATGACTTGAGCCCGAGAAAGTCCAGCGAAAGACATTTTCCTGAAACGACGCCAGCAGACGGACAGCAAGGCCACAGCCCCCATTGCGGCCGGCATCCTGCTCAAGCGCCATTCCAACCCCGCAGTCACACGGCCCACCAGGCCATGACGGGAGCCCACCTGGACACATGGGCTTTTCCGGCACGTGTTTGCGGTTCGCAGTATCTTTTCCGTGTCGTTTTCGTATCACCTACTGCAACGTTGTTTCATCCGTTGACGGCAATACCCGGCCTGCTGCCATGACCCCTGCGGTACAAGGATTCACCCCCGCACGATGCCTTTGGCAGCATTGCCTTCTCTCTTTCTTCTCCTTTTCCCCACGGTACACCGAGGCAAGCGCCCACGAGCCACATCATGCTGCGCGAGCATGCCCCTGCCTGTATCCAGGAAAACTACGCCAGCCGACAAGTCTTGCGCCTGTTCCCGGACGCTCCTGGTTCGGGATTCGACACGGGGCCTGACCGGCCGGCACTTTCAAAACCATAAGACCGATACCGGTCGCTTGAAGACAGGAGCCTGCTGCACATGAGCATAGATCCAAAACTGGCGATGACCTTTCGCCAGATACTCTTGATGAATTTCGGATTCTTCGGAATTCAGTACAGCTTCGGTCTGCAGCAGACCGCCATCAACCCGGTGTTCAGCTTCCTGCAGGCAAACCCCGAAGAACTGCCGCTGCTGAACCTGGCCGGCCCTGTCACGGGCCTCATCATCCAGCCGCTGATTGGCGCACTGAGTGACCGCACCTGGGTACCGGGCCTTGGCCGTCGACGCCCCTACTTCCTGATCGGCGCCATCGGCTGCTCGATCTGCCTGTTCCTCTATCCGCACGTGACCGCGCTGTGGATGGCCGTGC
>JAUNHU010000256.1 GCA_030523825.1 Lautropia sp. | reverse complement strand
CCCTTGATATGGGCAACGAAACCAACGCCACAGGCGTCATGTTCATGCAAGGGGCTGTACATCCCCTGCGGAGCGGGTATGGGCATATCTTCTTCTCCTGCTGGTCGCGCTGGCGCGGCGACATGTGCCCCGGAAGACCCTCTGACCGGCAAACGGGCAGACAGGGATCAATCCAGTCCTGAATACGGACAGGAGAATACGGAGAAACCCGACCCCGTCTCAATTGAAAAAAAGGGGGCGGAGCAAATAAAAAAATGTCAGAAAATATCCGACAAATAAACTGGGGACACTACAAACCCGGCTTTTGATGCGCCTTTTCGAGTGATGACACCATGATAACCCGATCCAAAGATGGCGGGAACACAGCCCTGGGCGGGGCAATGCAGGCACTCAGCTGCTGCGTGCAAGCGGGGGTTGAGCCGGTCGCTCGTCGGCTGCGCAGCGGGAACGATCCGGCCGCCAGGCATGGGCATGCACCGGCTGCGACTTGACCCTGCTTCAAGTTGCAGCAGGCGCACACGAGCCGGATGGCGCCTAGAGTGAGGGGCATGGGCTGCGTGCAACGCGCACCCACCCACAAGCCACCTCACGGGAGACACGCATGAAAACCTATCGCATTGCCACCATTCCGGGCGACGGCATCGGCAAGGAAGTGATTCCGGCAGCACGCAAGGCGCTGGAAGCCCTGGCATCCACGCAGAACGCCTTTCAGTTCGAGTTCGAGGATTTCGACTGGGGCGGCGATTATTACCGCAAGCACGGCGTGATGATGCCCGAGGACGGACTGGATGCCCTGCGCGACAAGGACGGCATCCTGTTCGGTTCGGCCGGCGACCCGGACATTCCCGACCACATCACGCTGTGGGGCCTGCGCCTGAAGATCTGCCAGGGCATGGACATGTACGCCAACATCCGCCCCACCCGCATCCTGCCCGGCATCGACGCGCCGCTGAAACGCTGCAAACCCGAAGACCTGAACTGGGTGATCGTGCGCGAAAACTCGGAAGGAGAATATTCGGGCGTGGGTGGTCGCGTGCACCAGGGGCAGCCGATCGAAGCCGCCACCGACGTGTCGATCATGACCCGTGCCGGCGTCGAGCGCATCATGCGCTTCGCCTTCAAGCTGGCACAGTCCCGCCCGCGCAAGCTGCTCACCGTCATCACCAAGAGCAATGCGCAACGGTACGCGATGGTGATGTGGGACCAGATTGCGAAGGAAATTTCGGCGGAATTTCCCGACGTGACCTGGGACAAGGAACTGGTGGATGCCGCGACGGCGCGGATGGTGAACCGCCCGGCCTCGATGGACACCATCGTCGCCTCCAACCTGCACGCCGACATCCTCAGCGACCTGGCTGCAGCGCTGGCCGGCAGTCTGGGCATTGCGCCCACCGGCAACCTCGATCCCGAGCGCCGTTATCCGTCGATGTTCGAGCCGATTCACGGCTCGGCCTTCGACATCATGGGCAAGGGTCTCGCCAACCCGGTGGGCTCCTTCTGGTCAGCCGCACTGATGCTGGAGCACCTTGGCGAAAACGCGGCGGCCGCAAAACTGATGGCAGCCGTCGAGAAAGTGACCGCCGACCCCGCACTGCACACCCGCGACCTGGGTGGCAGCGCCACCACCGACCAGGTGACGGAAGCGGTCTGCCGGTTTGTGACGGCGGGCTGATGCTGCACTGACAAAACGCCCCTACAGCAAAGCGCCTCCACAGAAGGGGCGCGCTTGCCAGCCCCGGATGCAGGTATCCGGGGCCAGACAACACCAAAGCACCCGGACAACGATGACAACAGGGTGCCGTGGAGACTCTCATGGACCCGATCCAGATCACGCTGTTCCTGCTGCTTTTTGCCACCGTGATGTTCGTGTGGGAAAAGATCCCGCTCGCGCTCACCTCGGTCATTGTCTGCCTTGCGCTGGTGATCACCGGCGTGCTGGACGCCAAGACAGCATTCAACGGCTTCGTCAATTCCAACGTCATCCTGTTCGTGGGCATGTTCGTGGTGGGCGGCGCCCTGTTCGAGACCGGCATGGCCAACCGCAT
>JAUNHU010000068.1 GCA_030523825.1 Lautropia sp. | reverse complement strand
CAGCAGATCGACGAGGATGTCGTCGACCTTCTGCTCGTGCAGCATGCGCGGAATCTTGTAGATGGAGTCGGAATCGCGCACCGAGACGACGGAATCGACCGGGATGTTGGAGAACATCGAGATCTTGGCGCGCTCGTCATCGGGAATGTTGCGGTCGGCACGGCAGAGCACCATGTCGGCCTGGATGCCGATCTTGCGCAGCTCCTGCAGCGAGTGCTGGGTGGGCTTGGTCTTGAGTTCGCCCGCCTTGCCAAGGAATGGCACCAGCGTGAGATGCACGAAGACGGCGTTGCCCCGGCCAGCCTTCAGGCTCATCTGCCGGACCGCTTCGAGGAAGGGCAGCGACTCGATGTCACCCACGGTGCCACCGATCTCGACGATGGCGACCTGGGCCTCGTCGGGCGTGCCCACGGCAGCGCCGCGCTCGACGAAGGCCTGGATCTCGTTGGTGATGTGCGGAATGACCTGCACGGTGCGCCCCAGGTATTCGCCCCGACGCTCCTTGCGGATGACCGAATCGTAGATCTGGCCGGTGGTGAAGTTGTTGGAGCGGCGCATCTTCGTGGAGACGAAACGCTCGTAGTGACCGAGGTCCAGATCGGTCTCGGCACCGTCTTCGGTAACGAAGACCTCACCATGCTGAAACGGGCTCATCGTGCCCGGATCGACATTGATGTAGGGGTCAAGTTTCATCAAGGTGACCTTGACGCCACGAGACTCCAGCAGCGCGGCCATCGAGGCGGCCGCAATCCCCTTGCCCAGCGAAGAAACCACACCGCCGGTGACAAACACATATTTAGTCATGTAGGTCCATCCCGGAAAAAATAATTGTAGCAATGAACCCGGTGGCGCCCAAAGCGCAACGCCATGAATTCCCGCGTCCGGCAAGGCGGAAACGCCTGGAGCATGCCCTGCGCCCGACGCTTTCTTGACACCGGACAACCGCGAATGGCCGTGCGGATTGCACCGCCGCAACGCATCGCCGACAATGCGCTCCTGCCTGCGCGATCGTCGCGCCCCGCGGGCATGAAGACATCCCCGCCATCTGACCCCTCCCCTTATGCACATGGAAGAAGTCGCCATCGAGCGCGACGAAATGGAATATGACGTGGTCATCGTCGGTGCCGGCCCCTCGGGTCTGGCAACCGCGATCCGCCTCAAGCAACTGGCAGCCGAACGCGGCACCGAAATCAACGTCTGCGTGCTGGAAAAAGGCGCCGAACCGGGTGCCCACATCCTTTCGGGTGCCGTCATCGACCCGAAGGCACTGTCTGAACTGCTGCCCGACTGGCAAAGCCAGGGGGCGCCGCTGACCACGCAGGTGACGGAAGACCGGGTGCTGATGCTGACCGCACAGGGCAGCCTGAAGGTGCCGGGCTGGGCAACGCCACCGGGCATGCAGAACCACGGCAACTACATCGGCAGCCTCTCGCGGCTGGTGGCCTGGCTGGCCCAGCAGGCCGAGGCGCTGGGCGTGGAGATCTATCCCGGTTTTCCGGCGGCCTCGCTGGTGCTGGGCGAGGATGGCGCCGTGCGCGGCGTCATCACCGGCGACATGGGCGTGGAGAAGGACGGCTCGCATGGCAGCGACTTTCAGCCCGGCATGCGGCTGCTGGGGCGCTACACGGTGTTTGCCGAGGGCTCGCGCGGGCATCTGGGCCGGCAGCTCATCGAGCGCTTCGGGCTGGATGCGGGCGTCGATCCGCAGAGTTACGCCATCGGCCTGAAGGAAGTCTGGGAGGTGAAGCCCGAAAACTTCCGCCCGGGTCTGGTGGTGCACACCGCCGGCTGGCCGCTGGACAACGACACCTATGGCGGCAGCTTCCTCTATCACTATGACGAGAACCGGGTGGCGGCTGGCTTCGTGGTGGGGCTGAATTACCAGAACCCGTATCTGTCGCCCTTCGAGGAATTCCAGCGCTGGAAGACGCACCCGGCCATCCGGGGCGTTTTCGAGGGCGGGCGTCGTCTGGAATATGGTGCCCGCTCGATCACGGCAGGTGGCCTGAACGCACTGCCGACACTGAACTTTCCGGGGGGCTGCCTGGTGGGCTGTGACGCCGGCGTGCTGAACGCGGCGCGCATCAAGGGCGTGCATACCGCCATCAAGAGCGGCATGCTGGCAGCCGAAAGCATTGCGGCGGCGCTTGCCGAAGGCGGCAGCCACGATGCGCTGAAGTCGTACCAGCAGGCGCTGCACGGCTCGTGGGTGCGCGAGGAGCTGTGGCGCTCGCGCAATTTCAAGCCGATCATGAACAAGGGGCTGGTGATGGGCAGCCTGCTGCTGGGGCTGGACCAGACGGTGTTCCGGGGCAAGGCCCCCTTCACGCTGCACGTAAAGAAGCCCGACCACACCTATCTGAAGCCGGCGGCCGACTGTAGCCCCATCGTCTACCCGAAACCGGACAACACCCTCACCTTCGACCGGCTGTCATCCATCTACCTGTCGGGCGTGAACCACCGTGAAGACCAGCCTGCTCACCTGACACTGAAGGATGCGGCCGTGCCGGTGTCGGTGAATCTGGCGACCTATGCCGGGCCGGAGGCGCGCTATTGCCCGGCGGGCGTGTATGAGTTCGTCGATGTCGGTGACGGAGACGCGGCAGGCGCAGGCAGCGCGGGCGATTCATCCGCGGCCGGCACGGCAGATGCACAGGCGGACGCCCTCACCGATGATCCTGCCGCTGCCCCTCAGAGCCAGCCCCCCCGGCGGCTCGTCATCAACGCGCAGAACTGCATCCACTGCAAGACCTGCGACATCAAGGACCCGCGACAGAACATCGTCTGGGTGGCCCCCGAAGGTGGCGGAGGCCCGGCCTACAGCGGCACCTGAAGGCCGACACGGCGGCGCAGAAACAAAAAATCCCGGCCTGCCGACAGATTCTTCGTGGAGAGAGGAATCTGCAACAGGACCGGGCCTGGAAAACAATGCAAGACTCAGTTCATGGGTTCAGTCACCCGTGGGACGCGACCCTCCCGGCCCTCTGCCCGCCGGGCGGGAGGTCTGGTTGTTGGCCTCGTTGACCACCAGCGCACGGCCCTCCAGCTGAGAACCGTTCAGTGCCGCAATGGCGGCGCTGCAGCCTTCGGGGGTGGCCATCGTGACGAAGGCAAAACCACGTGAACGACCGGTTTCGCGGTCTGAAATGATGCGCACACTGACGACATCCCCGTAGGCAGCGAACAGGTCGGTCAGCTGCACATCTGTGGTGCGCCAGGGAAGATTACCTACATATATCTTGGTGGACATTGAAAAGGACTTCCAGGAAAAGGAACGAAACACGATCGGAATGCTGCCCTTCCGTGCGAACACGGGGACATGCTGGCATGTACGACCGCCAGGATCTTCGGAGACATGCCCGTGCCGGAGCGGCAGCAGGCGTCTGACGAGATCAAGAGAGAAGCGAGCGAGAACATCCGTCCGTCTGGCGAACGGCAGATTGCCAGACACACCCGATCGGGCGTAACGACAACCTCTGGAAGAGAGAGAGCGTGGTGCTGCGAGGACCAGGCACAGTCCAGGAGGGCCACGAAGGCCCGGGTGCAGCAACCGGGTACATCGACGACCCGAAAAGGCCAGAGGAAGCCGATTCAGCAGCCCCTTCGTTCGATGTCACATTATGGGATTGTAACGATTTTTGCTTGATACCACGTAATAGCCACGTAAAAAAAGCGCGGTTACGCGCCAATTACGACCAAAATTCAGTAACGATGACACGATTGCCGACAAGCGCATCTGCCACTGGACAAAGAGTCATTACTGGAAAAAAATACAGGCTGACAAGACGAATGCCGTTTACCCAAATCAGCCCCCCATCATGCGTCCGCTTACCCCACGACAACGTGAAGTCCTGCAGCAGATCAGGCTCCATCTCGACCAGACGGGATTCCCTCCCACCCGCGCCGAGATTGCCACCGCACTGGGATTTCGCTCGGTGAATGCCGCCGAAGATCACCTCAAGGCTCTCGCACGCAAGGGCATGATCGAACTGAGTGCAGGCACCTCGCGCGGCATCCGGCTGCTGCCGCCAGCTGAGGCCATTGTCCCCAGGTCTCCCGAGCCGCAGCGCCATCGCGTGGACAATGTGCCGGCCTCCGCCCCCGCCGGCCACGAAGCCGCACAGTCGGGCCTGCTGTTGCCGCTGGTCGGGCGCGTGGCTGCGGGCTTGCCCATCCTGGCCGAAAGCCACATCGAGTCGAGCTATCGGCTCGACAGCAGCCTTTTCGAGCGCACGCCCGATTATCTGCTGCGCATCTGCGGTGAAAGCATGCGGGATGCCGGGATGTTCGATGGAGACCTGCTGGCCGTCAAGGCCACGCCCGAGGCCCTCAACGGCCAGATCGTGGTCGCCCGCATCGGCAACGAAGTGACCGTCAAGCGCTTCCGGCGTGCGCATTCGCGTGCCGTCATCGAACTCCACCCCGAGAACCCGGCCTTCGAGCCGATCATCGTGCAGCAGGGAGACAGCGATTTCCGCATCGAGGGGATTGGTGTCGGGCTCATCCGCCAGCAAACGCTGCGCCGCTGAACAGCAAAAGCCCCGATGAGCCAACTGGCACATCGGGGCTGTTCGGGAGCCACGCCAGTTACCGGAAAGGCTCAGGCGCCAGGCATCAGCCGGGGGTTCAGCGTGTAGGTACCCGCCAGGCTGGCACTGCCCAGGCTGTGCCGGGCGATCACCTCGGCGGCCTGACGGCCATCGAAACGCCCCTCGATCGGCAGGCGCTCGACATCGAGCGCATGCACGATGAACTCGTAACGATGCACCAGCGCATCGTTCCACGGCGGGCACGGGCCGTCATAGCCGTAGTAGTCGCCATTCATGTCGTGGTCGGCCGCAAACCACGCGGTGTAGTCGTTGATGCCCTGGCGGGTGCCATCGGGCAGTTCGGGGCCGGGCTTGCCGCGCGGCGACACGCCGTGCGAATAGACCCCCTCCTGCACGGCCCGGGTATCGGCCGGCAGATCGACCAGCGTCCAGTGGTAGAAATCCGCCCGGGGCAGGTCGGCCGGCACTTCGCGGTCGGGGTGGTTCACGTCATCAGGCTGCGAGGGCGCATCGTGATCGACGCAGAGAATGGCAAAGGAACGGGTACCCTCCGGCACATCGTCCCAGGCCAGGTGCGGACTGCGGTTGTCTGCCAGCGTCACGCGGGACGCCGGATCATGACGGGCAAAGGCAAAGGCTTCACCGATGGGCTCATTGGCACGGATGGAGTCGCTGCGCAGTTTCATTCGGAGGTCTCCCTGTGAGTCTTGTATTTGCTGATGCCAGCCCGCCAGGGCTGGCCCACCGGGGTTGACGGCTGTCGGGCTCGTCAACCCGCCCTGATCCGGGCGCTGCCTTCAGTCTGCCGGGGAATCGGCAGGCACGAAACGTGCCAGTTCCGCGCCCTTCTGATCGAACACATGCAGCTCACCGCCCTGCACGGACAGACGGGCTGCACCGCGCAGCATGCCGAGGAAGGCGCCTTCCTGCTTCATGCCGGCAATGTCGCACATGCGCTTGGTCATGCCACTGACGGAGAACTTCACCTGCTCGCCATCGCGTGTGTAGGAGCCAAAGTAGCTGTTGCACCCTGCATAACCGCCAAACTGGCCGCCATCTGACCGCATCGTCAGCGATGGCTTGCCCTCGGAGCGGATGCCTGCAATGCCCGACAGGGCACTCAGACGCCATTCGGTACCTTCGAGAGCTGCCGCACGTGCCTTCGTGCTCAGGCCTGGCATCTGGATGCCACCCGCCTCGCGGGTATCCGCACCAGAGGCGGCCGACGTGTCGGCAGCCGGGCCGGATGGCGCATGGACTGCACATCCCCCCAGCGCCAGCAAGGAAAGGCCGAGCACCGCCGAAGGAAGCCACCGGCTGCGTGCTCCCGGGGAAGACCGGGAAGGCTGCTCGCCCCGAGGCCCAGCACCCGAAACCAGCGCAACGCCCTTTGCAACCGCCCTGAACTCAAAGTGTGCCACCGCGTGTACTCCCGGAGGAATTGAACGACATTGAGGGGCTCTGCCCCCACGATTGGGACAGTGTAGCACTCAGCCCCCGGCTTTCGCAGCATGGCGCGTGACCAGCGGTCGGCCAGGCTGACAACCGTGGCAGGCAGATCTGCTCAGGGCTTTCCACCGCCTCTATCGGCGGTGCCACCTGTTGGGGCTATTATCAGAGGAAGGTGCGATGGCAGCCGGCGCCCGTCCTGTCGTGCCATCCGGCCCGATTCCATTCCCCTCCCCTGCTCACCATACCCAGACCAAGGTTTCATCCATGCGTGACGATAACGTTGTCATCTTCGAGGAACTCGCAACGGCCAACCAGCGCCGGATCGGTCGCGCCACCCTGAACGCCCCTGCCTCGCTCAATGCCCTGTCGCTCGACATGCTCAGCCAGCTGCGCCCGAAGCTGGAGCAATGGATGCGTGATCCCGACATCGTGGCCATCGTGCTCGATGGTGCGGGCGAACGCGCCTTCAGTGCCGGCGGCGACATCCGCGACCTCTATCACTCGATCCGCGAATACGGCAGCGCCCCCAACCCCTACGCGCAGCATTTCTTCTCCACCCAGTACGCGCTCGACTACCGCATCCACACCTGTCCGAAGCCCCTGCTCTGCTGGGGGCACGGCATCGTCATGGGCGGTGGCCTCGGCCTGCTGGCAGGGGCCTCGCACCGGGTGGTCACGCCCGACATCCGCATGGCCATGCCCGAAATCGGCATCGGCCTGTTCCCCGATGTGGGCGGCACCTGGTTCCTGAACCGTCTTCCCGGCCGGGCCGGCATGTTCCTGGCGCTCACCGGCGCCTCGATGAACGCCTCGGATGCCCTCTTTGCCGGCATGGCCGATTTCTGCATCGACAATGCCTTGCGCGCCCAGGTGCTGGCCGACATGCAGGCCGCCAACTGGGGCACCGACAACGCCGCCAACAAGGCACAGCTCACGCACCTGCTCGAACGCTACGAAACCCAACCCGACCGCAAGCTCTCGAATCTGCGCAGGCACTTCGACCTGATCCGCAAGACGGTGGGCATGGCCAGCCTGCGCGATACGGCACGGCAATTGCTGGCGCTGCCGGTGGAAGAAGACGAATGGCTGCGCAACGCCGTGGAAGGCTTCAGGCGGGGCAGCCCCACCTCGGCCGCTCTCGCCTGGGAGCTGCAGCAACGCTGCCGTCACCGCTCGCTGGCCGATGTCTTCCGCATCGAGTACAACGTGGCCATCAGCTGCTGCGCCGGACATGATTTTGCCGAGGGCGTGCGGGCGCTGCTCATCGACAAGGATCGCAATCCGGCATGGCAACCGCCCACCTTCGAGGCGCTGGAATCATCCGTCATCGAAAGCCACTTCCGCGACCATCACGGCGACGGCGTGCACCCGCTCTCCGACTGGCGCTGACATCCGGCGAGCCCGTGGCAGGGCCAGCGCCCGGCAGGGGGCGCTGCGGCCCGGCAAATCGCCCCCAGAGGCTGCCGGAGCCGCGAGGTGCCGGTTCAGGGTCTGCCCTGGGGCAGCTCGGGCAGCGGCTCGGCCGGCAGCAGCTCCGGCATGCCATCGAAGAATTCGACCATGCCGGTTTCCAGGGAGTATTCGGCGCCCACCACCATCAGCCCCTCGTTCTGAATCCAGTGTTCGAGAATGGGTGAGCCATGCCGCAGGTGGGCGGCGGCATGGCGGATGTTGGCTCGCACCGCCAGCTTCATCAGTCGCTCGGTGTCTTCGGGCAGCCCCAGTTCCAGCAGGGGCTCGACCGACGGCCGGATGCGGTCGACGACGGCGCGCAGATTGGGTGAACGCCCCTTGACGGGCAGCTTCAGTTCTTCGAGCGTGGCGGCCACCGCGCCACAGTTGGAATGACCGAGTACCACCACCAGCCGGGTGCCGAATCGCTCGACGGCGAACTCGACGCTGCCGATCTGCGACGGGGCCACGATGTTGCCCGCCACCCGGATGACGAACAGCTCACCCAGGCCCTGATCGAAAACCAGCTCGGCGGGCACGCGCGAATCGGCGCAGCCCAGCAGCACAGCGAAAGGATGCTGCCCGGTGAGCAGCTGGTTGCGGCGTGCCTGATTGGTTGCCAGGGCAATGCCCCCCAGACCGGCAACAAAACGGCGATTGCCATCCTGCAGCAGTTTCAGGGCGTCGAGAGCGGGAATCATGGCGCATCATCCAACGAGAGAAACCCGGGCAATATACCGTAAAAGGCAGGCTCATCTGTGCATCATCATGGCCCGGCCCACCACGGGTTCTTCCCCGGTGTCCCGGCTTCTGTCCTCCTCATGCAGCCCGGCTGCACTGCCCGCTGCTGGCCCGCCTGCTTGCGGGTAAGGAAGGTGCTGGCAGCCACGCGCCCGCCCCGAGGCACTTCTTGTTCGTTTCTCGCCAGCGGCTGTCTGTTGCCGCCGACGGGATGCTGCCACGGTCATGGCCGGTCTGCGCGCCGCTAACGGCCAGCAGGCGGCACCCCGGTCGTCATCGTGCAGCGCTGATCCGCACGGAGGTCGGGGGCATCATCCCGGCATCCGCTTTCTCGGCAACCAGAGGCTGCCGCGCCTCGCTGCCCCAGACACGAACCGAGCCGTCCCGACGCACCGCCATCACCCGGCTACCCCCTGCGTGAACCGAGACATAGTCGCTGCCGATCTGCACCGGCTCGAAACGGTCTTCGCGGCTGCCATCACCCAGCTGGCCCTGCAGGTTGCTGCCCCAGGCCCAGAGGGAGCCGTCGTTGCGGATGGCATAGGACTGCCCGCTGGCAGCGCTCACCGCCTGAAAACCGATGCCGATCTCGACCGGATTGACCTGGTCGAGGTCTTCGCCGTTGCCCAGGCGACCCGATTCGCCCCGTCCCCAGGCCCACAGCCTGCCGTCCTCGTCCACCGCCAGCGAATAGCCGCTGCCGGCCGCGATGGCCTTGAAGCGCCGGCCGATGACCGCCGGCGAGGTGACCGTGTTGCGCGTGCCGTCCCCGATCTCGCCGAAGCGGTTCTCGCCCCAGGCCAGCAGGGTTCCGTCGCGGCGGATGGCGAGGCTGTGCTGCTCACCCGCCGCAATGGCGACGATGTCGCTGGCGATGCGGATCGGCCGGTGCTGCGGGCTGTTGTCCTGCTCGCCGGTAGCCAGCTGGCCATAGCGGTTGCCGCCCCAGCCCCAGAGATCGCCATGACGGTCGAGTGCCAGCACATGGGAGCCGCCAGCCGCCACCGACAGGTAATCGCCACCCGGCAGCGGCAGGAAGCGTTCGCTGCGCTGAAGCTGCGGGCCGGCGGCCAGTTGCCCCGATTCGTTGCGTCCACGCCCCCAGAGGCGCCCATCCTGGCCAAGGATGAGGGTGAAGCCCTGTCCCTCGGTCACGGCAGCCACCTCGCCGATCATGGCAACCGATGAATCCTGCAGCGCATGCAGCTGCTGGTCGCCGGTGGGGCGCGCCGCCGTCGGCGTAGCCGGCCGTGGCGCCGCCACCGAGGCACTGACCACCCCTTCTCCCTGCGCTTCATCGGTGACGAGACCGCTGAGCACCGCTGCAACCACCAGGCCCACCACACAGGCAAGGCCCTGCGCCCCCGTCAGCCACAGCCGCTGGAAGCCGTTTTGCGTCGCTGGCATCCTGATTCCCCTGACATTCAGATAGTCGGGTCATTCTGGGACGAGCCCGTGCACAGACAGCAAAACGGGCGCCCCGGAACCTACCGGTGGCGCCCGATGGCCGCCGACTGGCCTGTGCCGTCAACCGCTGGCGACAGACAGGCGTTGCACTGCCACAACAAAAAGCGTGACGAAAACCGCTTCATCCCCAAGGAACTGGTTTATCGCAACAGGGCTCCGTCCAGGTGCGCCGGGCAAGGCGGCTGCATCACGAGCCCCCCGGATGCCAGGGGTGGGCAACACGATCCGGCAACCCCGAGGGACTTCTCCCGGCAGGCTCCGGAAACGTGTGCTGGCGGGGCAGGCAACGCGGTCAGCCGGGGCTCCAGGGCCGGCCCGGCACGGAAGCGCTCCAGGACACGCGCTGGCGGGACTTTTCCTGCATTTTCCCCGCGGGCAGGCGCTCAGCGGCCATTCACCAGCGAGAGTCCCCGCTCCAGATCGGCGCAGAGGTCGGCCGGTGCTTCGAGGCCCACGGCCAGGCGCACCATGCCATCGCCAATGCCGGCAACGGCCCGGGCTTCGAGGCTCATCTTGCCATGCGTGGTGGTGGCCGGATGGGTGATGGTGGACTTCACGTCCCCCAGATTGGCTGTGATGGAAATCACCCGGCAGTTGTCGATGACGTTCCAGGCGTTGCGGCGGGCCTCCTCGGGGCTGTTGCCCTTCACGTCGAAGGAGAGCACGGCGCCGAAGCCGCTCTGCTGGCTGCGGGCGAGCGCATGCTGCGGATGGCTGGACAGGCCCGGGTAATAGACCTTGTCGACGGCCGGATGCTGCTCCAGCCATTGCGCCACAGCCAGCGCGTTCTCGGCGTGCTTTGCCATGCGCAGCGGCAGCGTCTGCAGGCCGCCCAGCAGCACCCAGGCGTTGAAGGCCGACATGGCCGGGCCGGTGTAGCGGATGATGGGTTCGAGCTTTTCCTTGATGTAGCTGGCCTTGCCCAGCACGGCACCGCCCAGTACCCGACCCTGACCATCGAGAAACTTGGTGGCCGAATGCACGACGATGTCGGCACCGAGCTTCAGCGGCTGCTGCTGCGCCGGCGTGCAGAAGCAGTTGTCGACGATCAGCAGGATGCCACGGCGATGTGCCAGCTCGGCCAGCGCGCGCAGATCGACGACTTCGGTCGTGGGATTGGCCGGCGTCTCGGCGAAGAAGACGCGGGTTTCCGGACGGATGGCAGCCTCCCAGGCATCGAGATTGGAGAGCGGCACATAGGTGGTATTCACGCCATAGCGCTCGAACAGCGCGAAAAGCTGGATGGTGGTGCCGAACACCGACTGCGAGCAGACGATGTGGTCACCCGTGGCCGTCAGGCTCATGATGGCGGCATGGATGGCCGACATGCCGGATGCGGTGGCGAGACAGGCTTCGGCCCCTTCGAGCGCCGCCAGACGCTGCTGGAACACCTGCACCGTGGGATTGCGGAAGCGCGAATAGATGAAACCGTCGGCCTCGCCGGCAAACTTGGCGGCCGCATGGGCAGCGCTGTCATGCACGAAGCTGGAGGACAGCGAGATGCCTTCGGCATGCTCACCAAAATTGCTGCGTTCGAAGCCGGCGCGCACCGCCAGGGTTTCGAGTGCCACCCCATCCAGCGGCGACATCTGCTGCCCGGCGGCAGGAGCCAGACCGGCATGAACGCTATCGGCAGACGGAGCGGAAGAGGATGGGGACTTGGCAGACATGATGGGCGACTCGAATGAAACCGGAAGACGGACTCGGCAGGCTCGAGAGCACCTGAAACGGCGCCCCCAGCCTGTCACGGAAAAAGACTAGCACAACCGGACGGCATGAAAACGCCGTTCGACATGCGTACTGCTTATATATCAGCGCCGGCAGCCTGTTCCTTCGCGGCCAGCCGGCGGTTTTCGAGTGCCTGCAGCGATTCGGGCGTGACATCGCCAGTGTGATAGACGCCATCGAAGCAGGAAGCATCGAAGCGCGAGGCACGCACGCCCGAGTCCAGCGCCGCCTGTTTCATCGCGTCGATGGTCTGGTAGGCCAGCGCATCGGCACCGATGGCGTCGCGGATCGCATCGTCGTCGCGCCCCGTGGCAATCAGCTCGGCGCGGGTCGGCATGTCGATGCCGTACACGTTGGGGAAACGCACCGGCGGCGCTGCCGACGCGAAGAAGACCTTGTTGGCACCGGCTTCGCGCGCCATCTGCACGATCTCGCGCGAGGTGGTGCCGCGCACGATGGAATCATCGACCAGCAGCACGTTCTTGCCCTTGAACTCGATGCTCATCGCGTTGAGCTTCTGGCGCACCGACTTCTGCCGCACCGCCTGCCCCGGCATGATGAAGGTGCGGCCCACATAGCGGTTCTTGATGAAGCCTTCGCGGTAATCGAGGTTGAGGCGGTTGGCGAGCTGCATCGCCGAGGGCCGCGAGGTCTCGGGAATGGGAATGACCACGTCGATGTCGCCACTGCGCATCGCTTCCTTCACCGTGTCGGCAAGGTTCTCGCCCAGCCGCAGGCGCACGTCATAGACCGAAGCGCCGTCGAGCACGGAATCGGGGCGTGCAAAGTACACGTACTCGAAGATGCAGGGGGTGAGCGGCCCGGCCTCCGCGTAGAGCTGGCTGTGGAACCCGCCATCCAGGTCGATGAAGATCGCCTCGCCCGGTGCCACATCACGCACGAAGCGGAACCCCAGCCCTTCCAGCGCCACCGATTCGGAAGCGATCAGGTACTCGGTGCGACCATTGGCGCCCTCGTTGATGCCATAGCAGAGCGGCCGGATGCCCAGCGGATCGCGGAAGGCCAGCAGACCGTGCCCGGAAATCTCGACGACACAGGCATAAGCGCCCTTCACCCGGCCATGCAGGGCCGCCACCGCCGAAAAGATCGTCGCCGGGTCGAGCGAGCATCCGCGCGCCGCATCATCCAGCTCGTGCGCCAGCACGTTCAGCAGCACCTCGGAATCGGACTGCGTGTTGATGTGACGCCGGTCGCGCTGGAACAGCTCGCGGCGCAGGGTCTCGGTGTTGGTGAGGTTGCCGTTGTGGGCCAGCGTCAGGCCGAAGGGCGCGTTCACGTAAAAGGGCTGTGCCTCCTCGTTGCTGACGGCCGAGCCCGCCGTGGGGTAGCGCACATGCCCGATGCCCGAATGGCCGGGCAGCGCCCGCATGTTGCGCGTGCGAAACACGTCACGCACCAGCCCGCCGCCCTTGTGCATGGCGAAATTGCTGCCATTGCAGGTAACGATGCCCGCAGCGTCCTGACCACGGTGCTGCAGCAGCAGCAGGCCGTCGTAGAGCAGCTGATTGACGGGTGAAGTACCGACGACCCCCAGAATCCCACACATGACACGAACCTCAATGAAAAGACGGTGACAAGGGTGCCCCTGTCAGGGGAGTTTCAGCGCCGACAGATCCGGCCTGACGCCATATTCGTCCAGCAGCCGGAAGCCGCCCAGCGCGAGTTGATCGAGCAATGGCGCCGAGATGGCGTTGCGCCATGCGGGTTCATTGGCAAAGCCCAGGCGCAGCGCGATCATGGCCGCAATGGCCACGATGAGCAGCGCACGCAGCAGTCCGAGCACGCCCCCGAGGAAGCGGTCGAGCCCGCCGAGGCGCAGCGCCAGCAGCAGCCGGCGCACGAGAGCCCCTGCCCACCACACCAGCAGCAGCAGCACGATGAAGGTCAGCACCTGGATGACGATGGTGGGCGGCGTGGATTCGGCCGACACGGCAAGATCACGCAGCACCACCATCACCACCGCCGTGACCGGCACCGTGAACAGCAGCGCCATGATCCAGCCGGCAATGCCGAAGGCCAGACGCACGAAGCCACGCCAGAAACCAGACACGGTGGACAACAGGCCGACGATGACGATGGCCCAGTCCCAGAGGGTGGCGGAGGCGATCAGATTTCCTTCCATCAGATGGTGCGAGCCGAAGGACCTCGGTTGGAGAAAAAGGGAAACGCCAGACAGCGGGGCCAGCGATCAGAGCGCGATCAGCGCTGCCACCACACCGGCGCGCTTCAGAGCCTGCTGGGCCTGCTCGGCCTCCTCACGCGAGGCGAAGGGGCCGATGCGCACGCGAATCCAGTCGCCGTTGCTGGTCTTCACCGTCTCGTGATAGGCCGAAAGCCCCGCCCGGCTGACCCGTTCGGACGCTGCCCGGGCGCTCTTGACGTTGCTGTAGGCACCGACCTGAACCAGGAAGCGGCGCGCAGCCCGACGGTCGGGCGGCTTGGCACCGGAGCCCTCGCCGGCTGGCCGATTGACCTGTTCGATCAGGCGGGACAGCGTGTCATTGTCTTCATCGCTGGATGCGGGGGCACCACGGCCGGCCGGCGGATTGGCAGGCGTATTCCTTGCAGCACCCGGCGCAGGCTGGGCAGGCGGGCGCGCCGAAGCCGGCGGAGGTGGTGCAGCCGGACTGGTCCGCTGCGCAGGCTCGGCCGGCGATGGCTTCGCAGGCTGTGGCGGCGGCTGCATGGGCACGGGTTCAAGGCGCGAGGGCATCTGCCCTTCCCCATCCTCCGGTGGCGGCTCATTGGTGTCGCCCTGCAATGCCGCGATCCGGTCGGACGAGTCGAGCGGCTCGGAATCCACCTGGGGCGGAGGCTCGATCCAGGGCTTCTCGGGCCGGGTCGAATCGAAAGCCGACTCGATGGTGATGGGCAATGCGCGCGCGGCGTCGCGCGGCTCGGATTCGAGCAGCAGCGGCACGAGCACGGCTGCCACCAGGCAGAGGGCTACGGCCCCCACCAGGCGGTGACGGGCCTTCTTGACTTCAAGCAATGCAGCATCTGAACCTGCATCACCGGTCCGGGGTTTCTGGCGCGACATCAGTGTATATGGGGCGTTTCCGGCAGGTCTTCGCGGGCAGCGGGCATGGCTTGCGCCACGGTGAGGAAGGAGCCAAAGACAATGATTCTATCATCCGGCCCCGCACGCCTCCTGGCTTCGCGCAAGGCTTCGTCGGGTGTGGTGCTGCACACCACACTCCGCTCGATGCCCCGCTTCGGATCGTGCTCATCCTCGATACCGGCTGCTCGCAGGAAGGCCGCCAGGTCGCTGGCCGTGGTGCCGCGCGGGCCAGGCAGATCGCAGCAGATCCAGTGATCGACGCACTTTTCCATGTGCCGGATCACGCTGTCGATGTCCTTGTCGGCCAGCATGCCGAACACCGCCCAGGTGCGGGGATGGAAGCCCATGTTGCCCAGGTTGTGCGCCAGATGCGCGGCCGCGTGCGGGTTGTGTGCCACGTCGAGAATGATGGTGGGCCTGCCGGGCAGCACCTGAAAGCGCCCCGGAATCTCAACCAGCGAAAATCCGCGGCGGATGTCCTGCGCACTCACCGGCAATTGCTCGCGCACCGCCTGCAACGCCGCCAGCACACCAGAGGCATTCAGCAGCTGGTTGGCACCCCGCAGCGCCGGATAGGCCAGCGCATTGCGCCGGGTTCCCCGACCACTCCACGCCCACTGCTGACGGTCGCCGGCATGATTGAAATCGCGCCCCGGCAGCCAGAGATCGGCACCGATGCGCCCGGCGTGGTCGATGAGCGACTGAGGCGGCTGCGGATCGGAGCAGATGGCCGGCTTGCCCGCACGATAGATGTGCGCCTTTTCCAGCCCGATCACTTCCCGGTTGTCACCCAGCCAGTCGGCATGATCCACGTCGATGCAGGTGACGATGCTGCAATCGGCATCCACCACGTTGACGGCATCCAGCCGCCCGCCAAGGCCAATTTCCAGCACCACGGCATCCAGTGGCTGCGCGGCAAAGGCCAGCAGCGTGACGAGCGTGGTGAACTCGAAATAGGTGAGCGACACATCGCCCCGTGCCAGCTCGACCTGCTCGAACAGCGGCAGCAGCGCCTCGTCGGACAGCATCTCGCCATCGATGCGAATGCGTTCGTTGAAGCGCAGCAGGTGCGGCGAGGTATGGCAGCCCACCCGGTAGCCAGCAGCCAGCAGGATGGATTCGAGCATGGCACAGGTCGAACCCTTGCCATTGGTACCGGCCACGACGAACTTGACGCCGGGCAATGTGATGCCCAGCCGGCGATAAACCTCGCCCACACGCGCAAGGCCCAGGTCGATGGGCCGCACGTGACGGGTTTCCAGCAGGCTCAGCCACGCATCCAGCGTGGC
>JAUNHU010000255.1 GCA_030523825.1 Lautropia sp. | reverse complement strand
AGCTTCATGCACCACTCGACCAGATCGAGCAACTGCTGGGAATAGGTGTCGCGCAGGCCGGCCAGCACGTTCTCGATCTTGTCCTGCTTCAGGCGCTGATCGGCGGCCTGCGGCGGCGCACCCACCATGCAGGCGTACATGCTGGCCCCCAGCCCGTAGATGTCCGTCCAGGGCCCCAGCTGCTGATTCTTCTTGTACAGCTCGGGGGCAGCAAAGCCCGGCGTATACATCGGGAACAGCTTGGGCGCATCCTGAGTGAGGGTCTGGCGGGCAGCACCGAAATCGAGCAGCACCGGGATGCCCCCCTTCTTCAGGTAGATGTTGGCTGGCTTCAGGTCGAGATGCAGCAGGCGATTGGCATGCACCTCGCGCAGCCCGTTCATCACCTGGGCAAAAATCTTGCGAATGTGGCGTTCTGGCAACACCCGCTTGCCCGAACGGTTGCGCTGCTGGATGACCAGCTCCTGCAGGCTGCGGCCTTCTTCATAGGCCATCACCATGTAGACGGTTTCGTTGGCCCGGAAGAAATTCACCACCCGCACCACATTCGGGTGAATGACCCGCGACAGCGCGCGGCCTTCCTCAAAGAAACACTTGAGACCGTTACGATAGGTGGGAAGATTCGTTCCGATGACCTCGGGCACCAGCTGCCCCGCAGCGCGCTTGACCAGCGAACTGGGCAGATATTCCTTGATGGCCACTGGCTGGCCATCCGGATCCTGGGCGAGATAGACCATCGAAAAACCGCCGCTGGCGATTTTTCTTACAATCCGGTAGCCCCCAGCCTCGAAGCCCTCCGGCAATGGTGCGTTCTGCTCATTTGCCATGATCCCATCATTGTAAAAGCGATACATGCAAAACACAGAATTCCCGGTCGACGACACGCCAGACGGACGGGCGGACCCACCGAACGACAGGCAAAAGCCCGAAAACGCCCGATACAGGCCCGTTTCCGGGCCATCGCGCGGTACGAAGCCCCTGCCCATCGACCCCTGGGATCACGCTTCCGGGCAGATCCGTCCGGCCCAGAACGTGGACGACCTTACCTCAGCTAACAAAAAACCCGCTGAAGTACCAACATCCTCGTCAACTGGTGACAACGTCGAAAATGTTGCATCAGCGGCGCCCCTCGTACAGCCGGTTGCCACGCCTGAAGAAGGCCCGCAGGCCGGAGCCGACGCAGAAGGCGATGAATCCTTCCAGATTCCGATCCTGTCGACAGTTCCGGTCTGGGTACCCGAACATGCCCCAACCCCGGATGGTGTGCCGGGGGCATGGCCGCATCCGGCTGCCAGCCTGAACCCGCGCCCGGCACAGGGGCTCACCCAGCCCCATCCCGGCCACGAAACGCCCTCGCCCGCGACCACGGTGCAGGAAACCATCAGCCTGCCGGACGGGTCCGGCGAGGCGGAGCAAGCGCCAGAAGCGGCATCGGCACGCCCCCACGCCGCAGCACGGCAGCCCGAAATGCGCCCGGCGCAAACCGACCCGGCAGCGCAGCACCCCGCAACGGTGGCAGCCCCCACCGGCGCTGCGGCGCAGCAGCCAGAAACATCACCGGCTCAGCCGCACCCGACGGGGCAACAGCCTGAAGCCTTGCCGGTACAGCCGGTACAACCCGGCGCGACAACGCAGCCGCCAGAAGCAGCACCGGCACGACCCGAGGCCGCAGCACAACAAGCCGAAGCACTTCCGGTGCAGCCTGCCGCATTACCGGTACAACAGGAGTCCGAAGCCTCCCCGGCACGACCCGCCCCGGCAGCACAGCAGCCTGAAGCGCCCCCGGCACGGCCCGGCGCAGCAACGCCAGAGCACACTGCACCACAGCGCAGCCAGCCCGACGAGCAGCCTGCGGTCCAGCCCCCGGCGCACGAAGCGACACCAGCGACAGCGCCTGCTTCCAGGGACGGCACTCCGGCCCGGCGGCGCAAGCCCGGTACCGAGATCGGCAGCCCCGTCCACAGCATGACCGGCTACGCACATCACAGTGCCGACACCGCGCAGGGCCGCATCACCATCGAGGTTCGGGCCGTCAACAGCCGCTTTCTGGACCTGCACTTCCG
>JAUNHU010000067.1 GCA_030523825.1 Lautropia sp. | reverse complement strand
AGGAACGCGAAGTCTTCCTCTACAACATCTGCGACCACGAGCAGACCTTTGCCGAGATCGGCAGCCAGGCCATCTCCTACACGGCCGGCGTGCCGGCTGCCGCAGCGGCACTCCTCATCGCCGACGGCACCTGGGACGTGAAGCGCATGGCCAACGTCGAGGAACTGCCGCCCCTGCCGCTGCTCGGCCTGCAAGGCCGCATGGGCCTGCCCACGCGCATCCGTGAAGGCAATACCGATCTGGCTCTGGACGAACAGCCAGAGCTGCTGCAGCCACAGGGACGGGCTGCCTGAGGACAGTCCCACACGCCCGACAGAGGCCCACGGGGGCACGCCCTCCGTGGGCCTCGCCACACCCTCCATAAAACAGGGTGAAGCCTTCCGGCCCTGGCCTGTCGCCCGGCCATTGAACGCCTCACGCTGGAAAGCGTAGCGGCACACCGGAGAATGCGCCCTCCGGGCACAAAAAAACAGAACCGGGCTCGACCCGAGCCCGGTTCCGGCTTTTTCCATTTCTCTGAGGCATGGCGGGAGGCAGACGCCCCGGCACATGGCCGGAGCACCTTGCGCTCCTGCAGATTACTTCGCCACGGCTTCCAGCGTGATGAGGATCTGCACGTCGTCACCGACCATCGGCACATACTTGCCAGCGTTGAATTCCGAACGCTTGATGGTGGTACGGGCGTTGGCACCGATGGCGTCCTTGCGCTTCATCGGGTGCTCCTTGTTGGTGAAGTAGGTCACTTCCAGCGTCACCGGCTTGGTCACGCCCTTGATGGTCAGGTTGCCTTCGACCGAAGCCGGAGCGTCACCATTGAAGTTCACCTTCGTCGACTTGAAGGTGGCTTTCGGGAACTTGGCGGTATCCAGGAAATCGGCTGCCTGGATGTGCTCGTCAAAAGCAGCCGTACCGGTCGACACCGACTTCATGTCGATTTCCAGATCGACGGAACCCGTCTTCTTGGCCTTGTCCAGCACCACGGTACCGGTGGTGGTGTTGAACTTGCTCTGCTGGGTCGACAGACCCATGTGGTTGTACGAGAAGCTCGGGAAGGTGTGCGTCGGGTCGATCTCGTAGCTCTGGGGAGCGGCCAGCACAGGGGCGGCAAAAGCAGTCATCAGCGCAGCGGCAGCCGACAGTTTGATCAGTTTCTTCATGGCTTTACTTCTCTCCTGTTGAATCAGAAAAAGGAACCCAGACCGGCGCCCGGTTTCTCTCCCGGCAGGGAAAGCGGCAGGAGCATCTTCCGGCTGTGGGGTGAAACGTACATGCGGGATGCCCGGATGACATGGTGTCCGGGCACAGAATCGTCATGAAGGACGATGGCCGGATACCACCGTCCTCCACTTGCTGGCTTACTTCGCCGCCACGCGCAGATCGAAAGTGATCGGCACGTCGTTGGCCACGATGTCGAAGGTGGACCAGTCACCTTCACCGATGGCGAAATCACCGCGCTTGATGGTCAGTGAACCGGTGAATGCGCCAGTGTTGCCGCTGGCCTTGAAGGTGGCCGGGAAACGCACGTCCTTCGTCACGCCCTTGATCGTGAGCTTGCCAGCCAGCTCGTAGGTGTCGGCGCCGGTGGCCTTCACCGAGGTCGACTCGAAACGGGCCTGCGGAAACTTCGGCACGTTGAACCAGGGCGCCGTCACCACTTCGGAATCGGCATCGGGCGAACCGGCATTCACGCTGACCAGATCCACGGTCAGCGACGCACGGGCGGCCTCGGGCTTTGCCGGGTCGAAACGGATGTCGGCACTGAAGGTCTTGAAGTGGCCGTCGATCTTGACGCCCATCTGCTCATACAGGAAAGCGACCTTGCTGTCAGCCGCCTGCAGCTGCGTGTATTCGACGGCAGACACCGACAGCGGCAGCATCATGGCAGCCACCAGCGCTGCACCCGTGGTCAGTGCCTTCAAGGTTGATCGACCTGCGTTCATGCCTTTCTCCCGTGAGAAGCGAACGGCATCATCCGCAAGAGGGTGCCGTCCTTCAAGATGAAATGGTGTGCAAATGCTGCCAGCACGTGCCCGATGACAAGCACGATCATCAGCACGTTCAGCACGAAATGCGCCTGAGACAGCTGGCTGCCCAGTGCCAGATCACGGCTGATGAGGTCGGGCAGCGGCAGCACGCCGAACCACACCGTCTGGAAGCCCTTGGCCGAACTCATCAGCCAGCCCGACAGCGGCACTGCCAGCATCAGCACGTACAGCATCATGTGGCCGCCATGCGCCAGGAGCTTCATCAGTGCAGAAGTGCCAGCAGGCAGCGGTGGCGGACGGCGGACGATGCGCCAGCCCAGCCGGACGAGCACCAGGAAGAACACGCTGACGCCGATCCACTTGTGCCAGGAATAGACCTGGAGCTTGGCGGGCGACATCTTCATGTCGGTCATGAAAAAGCCGAGGCCGACCAGACCGATCAGCACCAGCGCGATCAGCCAGTGCAGCACGATGGCTGGCGAGGAATAACGTTCGTTCGATTGCGTGTTCATATGTCAGACAACTCATCTATGGATGCAGGTGCGCGGCCGAGGCAAAACACCCTTGGCATCGTGACGGGAAGAACTGTAACTGGAATGCGCCGAAAAACAAATACCGCCAAAACGCAATTTGTGTTTCGATTTTCGAGACGATACCGCCCATCCGGCAGAAGCGGCCGCTCAACCGGCCGATGACCGGATGACAACGCCGCACAGCCGGCTCCGGTTCACACGATGACACGAAGCACAGCCAGATCAGCGACACAGCCCCTTGCCAAAAATTCCTGCCCGACGATGCCTTGCCCCTGCCGCAACAGGCTAGAATAGCGGATTACGCCGATGAAGCCGGGGCCGTGCAACGCCCATTTTCAGGGGAGCCGTGTCCCGCGCCAACCCGCCCGGATGCCCTCCTTGCCGTGCTTCAGGGCCGTCGCGCATCTTCCCTGCCGGGAAACGGCACCACATCCGGCTGACACTTTCCATCATGTCCTATTCCGCAGGCACCATCCTGATCATTGCCGCCCCCTCCGGCGCCGGCAAGACCTCCCTCGTTCGCGCACTGCGCGACGCCCGCCCGCACATCCGGAATTCCGTCTCCTTCACCACGCGCGCGCCGCGCGACGGTGAACGCAACGGCGAAGCCTACTTCTTCGTCGGCAAGGACGAATTCCTGCAGCGGCGCGATGCCGGCGAATTTCTGGAATGGGCCGAGGTGCACGGCAATTTTTATGCCACCTCACGCCGCTGGATCGACGAACAGATCGCCTCGGGCGCCGACATCGTCCTGGAAATCGACTGGCAGGGTGCGACGCAGGTCATGAAGATCTACCCCGACGCGGTCTCGATCTTCATCGCACCGCCCTCGCTGCCCGTGCTTCAGCAGCGCCTGCAGGGTCGTGGCACCGATAGCGAGGCCACCATCCAGCGCCGCCTGGCGGCTGCACGCAGCGAACTGGAACATGCGAACCAGTTTCAATATATTATCGTCAACCAGGACTTCAGCGCGGCAAGCCAGCAACTCGTTGCCATTGCCGACAGTGCCCGCTGCCGATTCAATCAGCAGTCGGCCAAGCACCCCGATCTCTTTCATGCCCTTGGCATGACCTCCGCCTGAACAAGGAAAGCCCAACATGGCCCGCATCACCGTCGAAGACTCCCTGAAGCAGATCCCGAACCGTTTCGAGCTGACCCTGATCGCCACCTATCGCGCACGCATGCTGGCCCAGGGCCACACGCCCAAGGTCGAGAGCCGCAACAAGCCCACCGTCACCGCCCTGCGTGAAGTGGCAGCCGGCCAGATCGGCCGCGAAATGCTCCGGCGCGTGCCCACCTGATCGCCCTTTCTTGCGCTGACCGTCATGCTCAAGTCAACTGCACACCACAACAGCGCAAATTCCCCGGTCGGCAGCAAGGCGGCATCCGCCGCTGATCCCCGCCCGGCCTCGGGGCTCCCGGCCAGCCCCGAATCCCTGTCACCGGTACCCGAGGCTCCGGTCATCGCCCCGTCGGCCCCCGCGGCTGGCACGCCGCACGCCGGGGCGGCATTGCCGTCCGGCGCCGATGCCACGCATGAGGCCGATGCAGCAGATGCCGCGGCCGATGCCACCGACAGCGCCTGGGCCGACATGGTGTCGATCGAGCCGCTGCTGGCCGAGGCGCGCGTCTATCTGCCCGAAACCGACCTGAAACGCATCCTCGATGCCTTCCGGGTGGCCGAACACGCCCATACCGGCCAGAAACGCGGCAGTGGCGAACCCTACATCACGCACCCCATTTCCGTCGCGCTCATCTGCGCCAGCTGGCAGCTCGATGGCGACACCATCTGCGCCGCCCTGCTGCACGACGTGATCGAGGACACCGGCGTCTCCCAGGCCGACTTGGCCCACCATTTCGGGCGCGCGGTGGCCGAGATGGTCGATGGCCTCTCCAAACTGGACAAGATGGAGTTCGGCAACCGCGAGCAGGCACAGGCCGAGAGCTTCCGCAAGATGCTGCTCGCGATGGCCCGCGATGTGCGCGTCATCCTCGTCAAGCTGGCCGACCGGCTGCACAACATGCGCACCCTCGAAGGGCTCAGCCGTCATCGCCAGGTGCGCATCGCCAACGAAACCGCCGAAATCTACGCCCCCATCGCCAACCGGCTGGGCCTGCACGGCCTGTTCCGCGAATTGCAGGATCTGGCCTTCCGCTATCAGCACCCGCTGCGGCACCGCACGCTGGCCCGCGCCATGCGGGTGGCAGCCCGCACCCGGCGCGACGCCTTCGGCCGTGTCACCGGCACGGTCGAAAAGGCACTCGCCCGCATGGGCGTGCAGGCCGAGATCAGCGCACGCGAGAAAACGCTCTACTCCATCTACCGCAAGATGGTCGACAAGCGCATCTCGTTTTCCGAGGTGTACGACCTGTTCGGCGTGCGCCTCATCGTGCCCGACCTGCCGTCCTGCTATCTGGCACTGGGTGCCATCCACAGCGCCTTCAAGCCCAACACCAACCGCTTCAAGGATTTCATCGCCATCCCCAAGAAGAACGGTTACCAGTCACTGCACACCACGGTCATCGGCCCGCACGGAGGCGGCATCGAATTCCAGATCCGCACACCGCAGATGCACCAGGTGGCCGAAGTGGGCGTGGCTGCCCACTGGCTTTACAAGACCGAAGGTGAAGGCAGCAACCAGCAGATCCAGACGCTCGACTGGCTGAAATCGCTGCTCGACATCCAGCAGCAGACCGGCGATTCGCTCGAATTCATCGACCACGTCAAGGTCGACCTCTACCCCGACGCCGTCTACGTCTTCACGCCCAAGGGCCAGATTCGCGGCCTGCCGCGCGGCGCCTCGGTCATCGACTTCGCCTACAGCGTGCATACCGACCTGGGCAACCAGTGCGTGGCGGCGCGCATCAATGGCGACCCGGTCTCGCTGCGCACCGAACTCACCCACGGCGACATCGTCGAAGTCATCGCCGATCCCAATGCCCGCCCGAGCCCCTCGTGGCTGGCCTTTGCCCGCACCGGCAAGGCACGCGCCGAAATCCGCCACTTCCTGCGGCGAATGAAGTACGACGAGTCGGTCGAACTGGGCCGCCGGCTGCTGATGCAGTCGCTGGGCAGCCTGCGCATCGAGCTGGCCGAACTCACCGAAGCCCAGCTCGACAAGGCCGCCCGTGACACCGGTGCCAAGACGATTGCCGACCTCTATGCCGACATCGGCCTCGGCCTGAAGCTGGCGCCCGTGGTGGCCCGCTCGATCTCGCTCGACCTCAGCGGCGGCAGCGTCTCTGCCACCACCGCCCTGGTACCCCGCACAGCGCCCATCCTCATCCAGGCCATCGACGGCATCTCGCTGCAGGCGGCCACCTGCTGCCACCCGCTGCCCGGCGACCGGATCATCGGTCAGATGCGTGGCGGCCACGGTCTCTCGGTTCACCGCATGGAGTGCGATACTGCACGCCGGCAGATGAGCCGTGATGCCGAGCGCTGGATCGACGTGGAATGGGGCGAGGAAGTCGCCGGCATGTTCCGCTGCATCATCGAGATCTCCGCCGACGACGAGCGCGGCATCCTCGGCCGCATCGCCAGCGAGATCACCGCCAGCAACGCCGACATCCTGCAGGTGGCCATGGACTCCGAATCCGAGCTGATCGCCACCATCCGCTTCACACTGCAGGTGCAGGACCGCGACCACCTCGCCGAAGTCTTCCGCCGGCTGCGCAAGCTGCCACAAACCCGCTCGATCAACCGCAGCTGACGCCGCCTGCTGCGCGTCGGCACCTCAACATCACGGCACAGGCGGCAAGGCCCGCCCGCGCCACTTCCAGATCAGGAGTTTTCAAGAAACGATGGATTGGGTTCCGATAGTCTTGATCGTCTTCAAGCTCACCGTGTTCGGCACCGCCGCCTTCTTTGCCATCAAGTGGCATTACGACCAGGACAAGAAAGCGAAGGAACGGAAGGCAAGCGAAAACCAGGCACAGGCTCAGGGCAGACCCCTTCCCTAGCAGGGCGTTGAAATACCCGCCCAAACCATGCGCGAGACGAAGCCACATCTGCCAACTCAAAGATTTGCAGGGCGGTGAAGCGCAAGTGCAGTGTGTTTTCCCTGTATTTCAACAGCCTGCCAGAAGCGAGGTCATGAGCATATTCATCTCCGCACAGGCCGATTGAAGAAAACATCAATCATGCCGAAGGGGTGACACAGCAGGTGTAAAGCCTGCCAGCCAGAGGTATCGGGAATTCTGGCACTTTGCTTGTTTACTGGTTTTGTATCCAGTATTCTGAGCACCATGATATCTGCTCATGGCCTTCCCGATCATGTCCCGCTCAGATGACGCATCGTACAAGCTGCTCTTTTCCTCGCCCGAACTGGTGCGCGATCTGGTTCTTGGCTTCATCCCCGACGAGTGGTTGCACAGCCTGGATTACTCCACACTCGAAAAGCTGCCCGGCAGCTACGTCAGCGATGATCTCCGCCACCGCGCCGATGACGTGATCTGGCGCGTGCGCACCGGCGAGGATTGGGTCTATCTCTACCTGCTGATCGAGTTCCAGAGCAGCCCTGATCGCTGGATGGCCGTGCGCATGATGACCTACCTCGGCCTGCTCTATCAGGATCTCATCCGGCGCAAGGAACTGTCTGCCGGGCGACGCCTGCCACCGGTGCTGCCCATCGTGCTCTACAACGGCGACGCCCGCTGGACGGCAGCTACCGACATCGCCGACCTTATTCCCAAGGCACCGGGACTTGTGGCACAGTATCTGCCAAGACTGAAGTACCTGCTGCTGGATGAGAGCGAGCTGGCCCGGCGGGCCGATCTTTCACAGCTGAAGAACCTGATGGCTGCGGTGGTGCGACTGGAGCATCCAGAGAACGAAACAGCCATCATCGCGCTCATCGACGAGCTGAACGAGTGGCTGCAGGGCGAGCCGGAGCTGAGACGCCTGTTTGCAATCTGGATCAGGGCGCTGCTGCTGCGTCGCAACAAGGAAGCCTGGGCTCTGCCCAAGGTTCAAGACTTGAAGGAGTTGAGAATGGGATTGGCCGAGAAGGTTGAACGCTGGGCGAAGGAGCATGAGCAACGCGGCGAGCAGAGGGGTCGCCAGGAAGGATTGCGGGAAGGCCTTGAAAAAGGTCAGGCAGAAGGTGCCCAGCAGGCCCAGACCCTGATCCTGCAACGGCTGCTCGCCCGCCGCTTCGGCGAACTACCCCCGCAGATACTGGGGAAAATCCAGCACGCATCACCCGGGCAAGTCGATACCTGGATCGACCGGGTGCTGGATGCGCCCACGCTGGAAGCGATATTCGACACCTGAGCTTACCTGCTCGCACAACGGCCCTGCCACAGCACGAGGCAGTAACCGTGCCTATCGCTTCCATTCTCTTTCTCAAGCCATTGAAGCAATAGACTTCGCATACCAAGGGTCTGCATCTGCCAGCAAGAATCAGCAGTTATCCAAAAATTCTGGATAACTGCCCCACAACAGATCACGTCATAAGCCCGACAGATCAACCAGGCTTCCTTGGCAACACAGGAACTTCAGCCGTTGCTGGAGCGATCAGTTTTCAGCCCCTTGTCAGGCAAACAGGCTCCGGCACTTCCTGCCGGCTCCACCTCCCGCTCAGGGCGCAGGATATTCCACCGACTCCACCAGCAAGGTCTTGCGCCCCTCCGGCGTCATCAGCATCACCTCGTCGCCTTCGCGCGCCTTGATGAGCGCACGAGCCACCGGCGAAATCCAGCTGATCCGGCCCTTCAGCGGGTCGGTCTCGTCCACGCCCACAATCTCCACCCGGCGCTCGGTACCATCCTCCTCGCTGTAGCAAACCGTGGCACCGAAGAACACCTGATCGTTGCCATGATGGGCCGACGGATCGACCACCTCGGCCATGTCGATGCGCCGGATCAGGAAACGGATGCGCCGGTCTATCTCGCGCAGGCGTTTCTTGCCATAAAGATAATCGCCATTCTCCGAGCGATCACCGTTCGAGGCCGCCCACGACACCACCTGCACCACCTCGGGCCGCTCCACATCCAGCAGATGACTCAGCTCGTCGCGCAGCGCCTGATAACCGGCCCGGGTGATGTAATTCTTGCCCCCCGGCACCGCCAGTTGCGGCATGTCCTCATCATCGTCGTCCGCCGCGTCGTTCTCCCGAACGAAAGCCTTGTTCATCAGATCCTCCCTTTCAGCCCGCCGACAGCACATCCAGCCATCGCCCAGGCCCTTGTCAGCGCCTGTCTGCCATCACACGGGTACGTACCGTCAGAGCCCCCAGCGCATATCTCCGAAAACGGACACGGCCAACACACTGCCAGTCACTGCTCTTGATGAATGCGGCTGGACGCCGATAACGCATCCCCCTTCATCCAGCCCTGTGACTGCGCATCAGCCCGCCACAGCCATTTCCTCGATCAGGATCGAGCCGCTGCTCTTGGTGCCCCGCGTGAGCACGTCGTTGCCCACCGCCACGATGCCGCGATACATGTCGGCCATGTTGCCGGCAATGGTGATTTCTTCCACCGGATACTGGATCTGGCCGTTTTCCACCCAGAAGCCGCTGGCGCCGCGCGAGTAATCGCCGGTCACGTAATTCACGCCCTGCCCCATCACCTCGGTCACGAGCAGCCCCGTGCCCATCTTCTTCAGCATGGCGGCCAGGTCATCGCCACGCCGGGTATTGCGGCTGCGCAGGATCAGGTTGTGCGAACCGCCAGCGTTGCCGGTGGTCTGCATGCCCAGCTTGCGCGCGCTGTAGCTGGACAGGAAGTAGCCCTGCAGCACGCCCCCCTGCACCAGCTGACGCGCCTGCGTTGCCACGCCCTCGTCATCGAAGGGGCCACTGCCCATCGCACCGGGAATGGCAGGGTCTTCGTCGATGTCGATATGGTCGGGGAAGATCTGCCTGCCCAGCGAATCGAGCAGGAAAGTGGAACGCCGATAGAGCGCCGAGCCACTGGTGGCCTGCACCAGGCTGCCCAGCAGCCCCAGGGCCAGCGGCGCCTCGAACAGCACCGGCACCTTGCGCGTGCTCAGCTTGCGTGCGCCCAGCCTGGAGAGCGCCCGTTCGGCCGAATAGCGCCCAAGTGCTTCCGGGTCGGCCAGAAAGGCCGGCGCACGGGCTGACGAATACCAGCCATCGCGCTGCATGTCGCGCCCCTTGCGCGCAATCAGCCCGCAGGATAGCGTGTGACGGCTGTAGGGGTAGCCGCCCACGAAGCCCAGCGAATTGGCCGACAGGAAGTGTCCGTGGCCGATGGAAACCGAAGCACCATCGCTGTTGCCCACCAACGGACTCACCGCAAAGCCGGCTGCCTCGATCTCGCGGGCCAGCTCGATCGCCTGATCGACCGAAATCTCCCACGGCTGGAACAGTTTCAGCGGCTTCACGTCGTGCGGCCCCATCGCCAGCCGGTCGGCATCGGGCAAGCCGGCAAAGGGATCTTCGCCGGTGATGGAGGCGATGTCGTAGGCAGCCCGCACCGTGCGTTCCAGCGCCGCCGGGCTGAAATCACTGGTGCTGGCATGACCGCGCCGCTTGCCCACATGCACCGAGATGCCCAGCCCCTTGTCGCGGGTCTGCTCGATGGTCTCGACCTTGCCCTTGCGCACTGTCACGGCCAGCCCGCTCGATTCCGACAGTTCCGCCACGGCAGCCGTGGCACCCAGCGAACGGGCGAGCTTCAGCACCTGCTCGGACAGCGCCTCGAAATCGGCCCGCTGATAATCGAACAACGGGCGATCGCCCCCCTTGCCGTCGCCCTTGCGCCAGACGGCAGGCAGGGTGGCACGGGCACGCGGCGTGCGTCGTTCCGCGACAGCGGCGGCAGGTTTGGCAGAAGCTCGTTTCATCGGCAAAGGGTCGTCCGTCGGGAGGAAGGCAGAATGTCCGGCATGGTTGGCACGGGAAGGCATGCTCCGGGAGCACACACGCCCTGAAAGCGCTCACGCCATCGGGAAAATGCGACCAAGTATCATATAGCACTCGCGCACGGCCCTTCCAGCCCCGTCCGTCTGCAGCCCGGCGCTGTCGTGGCCAGAAGATGCGACCGGCAGCGCCTCGCCCGGATCAGGGCGGATATTCCCGGACTACCCGGCAGCCTCATCCTGACACCACACCATGAACACCACCGACGACACCGGCGACGCCCTGTTGCCCGATGACGACGCCCCGATCAGCAAGACCCGCCGCAAGCAGCAGATGCACGAACTGCAGGAGCTGGGCGAGCGTCTGGTCAAGCTGCCCGCCACACAGCTGGCACGCATCACCCTGCCCGAGGACCTGGGGCGTGCCGTGGCCGAGGCCCGCCGCATCAAGAGCCACGAAGGTCTGCGCCGCCAGCTGCAATACATCGGCAAGCTGATGCGCTCGGTCGATGCCGATGCCATCCGGCAGCAACTCGTCATCGACGACGAACAGCACAAGAGTGCCGTCCACCTGATGCACCATGCCGAGCGCTGGCGTGACGGCCTGCTCGACGGCAGCCTCTCGCTCACCGATTTCATGAACCAGCATCCGGCTGCCGCCGAATACGGCCTGCCGGCGCTGCTCGCCCAAGCCCGCCGCGAAAAAGGCGCCAACCGCCCGCCCAAACTGCAGCGCCAGCTCTACCGCACCCTGCACGAGCTGCTGCAGGAAAGCCATCTGGAAGTCATCCGCGCAGCAGCCGAGGCATCGGCCAGCCCGGCTCCTTCCGCCTCATGAACACCCCGAACATGGCTACCTCCGAAGCCCCCCTGCACATCGGCCTCGTCTCCATCAGCGACCGCGCCAGCAGCGGCGCCTATGAAGACAAGGGCATCCCTGCGCTCATCGACTGGCTGGGCAAGGCCATCACCAGCCCCTTCACGCACACCAGCCGCCTCATCGCCGACGACCAGCCCACCATCGAGGCCACGCTGCGCGAACTGGTCGACGAACAGGGCTGCCATCTGGTACTCACCACCGGCGGCACCGGCCCGGCCCCGCGCGATGTCACGCCGGAAGCCACGCTGGCTGTGGCCGATCGTGTCATGCCCGGCTTTGGCGAGCAGATGCGTGCGATCAGCCTGAATTTCGTGCCCACCGCCATCCTGTCGCGGCAGGAGGCCGTCATCCGCGGCAAGGCGCTCATCATCAACCTGCCCGGCCAGCCCAAGTCCATCCGCGAGATCCTCGAAGGCGTGCGTGACGCCGAAAGTGACCAGATCCGTGTCAACGGCATCTTTGCGGCCGTCCCCTACTGCCTCGACCTGATCGGCGCCCCCTACATCGAGACCGACCCGGCCGTCTGCGCCGCCTTCCGCCCCAAATCGGCCCGCCGGGGCTGACGCAGACAGGGCGACACACGGGCGAGACATGCCCGGTTCAGACCCGCCGGCAGGTCGACACCCCCGGCACCTGCCGCACCAGCTGCTTGATCCGGGCCAGCGTCTCCACCGACGGCACTTCCAGAATCAGCGTGAAGCGTGCCAGCTCCTTCGTGGTGTGACTGCGCACCGACATCAGCGGGCATTGCTCGCGGGCCAGCGTATCCAGGATGTCGCGCAGCAGCCCGGTCCGGTCTGCGCCCGTCACCTGAATCCCCACCTGAAAACGTCGGGGCTTCATCTGGCCATTCTTCGTCTTCACGGGTGCCTGCCAGTTGTCACCCCAGGACACCGGCAGTTCCCGCTCGGGAGAACGCGCTCGCAGGGCCGCCAGCGACGGGCAGTCCTGCCGGTGTACCGACACGCCCCGGCCCCGCGTCACGAAACCGCTGATCGGATCGGGCGGCACCGGATGGCAGCACTTGGCCAGGTGGTTCATCAGGAAGTCCACCCCCATCACCAGTACACCATTGGCGTCTGCCGACGCCGATTTCTGCGCGGAAGCAGGCTTTGCCAGCACCGGCTCGCCCGACGCCGATGCGGGCGTCGCGGGCTGTCCACCCCGGATGGCAGCTTCCAGTGCCCGCAACCCGATCAGATCGCGCGCCACCGCCGAGAACAGCGCCGTGGCCGAAGGCTGCTTCAGGCGTGAGGCCAGCTCGTCGAGCGACAGGGCCGTCGCCCCTTCGCGGGCAAGCAGCTTCTCGATCCGCTCACGGCCCGTGGTCTGCTCCTCTCCGCGTTGCCGGGCATTGAACCACTGCCGTACCTTCGCTTTCGCCCGGTTGCTGCGCACATAGCCCAGCGACGGATTCAGCCAGTCCCGCGACGGCCCCGGATCGTCGTTGGCCCCCGCACGCGCCTGCACGATGTCCACCACCTGCGCATTGGTCAGCGGCGTGTTCAGCGGCAACATGCGACCATCCACCCGCGCGCCCCGGCAGCGATGGCCCAGCGAGGTATGCACGTGGTAGGCAAAATCCACGGCGGTCGACCCGGCCGGCAACTCGATCACCCGCCCCTGGGGGGTCATCACGAAGATCATCGAATCGTCGGCCGTGCTCACCTCCTCACTGGTCACAGGGGCCCCCACCTCCTGTTGCCAGGCCAGCAGCTGCCGCAACCACGAGATGCGCGCCTGTCCGTCCAGTGAAGGCACCACCTCCCGCGCGCCGCCTGGTGCCGAGCGTTCCTTGTAGTTCCAGTGCGCCGCCAGCCCGTACTCGGCGGCATCGTGCATCGCCTGCGTGCGGATCTGCACTTCCATCGGCCGGCCATCATCGGCCACCACCACCGTATGCAGTGACTGATACCCGTTCGGTTTCGGATAGGCGATGTAATCGTCCAGCTCCTCCATCTCGGGCTCCCAGCGCTGATGGACCACGTCAAGCGCACCGTAGCACTCCTCCAGCGTGTTCACCATCACCCGCAGGCCGCGCAGATCACGAAGATTCTCGATACTGAGATTCTTGGCCTTCAGCTTGTTGTGGATGCTCCAGAGGTGCTTGGATCGCCCCTTCACCTTCGCCTGAATCCCCTGCTCGGCCAGCAGCGCCGACAACTCCGCCGTCGCACTGGTCACGAAGGCATCGCGCTCGGGCCGCTTCTGCTCCACCGCGTTGGCCAGCATCCGGTAACGCTCCGGATCCAGACAGCGGAAAGCCAGATCTTCCATCTCCCACTTGATGCGATAGAGCCCCAGCCGGTTGGCCAGCGGTGCCAGCACCTGCATGGCCACCCGGGCCAGCACCTGCACATCCTCGCGCTCTCCCTGCCTGTGCGCCACCACATGACGCAACGACTGCAGCACCGACGCCAGGCTCACCATCACCACCCGCACATCACGCGCCATCGCCAGCGTCATCCGGCGCAACACCTCCGACTGCGACGCCCCATGCCTGCCCAGCCCGCTCATCACCTGCGCCAGCGACGGCACGGCAAGCCGCCGGCAATTCTCCAGGAGCGTGCCCATGTAAGCCCCGAGTTCCTCGCCCAGTGCCGCATCCAGCTCATGCTGTTCTGGCTGTGGCCAGCTGCACATCAGGATGCCCAGCGCCCGGGCAATCGGATCGGCTCCCTGCAGCTGCAACACCTCGTCCAGCCCCATGCCATGCGCCACCCGTTGCTCACCGATCGACGGCTGTCCCGGCGGAGCCCACTCCCCCTCGCCATGCTCCGTCAACCAGGCACGTGCCCATGCCATCCAGGCCTCTCCACGCCCTGTCATCGACACGCTGTCCACCGCAACCTCCTCCTGCATCCCTATCCCCTTGCAGCCCTGTCCAGACCAGCAGGCCGACCTCAATTATGGAAAGTTTGTCACATCCGATGACAACGTGGTACGCCAGATGGCGGCCTCCAGCGAGGCAACCCAACAAAAATCATTTTCCATACACCACGTTACAGGTAGCCGTGCACTTTGCCCTTAGAAAAGCGTTATCTCTCTGATGGAATCACGCTTCCAAGGCAACATCGTAAACAGCCCATGAGCAACAAGCAGATCATGATCGTCGAGCTTTCGCCCGAACATGCGATTGGCTTGCAGCACATGCCGATGGCAAAAGACATGCTGTTGATTCAAGGCATAAAGAAAGCCATCGTCAAGCTGCACAGCACCGAGGTCGACGTGATCATCCTCGATTTCGGCACGCACGGCGGTCCCACCCAGTCGGTTTCCCCCGTCGACGCCTGCCGTCAGCTGACGGCCGCCTGCCCCAACGCCCGGATCGTCGCCATCGGTGCGACCGATGACCACCTGGCTGCCCAGCTGCTGCTCCCCAATGTCTACGATGTGCTCGCCTACCCGTCCGAGACCACCTCACTGCCCTACGCGGTGCAGCGGGCACGCCGGCTGCAGCAGATCCGCCAGCAGAATCAGGCCATCACCCGCAGCCGCCCGCTCAGCGAGCTGATCCCCGGCATCATGAGTTCCGATGCCGCCATGCGTCGCGTCATCAAGCGCAGCAAACGGCTCACCGGCCACAACCTGCGCATCCTCATCCAGGGCGAGCCCGGTACCGGCCGCAAGACACTGGCCAACTACTTCGCCCAGCACAGCGACCGCCTGCATGGCGGCGATGGCACCTCGGCCGGCAGCGTGCAGCCCCCCATCATCAGCTGCAACCGTTACACCCGCGGCATCGACATCGAAGTCGTCTTCCGCAAGGCCGTCGCCGAGCAGACCGGCACCACCCCGGCCATCGTCATCCTCGAAAACATCGAGCAGCTCGACCCCACCACCCAGACCGAACTGCTCTATCTCATCCACAACAGCGAAACCCGCTGGAAGGATGTGAATTCGCTGCCCCAGATCATCAGCATCGCCAGCCCCGCACTCGGAGCCCGCATCGTCGACGGCCAGTTCCGCCGCGACCTCTACGACCGGCTCGGCCAGGTTCACCTCTGCCTGCCGGCGCTGCGCCAGCGTGGAGAGGATGCGGTCGAACTGGCCCGCTGGATGATCGAACAGCACAACCAGCAGAATGCGGGCGCTCCCCGCATGGTGCTGGCCGACGATGCCGTTCAGGCCATCAGCCGCTACAGCTGGCATGGCAACATCGCCGAACTGCGGAACATCGTCCAGCAGGCACTCATCACGGCAGATGGCGTGCTCATCCAGGCCAGTGACCTCGGTCTGCCTGCCAACGAGACGATGCCCCCCATCACCATCAAGCACGCCCGCGACGAAGCCGAACGCGACGCGATCCACCGTGCACTGAAGGATGCCAACGACAACATCGCCAAGGCGGCCATCACCCTCGGCGTCAGCCGGCCCACCTTGTACGACCTGTTGGCAAAGCACCAGTTACGATAAAATGAGGGTGTCATTCCCTGGAGTGTCTGGCATTGGCTGCTGACCGAAAACGGCTTCCCACACGAGCCCGAACCCTTCTGGCGTCCAGCCTCGCGCTGGCGGCCATGTCCGTGTCCGCCCAAACCGGTGGCCCCATCGGCGCACCGACCGGTGCCTACGGCGCCAACGGCAGCTCGGGCGGCTATCAGCAGGGCAACCGGGGGGCGCTCTCCGCCCCAAGTTCCAACTGGTCTTCCGGCCGCTCGGCCGGCAAGGGCAGCTATGGAATCGACCGGCGAAACCAGTCCTACAACAGCTACAACGCCGGCACGGTCACGATCCAGCCGCAGAACACCAACCGCAACCAGCGGCAGAACCGCCGCAACGACA